>JAFEDG010000143.1 GCA_018241745.1 Pseudomonadota bacterium
GTCGCGTGTTGCCGGGACTCATCGACAACCACACGCACGTCATCCGCGGCGGGCTCAACTTCAACCTGGAATTGCGCTGGGACGGCGTGACCAGCCTCGCGGACGCGATGGCGATGCTGAAGCGGCAGGTCGCGATCACCCCACCGCCGCAGTGGGTGCGCGTCGTCGGCGGCTTCACCGCGCACCAGTTCAACGAGAAACGGCTGCCGACGATCGACGAACTGAATGCCGTGGCGCCCGACACGCCCGTCTTCATCCTCCACCTGTACGACCGCGCGCTGCTGAACGGGGCCGCGCTGCGCGCGGTGGGCTACACGCGCGATACCCCCGCGCCACCCGGCGGCGAGATCGTCAAGGACAGCGCCGGCAATCCCACCGGGCTGCTGCTGGCCAAGCCCAACGCCGCGATCCTCTATGCCACGCTCGCGCGGGGCCCCAGGCTGCCGCACGACTACCAGCTCAACTCGACGCGTCATTTCATGCGCGAACTCAACCGGCTGGGCGTCACCGGCGTCATCGACGCCGGCGGCGGGTTCCAGAACTATCCCGAGGACTACGCCGTGATCCAGGAGCTGGCCGCTGCGGGCCAACTCACCGTGCGCCTCGCGTACAACCTGTTCACGCAGAAGCCCCGGCAGGAGAAGGATGACTTTCTCCGCTGGACCGCCACGTCGACGTACCAGCAAGGCGATGACTACTTCCGCCACAACGGTGCCGGCGAAATGCTGGTGTTCTCCGCGGCCGACTTCGAGGACTTCCAGCAGCCGCGGCCCGACATGCCGCCGGACATGGAACGCGACCTCGACGCCGTCGTGCGCATCCTCGCGCAGAACCGCTGGCCCTGGCGGCTGCACGCCACCTATGACGAGACGATCAGCCGCGCGCTGGACGTATTCGAGCGCGTGAACCAGGACATCCCGCTGGCCGGGCTGCACTGGTTCTTCGACCATTGCGAGACGATTTCCGACGCGTCGATCGACCGCATCGCGGCGCTGGGCGGCGGCATCGCCGTCCAGCACCGGATGGCCTACCAGGGCGAGTATTTCGTCGAGCGCTATGGCCACGGCGCCGCAGAGGCCACGCCGCCCATCGCGCGGATGCTCGAGAAAGGGGTGCGTGTCTCCGCCGGCACCGACGCGACGCGCGTCGCGTCGTACAACCCGTGGGTCTCGCTCGCGTGGCTCATCACCGGCCGCACGGTCGGCGGCATGCAGCTCTATCCGCCGCGCAACTGCCTCGACCGCGAGGCCGCGTTGCGGATGTGGACGGAGAATGTCGCGTGGTTCTCCAACGACGTCGGCAACAAGGGACGCATCGAGGCCGGCCAGCTGGCGGACCTCGTCGTGCCCGATCGCGATTTCTTCGCGTGCACGGAAGACGAGATCGCGGGCACGACGTCGCTGTTGACGATCGTCGGCGGCGCCGTCGTCTACGGCGCGGGCGACTTCGCGGTGCACGACGAACGCCCGCTGCCACCGCCGATGCCCGACTGGTCACCCGTGCGCAACTTCGGCGGGTATGGTGCGTGGGCGGACACGGCGCGGCCGCCGGTCACGGCGCGCACCATCGTCACATGCGCGTGCGACCATCCGTGTTCGGTGCACGGCCACAAGCACGCGACCGCATGGCACGGCCGCCTGCCCGTCTCCGACCTCAAGAGTTTCTGGGGCGCGCTCGGCTGCGCTTGCTGGGCCGCCTGATTTCCCGGCGCTCGCCGGTACGTACGGTGGCGACCTCGCCACCCTTGCCCCCAACCGCGGCGACGGCCGCCAATGCATCGCAAGGAGAGTTTCCAGTGCCCACGGTGAACACGAAGGACGGCGTTACGATTTTCTACAAGGATTGGGGCCCGAAGACGGCGCAGCCGATCATGTTCCATCACGGCTGGCCGCTGTCCAGCGACGACTGGGATGCACAGATGCTGTACTTTGTGCAGCACGGTTATCGCGTGGTCGCGCATGATCGCCGCGGGCACGGGCGGTCTGCCCAGGTGAGTGAAGGCCACGACATGGACCACTATGCGGCGGACGCATTCGCGGTCGCCGAAGCGCTGGACTTGCGCAACGCGGTCCACATCGGCCACTCCACCGGCGGCGGCGAAGTGGCGCGCTACGTCGCGCGACATGGCGAGCCGAGTCGTCGCGTCGCCAAGGCGGTGCTGGTGAGCGCCGTGCCGCCGCTGATGCTGAAGACGCCCGGCAACCCGGAAGGCCTGCCGATCGAAGCGTTCGACGGTTTCCGCAAGGGCGTCGCGGACAATCGCGCGCAGATGTTCCTCGATGTGGCATCGGGACCGTTCTACGGCTTCAACCGCGACGGCGCCAAGGTCCATCCGGGGGTCGTGCAGAACTGGTGGCGCCAGGGGATGATGGGCAGTGCCAAGGCCCACTACGACGGCATCAAGGCCTTCTCCGAGACGGACCAGACGGAGGACTTGAAAGCGATCACGGTGCCGACGCTCGTCATGCACGGTGACGACGACCAGATCGTCCCCATCGCCGATTCCGCGATGAAGTCGGTCAAGCTGCTGAAGAACGGCACGCTGAAGGTCTACAAGGGCTACCCCCATGGCATGTTGACCACGCATGCGGACGTGATCAATCCGGACCTGCTGGCGTTCGTCCGCGCCTGACGGTGTGTGATCCGGGACGGCCCGCCGGCCGTTCCGGTCCCCGCTAAAAGAACCGTCGTCAGCAGCGGCGCGACACCGATATCGGACGCTCCCCGACTTTCTTGCACGCGCGTCTCACATAGCCTCGGGGTCACGCATGGCGCGCTGCGCCGTGCACATTCATCGACCCTCAACCGGAGTCCGCAGGAGGCTATCGTGTTCAAACGCTCTGCATCTTTCGGCATCACGCTGGCGGTCCTCGCCGCCGCGGGCTGTGCCACTTACCCGGCGCACGATCCGACGCTCGACCAGGCCCACGTGGCGCTGGACGCCGCGCGCCGCAACCCTCAGGTCGCGATGTACGCGCCGACCGAATTCGACCAGGCCGCCACGACGTTGCACCAGGCCGACGCGCTCGAAGCGGGCGGGGGCCGTTACGACGACGTGCACCAGCTCGCCGTGCGGGCCGACCAGCAGGCGGTTGCCGCGCAGAACATCGCCAAGGTGCGCAGCGAACAGGCGGCGATGGCCGCACAACAGAACGCCATGGACGCGCGGATGCGCGCCGACATGACGCAGCAACAGGCGGCGGCGGCCCAGGCGCAAGCCCTCGACGCGCAACGTCGCGCAGAGGACGCGCAACGGCTTGCCGCTGCGCCTGCCGCCTACCCCGCGCCGGGCTATGCCCCGCCGGCGTATGACTACCATCGGCGCCCGGGTGAAACGCTGTACAACGCCCCGGTCACGTCGGTGCGCGCGGTCGTCGGCCCGCCCGAGCAACGTTGCTGGGTGGAACGCCAAGTCGTCGATACCGGTAGCGGCGGCGTGAACGTGCCGGGCGCCATCGTTGGCGGCGTGATCGGCGGCGTGCTTGGCCACCAGATCGGCAGCGGTCGCGGGCAGGACTTGGCCACGGGTCTCGGCGCCGCGACGGGCGCGGTCGTCGGCGCCAACACCGGCACCGGCGGCGTCACCACGCAGGACGTGCAACGTTGCACGACGGTCGCCGGCTCGCCGCGCCTCGATTACTGGGACGTGACGTACGACTTCGGCGGCTACCAGCACCACGTGCAGATGACCAGCGCGCCGGGCGCGACGATACTCGTCAATTCACAGGGGGAGCCGCGGGTGTAACCGACGCGATCCGCGAGCAGCGAAGGCTTCAGCCCGCCGCGTATTCGGCGGGCTTGCCTTTTGTCCGGTCAGCGGCGCTTGGGCATGACCCGCTGGCGGGCATGCGCAGCCAGCACCGCCGGCAACAGGCCGGGAAACCGCTTGTCCACGTCGGCGCACCGCGACGTATTGCGCATCTCCACCCCGCTCCGTTCCGAATGGATGAGTCCCGCGTCGCGCAGCGCCTTGAAATGCTGCGACAGCGTGGACTTGGGGATGTCGCGGTCCTTGATCGTCAGGAAGGCGGAACAGGTCATCGGGCACGACGCGCCCGCGATCTCCGCGAAGATCGCGGCCCGGACCGGGTCTGAGAGGGCGTGCAGGATGCCCTCCACGGTGATCTGGTCGGTCGTCGGATGGAACAGCGGCCTCATGAAATGAATATAGAGCCCCTTGAAAGCTGGTTCAATAGTTCGTATATCCGGGACTATGGGAGCCGCGAGGTCCCCATGGCGGGCCGCGGCGCACCGCGTTCGGCCCGTACACCCCGACATTCCACTTTTTCGCAAAGGCATCGAACATGAGCAAGCTCCAAGCCAAGGTGGCCGTGGTCACCGGCGCATCCAAGGGTATCGGCGCGGCCATCGCCAAGGCGCTGGCCGCCGAGGGCGCGGCGGTCGTCGTCAACTACGCGTCCAGCAAGGCGGGCGCGGATGCGGTGGTCGCCGCCATCGGCAAGGGAGGCGGCAAGGCGATCGCGGTCCAGGGCAACGTGGCGACGCAGGCCGGCGCGAAGGCAATCGTCGACGCCGCCGTCACGCAGTTCGGCCGCCTCGACATCGTCGTCAACAACTCGGGCGTGTACGAATTCTCGCCGATCGAAGCCATCACGCCGGAACACTTCCACCGCCATTTCGACACCAACGTGCTGGGCCTGCTGCTGGTGACGCAGGCGGCATCGAAGCACCTCGGCGAAGGTGGAAGCATCATCAACGTGAGCTCGGTCGTCACGCAGATCCATCCGGCCAACAGCGCCGTCTATACGGCGACGAAGGGCGCGGTCGACGCGATCACCGGCGTCCTCGCGCACGAGCTCGGCCCGCGCAGGATCCGTGTCAACAGCATCAACCCGGGCATGGTCGAGACCGAGGGGGCGCATACGGCAGGGTTCATCGGTTCCGAGTTCGCGCAACAGGTCGTCACGGAGACTCCGCTGGGCCGCCTCGGCCAGCCGGACGACATCGCCGACGTCGCCGTGTTCCTCGCGTCCAACGACTCGCGCTGGATGACGGGCGAGAAGCTGGTCGCGTCGGGCGGCGTGCGCTGAGCGACGCGAGACCCATCAGGTTGCGATGGCAACCGCCGTCCCCGGGGCCACGCCCGGGGGCGGCGTCCGGCGCGCTTGCGATCAGGCCGCGACGCGCTGCGGCACCACGGCCACGGGAATGCTGCGGCGTTGCGGCGCGGTCTTGTAGTGCGTCGTGTACAGCGTGGCACCGACGAACGTGAGGCCGCCGACGAGGTTGCCGACGATGGTCGGGATTTCGTTCCAGATGAAGTAGTCGAGCAGCGTGAAGTTGCCGCCCAGCATCAGGCCGCTGGGGAACAGGAACATGTTCACGACCGAGTGCTCGAAGCCCATGTAGAAGAAGACGAGGATCGGCATCCACATGCCGATGACCTTGCCGGGCACCGTCGTCGACATCATCGCGGCGACGACGCCCGTCGACACCATCCAGTTGCACATGACTCCGCGGATGAACAGCGTCAGCATCCCGGCGGCGCCGTGGGCGGCGTAGCCGAGCGTGCGCGCTTCGCCGATGTGGCCGATCTTCTGGCCCACGGCGTCCGGAGCCACGCTGAACGCGAACGTCGAGATGATCGCCATGAACACGGCGACGGTCAGCGCACCGGCGAAGTTGCCGACGAATACCAGTCCCCAGTTGCGGCCGACGCCTGCCCACGTGGCACCCGGCCGCTTGTCGATCACGGCGAGCGGCGCCAGCGTGAACACGCCGGTCAGCAGATCGAAGCCCATCAGGTACAGCATCACGAAGCCGACGGGGAACAGCAATGCGCCGGCCAGTGCGTTGCCGGTATTGACGGTGATGGTTACTGCGAAGGCCGCCGCGAGCGCGAGGATCGCGCCGGCCATGTAGGCGCGGATCAGCGTGTCGCGGGTGGACATGACGAGCTTGGATTCGCCGGCGTCAACCATCTTGGTGACATATTCGGCAGGAGCGAGGTAAGCCATGAGCATTCCTTTGCGTCTGGATGTTGCGATCGCGCGACCCCGCCCGCTGGACGGGGTGCACGCCCATTTCGCCTCGAGCCGCCGTTAGCCCGATGCCGCGCTTGCTTCAATCGTGCTGCGATGCCGCCAGCTGCGCGAACGCCTCGTCCGGCAGCGACAGCGTCGCTTCCGCCACGTCGACCATGCGGCGGTTCTGGTCCATCGATGTCTTCTGGAGCGCGCGGAACGCCGCCTCCTCGGTCATGCCGAGCCGTGTCATCAGCACGCCCTTCGCGCGCTCGATCGCCTTGCGGTCGTGCAGCGCGCGGCGGGCATCCACCAGCTCGCCTTCCATCGCCGCCATCCGGGCCGCCTGCGCATGCACGAGATCGAGCAGTGAACCGGCCTTGCCCCCGTCGGCCTGCGGCGGTTCGGGCGCGCGCGTCGCGGGGCCGGCCATGTCGAAGAAGCGCTCGACCGCGTGCTGCGAGCGCGCGGGCGGATGATCGCGCAGCGCGCGCGACATGCCCTCGGAATCCTCGAGATCCCGCTCGGCAGCCCGGATCTCCGCGTCACAGGCTTCGCGGAGCCGCTCGACCAGCGCGAGCTCGAGCGTCCACAGCATGTCGATGCGACCCGTGCATACCTCGAACCACACGTCGCTCTGACGCGGTTCGAGCGCCGCGCCTGCGCGTGCCGTACACAGCGCGCGGCGCATCCGCTCGAGCCGCGACGTGTTGGCACCGAGCTGCTCGGCCTCCCAGCGCTCGCGCAACGGCGCGTCGACGAAGCGCGCGAAGACGGCGAGGTTGCGCTCCTGCGCCTCGATCAGGTGCACGACGCGCTGCTGGTGGGGCAGCGTGCATTGCGTCGACGCGAACAGCAGCGCGCCCACCGCACGTTCCTGCCCCGCCTCCTCCTTGCCCTGCACCAGGTGGACGAACGCTACCAGCAAGTTGGAGACGCCCGGCAGCTGCGCGGCGTCGGCCATGTGCACGATCAGCTCGATCTGGCCGCCGATGAACGTGCTGAAGGCTGCCACGGCCTCGTGCGCGCTGAGCGCGCGGCGCTCGATGCGCCCGCGCAGCTCTCGCATGGCCTCCATGCCCAGCGTCACCCAGGCCATCAGCGCCAGCATCCGCGCACTGGCCCCTTGCTCCGGCCCCTGTTGCGCATCGAACAGCGCGCGCACGTGCGCCTCCGCCGCAAGCGAATCGGCCATCATCGCGCGCCGCGTTTCGGCAAAGCGAAGGCCGCAGGACGCGACGTAGATCGACGATGCACCGCGCTCGCGCTGCAGCGCGTGGATCAGCGCGCCGAGCGCGCGCGCGAGCTCGACGCGTGCCGCAAGCCGGCGTACGCCGTCCATCTCGCGCCGGCGCGCCTCGAGCGCGAGCCGCGCCGCCGGCGACGGCGGGGGTGCGCTCGGAGAGACGACCATCTTCAGGTTGCCTGGCTGACGCATCGCTCCACCTCCGGCTCGTCCTGCACCCGCCTGTCCACCTGCAACATCACCTGCCCCGCGTCCACGCGCACCGCGAAGCGCCGTGCGCAGCCCCGATCCGGCGCGACCGCTGCGCCGTCCGCGAGGCCGATCGTCCAGCCGTGCAGCGGACACGCCACCTGCTCGCCGAACACGATCCCCTGCGACAGCGGACCGCCCTTGTGCGGGCAGCGATCGAGCAGCGCGAACACGCCGTCAGCAGCCGTGCGGAAGATCGCGATGTCGCCATGCCGCGCGCTGCGGTACACGCGCGCGCCCAGGCGCGGGATGTCCTCGAGCCGGCCGACGTTCGTCCAGGTTTCCACGGCGTCGCTCATGGCGCGATCGGCGCGAACTCGCGCGCCTGTGCGCCTTCCGCACGCGCGGCCCATGGGTCCGGCTGGCCGGCGACCGCATCGAGCAGCCGCGCGTACAGCGCACGACGGCCGTCCGCGTCGTCGACCACGCGCTGCTTCACGTAGTCGAGGCCCACGCGCCTGACCCAGTGCACCGTCCGGTCGAGGTAGCGCGCCTCCTCCCGATAGAGCTGCAGGAACGCGCCCGCGTACTCGAGCACCTCGTCGCGCGTCTTCACCTTGCACAGGAGCTGCGCAACTTCGGTGCGGATGCCGCCGTTGCCGGCGACGTGGATCTCCCATCCCGATTCGACGCCGATGATGCCGACGTCCTTGATGCCGGACTCGGCGCAGTTGCGCGGGCAGCCGGACACGGCCATCTTGACCTTGTGCGGGGTCCACATCCGGTCGAATGCGTGCTCGAGGTCGATGCCCATGTTCGTCGAGTCCTGCACGCCGAAGCGGCACCACTCGGAACCGACGCACGTCTTCACGGTACGCAGCGCCTTCGCGTACGCATAGCCGGACGGCATGTCCAGATCCGCCCACACGCGCGGCAGGTCCTCCTTGCGCACGCCGAGCAGGTCGATGCGCTGGCCGCCCGTCACCTTGACGGTGGGGATGCGGTACTTGTCCGCAACGTCGGCGATGCGGCGCAGTTGGTCCGGCGTGGTTACGCCGCCGTACATCCGCGGCACGACCGAATACGTGCCGTCCTTCTGGATGTTGGCGTGCACGCGCTCGTTGACGAAGCGCGACTGCGCATCGTCGACGGCTTCGTGCGGCCACGCGCAGACGAGGTAGTAGTTGAGTGCCGGGCGGCACGTCGCGCAGCCGTCCGGCGAATTCCAGCCCAGGAACTCCATCGCCTCGGGGATCGTGAGCAGCTTCTGCTCGCGGATCGCGGCGCGCACCTCCTCGTGCGTGTGTCCGGTGCATGCGCACAGCGGCTTGCGCGAAGCGTCGGCGGGCTTGTAGCTGCCGCCGAGCGTCGCCGCGAGCAGCGCCTCGACCTGGCCCGTGCACGAGCCGCAGGAGCTCGAAGCCTTCGTGTGCTTGCGGACGTCGTCCAGCGTCGTCAGCTTCTGCGTGGTGATGGCGCCCACGATCTTGCCCTTGCATACGCCGTTGCAACCGCAGATTTCAGTGGTGTCCGGCAGGCTCGCGACGTCGCTGCCCGTTTCACCCGGCACACAGCCCGCGCGCCCGAGCAGCAACCGGTGCCGCCACTCGGCCACGCTGCGGCCTTCGCGCAGCATCTGGAAGTACCAGCCGCTGTCGGTCGTGTCGCCGACGAGCACGCCGCCGACGATCCGATCGTCCTTCAGCACGAGCTTGCGGTAGACGCTGCCCTTCGCGTCGTGCAGCACGATCGCCTCGGTGCCGTCGCCGCCCATGTAATCGCCGGCGGAGAACACGTCGACACCGGTGACCTTGAGCTTGGTCGACGTCACCGAGCCGGCGTAGCGGCCGTAGCCGAGCGCGGCCAGGTGGTTCGCGCAGACGCGCGCCTGCTCGTAGAGCGGCGCGACGAGGCCATACGTCACGCCGCGGTGCGCCACGCACTCGCCCACCGCGTAGATCCGCGGGTCGTACGTCTGCATCGTGTCGCTGACCAGGATGCCGCGCTGGCACGCGAGGCCTGCCGCTTCGGCCAGCGCCGTGTTGGGCCGGATGCCCACCGCCATCACGACGAGCTCCGCGGGGAGCGTTTCGCCGTCGGCCAGGCGGACCGCCGCCACGCGACCCGACTCGCCCGCGACCAGTTCGCGCGTCTCGCCGTGCGTGCGGAATGCGATGCCGCGCGACTCGAGCGCTTGCTGCAGCAGCGCAGCCGCCGTGTCGTCGAGCTGGCGCTCCATCAGCCAATCGGCGAGATGCACGACCGTCACATCCATGCCGCGGCGCTTGAGCCCATTGGCCGCCTCGAGTCCCAGCAGGCCGCCGCCGATGACGACGGCGTGCCGGTGCACGCGTGCGGCCTCGATCATCGCGTCGGTGTCCTCGATCGCACGGTACGCGAGCACGCCCGGCAGGCCGTGTCCCGGGATCGGCGGGATGAATGGCGTGGATCCGGTCGCGATCAGCAGGCGGTCGTAGGGCACGGCCGTCCCGTCGTCGGCGACCACGAGGCGCCGCGCGCGATCGACGTTCACGACGGTGCGGTTCAGCAACAGCCGGATGCCGTGGCGCGCATACCAGTCGAAGTCATTGATGACGATGTCGGCGAACGTCTTCTCGCCCGCCAGCACTGGCGACAGCAGGATGCGGTTGTAATTGGGATGCGGCTCGGCGCCGAACACCGTGATGGCGTACTGGTCGGGCGCGAGTGCCAGCAATTCCTCGACCGTGCGGATGCCGGCCATGCCGTTGCCGACAACGACCAGCCGCTGCCGCGGCGCGTCATCGCTCATGCGACCCTCCGCGCGGTGGCGGCCAGCGCAGGGAGCTGCGCGTGGCGGACGACGTCGCCGACGACGACGAGCGCCGGGCTGCCGAGCCCGGCCGCCCGCACCGATGCCTGCACGGTGGCCAGCGTGGCCACCGTCGCGCGCATGCGCGGCAAGGTTCCATCCTGGATCACCGCGACCGGCATCGACGCGTCCATCCCGGCATCGAGCAGCGCGCGGACGATCGCGTCCAGCGCAGCGACACCCATGTAGACGACCAGCGTCGTGCCGCTGCGCACGAGCGCCGGCCAATCGTGCAGGGCGCCGTCGCGGCGGTGGCCGGTGATGAACGTGACGCCGGAGGCGTCGTCGCGATGCGTGACCGGAATGCCCAGCGCCGCGGGAACGCCGGTGCCGGCGGTCACGCCGGGAACGACCTCGACGTCGACGCCGGCACGCAGCAGCGCGTCGCGCTCCTCGCCGCCGCGACCGAACACGAACGGGTCACCGCCCTTGACGCGCGCGACGCAAAATCCGTCGCGCGCCAGCGCGATCATCTGCGCCTCGATGAAGCGCTGCGGCGTCGACACGCAGCCGCCCCGCTTGCCGACGCGCACGACGCGCGCGCCCGGCTTGAGCCACGCAAGCACCGCGTCGTCGACGAGATCGTCGACGAGCGCGACATCCGCGTGCGCCAATGCGCGCACGGCCTTCAACGTGAGCAGTTCCGCGTCGCCGGGACCGGCCCCGATCAGTACGACCTTGCCTTCCTGAGGTAATGGCACGCCAACGCTCCCATGACATCGACGTGCCCGGCGCCGCGCGGGTTGTGCGCTTGCGGGATCGTCGGCATCGCGTGGACCTTCGCATCCGCGTGATGCTGGTGCGGCCACGCAGGCCGCGGGAGCACACGCCGTTGTGTGCACGAGAAAGTTTCGACGTCCTGGCTTGCGCCATCGCAACCAGGCGTCAACACCCCCTTAGCAACCGGCATGCCATACACGCTGCGGCGCACAAGAACTAACAAAACATGCGCAAATACAGACTGTTGCAGGGAGCCATTCAGGTGGTCTGCGAGCTGCGGATCGACGTCCGCGATGCACCGGATGCGGTCACCGGTGCAGCCTTCCGCACCAAATCGGCTGCACATGTCATGGGCAACCGGGACAACGCAACGTTCTGATGCGACCCCGGCATTCGCCCCGGGACAAGCGGGTCGCTGCGTGGAACCGTGCGACCGTCGATACTGGCGGCCGGCGCGATGGGCGCCCTTCCCCGACCGATCATGGCGACCTTCGAATGGATCATCGTGCTGCTGCTTGGCGCCGCGTTGCTGGCCGCGCTCGCGCGGCGCGTGGGTGCCCCGTATCCGACCTTCCTGGCGCTCGGCGGCGCGCTGCTCGCATTCGTGCCGGCGAGCCCGATGTGGACGCTCGATCCCAAGCTCGCGCTGACGCTGTTCGTCGCGCCCATCCTGATGGACGCGGCCTACGACACGTCGTTGCGCGACCTGCGGCTCAACTGGCGGCCGGTCGCGGGGCTCGTGGTCGCCGCGGTCGGCACCACGGTGGTCGCGATCGCGTGCGTCGTACGCTGGCTCGTCCCCGATATGCCGTGGCCCGTCGCCATCGCGCTGGGCGCGATCGTCGCACCGCCCGACGCCGCGGCGGCCACCGCGGTGATGCGCCAGGTCGGCCTGCCGCACAAGCTGCTCAAGATCCTCGAAGGCGAGAGCCTGCTCAACGACGCGAGCGCGCTGCTCGTCTACCGGCTCGCGATCATGGCGATGCTGGCCGGGCACCTGGGCTGGGCCGACTTCGCGCCGGTGTTCCTGTTGACGGTGTTCGGCAGCGTCGCCGCAGGCATCGCGGCCGCGCTGCTGCTGCGCCCGCTGATGGGCACGCTGCGCGACGTGCCGATCTCGCTGGTCGTGCAGTTCGCGACGACGTTCGGCGTATGGATCGCGGCCGAGGCGCTCGGGCTGTCCGGCATCCTGACGATGGTGGCGTTCGCGATGACCATCGCGCGGCGCGGCAACCGGATGCCGGCGCAGATGCGCGTACCCATCCTCGCGGTATGGGAAGCCGTGGTGTTCGTGCTGAACGCATTCGCGTTCGTGCTGATCGGCATGCAGCTGCGCCCGATCTGGGGCCGGCTCGCCACCGACAGCCATCACCTCGACGCGCTGGTCACCGCGCTCGTCGTGCTCGGCGTGACGATCGTCGCGCGCTTTGCATGGGTGATCACCTATTCGGTGCTGAAGCGCCGGCGGCTCGCGCGCGTCGGCGACGGGCGCCCGCTGCCGCGCGCCGGCAACGCCGTCGTCCTGGCGTGGGCGGGCATGCGCGGCATCGTGACGCTCGCCGCGGCGTTCGCGATTCCCGAGACGCTGCACGACGGCACGCCGTTCCCGTACCGCGACCTGATCCTGCTGTGCGCGTTCGCGGTGGTGCTCGGCACGCTGGTGCTGCAGGGCCTGACGATCGCGCCGCTGATCCGGCATGTCGGACTCGTCGATGACAACCTGGTCGCGCGCGAGGTACGCCTGGGCCGCGTCGAGGTGTACGGTGCGCTGCTCGCATCGATCCGGGACGACGACTCGAACGCCGCGGCGATCCTGCGCAAGGAATACCACGCGGTGATCACGCGCGCGCAGGACCCGGCAGCGGAGGACGGCGCCGGCGACGACGTCCCCGGCGGGCCGCTGCGCCGGCAGGCGATCGCCGCCGCGCAGCAGCGGGCGTTCGAGCTGCGCCGCGATGAAGTCATCGGCGACGACGCGTATCGCGCGCTGGTGCAGGAGCTCGACTGGGCCGAGCTCAACGCCGGCGGCAACCGCCGCGGTTAGCGCGCGATCATTGCGGGACGCGGCGCTCGTACTCCGCGCGCAACGCCGACCATTCGCGCCACAGCGACGGCGGTTGCGTTCCCGCGAGACGCGCCGCGAGGATGTCGAGGTGCACGTGCCAGCCGGCGGAAACGCCGAGCACCAGCCTGCGGTTGCTGAGCCGGCGATGCGTCAGCGTCAGCAGCACGTCCTTGCCTTCCGGCACGAGCTCCATCGTGACCTCGCCCGCTTCGTCCCACCGGTAGCGCAGCTTGCGCGGCGGGTCCACTTCCAGGATCTCGCACGTCGCGCGATGCTCCGCGCTCATGCCTTCCGGGCGCGTGTCGGTGGGATCGGACAACCGGTCGTTGCGCCACGTGAGCTCGAACCGGGCGCCCGGCTCCAGCACCATGTCGCCCGACGCGAGCCACTGGTTGCGCAGCTCGCTTTCCGTCAGGTAGCGCCACACGCGTTCGATCGGGCCCGGCAGCCGGCGCTCGATGCGGACCGTGGAGGCGTCGAGCGCGGTGCCGAACGGCGCGCGCGACTGGATGGCGGAGGTCGTGGGAGTCGCTTGTGCTGTGGTCATGATCGTTTTCCTTTCGGTGGGGGTGGCGTGCGGCGCGGGGCCCTGGTGCCCGCGGCGCCCGTGGAGGAAGCCTTGGCGTCCGCGTCCCTGAGCAGGTTCTCGAGGACGTCGAGGCGCGTGTTCCAGAAGCGTTCGTAGTAGCGGAGCCAATCGGACGCGCGGCGCAACGCCTGCGGCTCGAGCCGGCAGACGTGCATGCGGCCCCGCCGTTCCTTGTGCACGAGCCGCGCGCCTTCGAGCACCTGGATGTGCTTGGCGGCAGCTGCGAGCGACATCGCGTACGGCTCGGCCAATTGGCCCACGGTGCGCTCGCCGCCGGCGAGTTCGTGGAGCATCCCGCGCCGGGTGGAATCGCCCAGCGCATGGAACAGCGTGTCGAGCGTCGCGTCGTTATATTCAACCATGCGGTTGAATATAGGCCGACCGCATTCGATTGTCAACTATCTGGTTGAGATTAAACCGCCGCGGGGCCGGGCCCGCCGACCCGGCGCCCTGAAACGGTCCCCTGCGCCCACCCGTACGGGTCAGCGCACTTCCGCGACCGCGCGATCCAGCTCCGGAAGTCGTGTGCGCCGGATATCCGCCGCATAGCGGATCGCGGCCTCCGCCTTCGTGACATCCTGCCGCGCGCCCGCCGGCACATGGTCGCGCGCATAGGCTTCGAGCTTGGGAATCATCGCCAGGTCACGGCCCTGGGACGCAAGCCTCGCGACGAAGCGCTCGCGGCTGCCGGGTTCCAGGTGCGGCGCGACCTGGTCCCAGCGAAGCACGACGAATGCGAATGCACGGTCCGGATGCTGGTCCGCCACCCGCCGCAACATCTGCGGTGCGGTGCCGGTGGGCGGCTCGCCGGACACCGCCAGCGCGAGCGCGCGATCGGCCAGGCCCGCGTCGCGCGCCTGCGCAAGATAGACGTAGTAGTCGCGCCGCTCGACGTCGTTGCCGGCGGCGCGCGCAAGTGCGTGCATCGCGTCCCAGGTCGCGGCATCGGCGTGCATCGCAACGGTGGAGAAGACGGGTTCGCGCAAGCTCGCGGGAAGCGTGGCGGGCTGCGCGCGGAACGCGTCGAACCGCCGCCGGGCCTCCGCGACCACCGTGGCGTCGTCGAGGGCCGCAAGGGTCTCGATCACCTCGCTGCGCAAGGTCGCGATCGCGTCGCCTTCGCCCGGCGCAGCGTCCCACCCGATCCGGGCCAGCACCGGCGCCATGACGGTTCGCGCATAGGCGCGGAATGCCGCCTGCCCGGGCAAGCCGGTGTACAAGCTGTCGAGCGCCTTCATCTGGTACGTGAGGTACGAAGCGACCGCGGGATTGACGTCGGCGGGTACCGCGCGCAACAGCGCGACCAGCGGACCCATCGCCATGTTCCCGTTGTAGGCAAGCGCGAACGTGTCGCCGAGGATGCCGAGCTGGTCCTCGGGCGCCAGCGCTGCGTAGCGGGCGACGATGGCGGCGAAGTTCCCGTCGCCGTAGCGGACGCGGTAGTAGCCGGTGTGTCCCGCGTTGATCACCAGCGGCCCGCATCCTGCGGTCGTCACCGGCGTTGCACGCTGGCCGCGCACGATCGCGGTTGCAGGCTGCGCGTCCGGCGTCGCCACGGTGACCGGCACCCGCCACATCCGCGCGCCGCCCGCCTCCGCGTCGACCGCGAAGCGGCCCTGCGCCAGCCCCACGACGCTGTGGCCATTCGCGCAGCGCAACGACAGCTCCGACACCAGCGGCACGCCCGCCTGCAACGTGAAGTCGTGGGCCAGCGGCAGGATCGGCTGCGGCAGCACAGCGTCCAGCGCGCGCCAGAAATCATCGCTGACCGTGTTGCCGTAGCGATGCGCATCGATGTATCGACGCACGCCGTCCCGGAACGCCTGCGCGCCGACGTACGCCTCGATCATGCGGATGACCGCGGCGCCCTTCCCGTACGTAATCGTGTCGAACGCGCCGTCGGCGGCGAGTACGTCGTCGATCGGCGTCACCACCGGGTGCGTGCCGCGCCGCGCGTCGACCGTCATCGTCCATTGCAGCCACGACAGGCTGTCGAGCCATGGGTACCAGTCCGGATGGAAGTGCGCGGCGACCTTGGTCTCGATCCACGTGGCGAAGCCCTCGTTCAGCCACAGGTCGTCCCACCACGCCATCGTCACCAGGTTGCCGAACCACTGGTGCGCGACCTCGTGCGTCAACACGGTGAACACGTCCTGCCGGTCGCGCTCCGACGAGATCCGCGGATCGACCAGCAGCGACTGCTCGAAGACGAAGATGGCACCCCAGTTCTCCATCGCCGCATAGCGCTGGCTGCCCCCGGGCCCGCCGACGATGTCGAGCTTGGGCAACGGATACGGCGTGCCGAAATAGTCGTTGTAGTACGGGAGCACCGTGGCCAGGGTGTCCAGCGCATAGGCGGCCGCGGGCGCTTGCCCGCGCCGGACGACGACACCCACGTCGACGCCGCCGACGTCGCGATGCACGCGCTCGAAATCGCCGACCGCCAGGAACAACAGGTACGTCGACATCGGCGGCGTCGGCGCGAAGCGCACGTGCTTGCGGCCGTCCGCAAGGGTCTCCGTGGCGGCCACCGGCATGTTCGAGACCGGCATCTGCGCCGCGGGTACCGTTGTCGCCAGCGTGAACACTGCCTTGCGCGCGGGCTCGTCCCAGCACGGCACGAAGCGTCGCGCGTCCGAGTTCTCGAACTTCGTGTACAGCGCGCGGGCGTCGCCATGCTCGCCACGGTAGTCGAGATGGAAGAAGCCCGAGGGGCTGTCGGCAATGCGTCCGCGGTAGGCGAGGCGCAGCGTGTGGCGTCCCGCAGCGAGCGGGTGCGCGAACGTCAACGTCGCGCGCTGGCGGCGTACGTCGTAGCCGACGGCGGCCGGCGTCGCGAGCGCATCAGCCGTCGCGCGCTCGATGACGAGGTCCAGGCTGTTGAGCGTCACCGTGCGCGTGGCGGCGCGTGCCACGATGTCGATCTCGACGGTCCCCGTGAACGCGAGCGCCGCGGCGTCGGGCGTGATGTCGATCCGGTACGCGACCGGCGCGACCGTGTCCGGCAGGATTACGCGGTTCGCCGCCGTCCGGGGCGCCGCCGACGCGGCGAACGCGACGCCTGCTGCCGCGAACCATGCGCACGCCAACGCCACGCACCGCCGGCCGGCGCAACGCAAAACAGGGGAACGGGAAGGCGCGCTGGCGCCGCAAGTGGCATGGCGCATCGGACACGCGTCGCTGGCAGTCGGGAGGGGTGATTATCGCCAACCCGCTCTCCGCGATGCAACCCGCACGCGACGGGGGCAGCGAGGCCCGCCCCGCGTGCGTGCCGGTTTGCCGTTCAGCTGCGGCCGCTGCCGAGGAACGCGAGGACGAGCGCGATCGTCGCCTGGGGGTTCTCTTCCATGATCCAGTGCCCGGACGCGGGCACGATGCCGCCGGTGACGTTGTCCGCGGCCGCGTTCATCACGACGGCCATCGTCGGCCCGAACGACTTCTCGCCACCCAGGGCCAGCACCGGCATCTTCAGGCGTTTGCCCGCCGCCAGGAACGCGCGGTTGTCGCTCGCGTCCTGGTCGAAGGCCGCGAACTGCGAGAACCCCGCGTGCATGTTGCCGGGCCGCGCGTACAGCTCCGCATAGTGCTCGCGGGCCGCCTCCGTGAAGTTGGCGGGATTGGCGGAGAACTCGTTCCAGAAACGGTCGAGGTAGATGCGCTCGCGGCCGGCCACGAGGCGTTCCATGTCCGGGCCCCCGAAGCGGAAGTGCCACAGCAGCGGGTTCTTCAGGATCTCGTCCCACGGCCCGACGCCGGGCACCGGCGCGTCGATGTAGACCATCCGACGCACGCGCTCCGGATAGCGAACGGCAAACTGGAACGCGACCATGTTGCCGATGTCGTGGGCGACGACGTCGGCGCGCTCGACGCCGAGCGCCGTCATCACGCCGGCCACGTCGGCGGCTTGCGTCTTCTTGTCGAAGCCGCCGGCGGTCGGCTGCGACGACAAGCCCATGCCGCGCAGGTCCGGCACGATCACCGTGTGGTCGCGCGCGAGCTCGCGTGCGAGCGGCGCCCACATGTCGCCGGTTTCGCCATAGCCGTGAAGCAGTACGACGCCTGGCCCGTGGCCGCCGTGGCGCACGTACAGCGTGACGCCGTTCGTCGTGATCGACGTCGTCGTGAAGCCCGTGAAGGCGAAGTCCTGCGCACGCCCCGGTGCGCTCGCCGCCAGTGCTGCCGTCGCCATCAGTGCCGCCGCCACGAAGCTTCGCATGCCGATTCCCGAGGGGTGAACGTACCGGGACCGAGTGTGCTCCGGGCGCCTTGCCGGGACTAGTGCGCTCGGCGCACAATGAGCTTCAACCGTCAGTTGAAAATCCGATCCGGCATGCCCACCGACCTCGCGTTGCTGAACGCATTCGTGCAGACCGCCGAACAGGGCAGCTTCTCCGCCGCCGCGCGCGTGCTGGGCCTGACGCCGGCGGCAATCAGCAAGAACGTCGCGCGCCTCGAGGCCGACCTGCACGTCAGGCTGTTCCACCGCAGTACGCGCCGCCTCGCATTGACGGAGCACGGCGAGCGCTTCCTGCTGAAGGTGCAGGACCCGCTCGCCGCGTTGCGCGATGCGGTCGGCGGTACGCGCGGCGTCGACCGCGATCCCGCGGGCACGCTGAAGGTCACCGTCGGCCATGCGTTCGGCCGCCGCTTCGTGGTGCCGCTGCTCGGCGACTTCGTCGCGGCCTATCCACGGATCACGCCGGACCTCCACTTCGACAACCGCCAGGTCGACCTCGTCGGCGAGGGCTTCGACGCCGCGATCGGCGGCGGCTTTCCCATCGCCTCCGGCCTCGTTGCGCGCGCGCTGGGGCCCGTCCACATCGTCGCCGTCGCCGCGCCCCGCTACATGGCGCGCCGTACGCCGCCGCGCGCACCGGCGGATTTCGCGGCGCTCGACGGCATCATGCGGCGGTCTTCGCCGACCGGGCGCGTGCGGCCGTGGACGCTGCGCACGCGACGCGGCGTCGACGAGCCCGTCCCGTGCCGTCCACGGCTCGTGCTGAGCGACCCGGAGGCGATCGCCGAGGCAGCACGGCTGGGACTGGGCGTGGCACTGCTGCCGATGCCGTTTGCGATCGATGCGTTGCGCGCGCGCCAGCTGGTCCGGCTGTTGCCCGGCTGGTACAGCGACGCCGGCCCGTTGTCGCTGTACTACCCGAGCCGGCGCCTGCTGCCCGCCAAGACGCGGGCGTTTGCCGACTTCGTCGTCGAGCGCTTCAAGCAGTCGGGGTTTGCGGCGCAGGTCGACGGCCGCTGAGGCCCGCGAAAGGCCCGCCGCGTCCGGGACCGCGCGCAGGCGCGGACGGGCTCGCCGGCTTGCGGATACTCACCGCCATCACCGCCGCCATCAGGCATGCCGTGCCCGCGACGTACAGCGCCGGCGTATAGCTGAAGAGCAGCGTGCGCGACACGCCACCGCCCCACGCCGCCGTCGCGGCGCCCAGCTGGTGCGCGGCAAAGATCCAGCCGAACACCATGCCCGCCCGCTGGGCACCGAATTCGGCGCCCGCGAGCTTGACGGTCGGCGGCACGGTCGCGATCCAGTCGAGCCCGTAGAACATCGCGAAGATGCCAAGGCCGATCAGCGTAAAGCCCGAATGGGGCAACCACAGCAGCGAGAGCCCCCGCAGCCCGTAGTACCAGAACAGCAGCTTGCGGTTGTCGTAGCGATCGGACAGCCACCCGGACAGGATCGTGCCGACGAAATCGAACGCGCCCATCGTCGCCAGCACCGACGCCGCAGGCACCGGGCCGAGTCCGTAGTCGCCGCACAGCGAGATGAAATGCGTCTGCAAGAGCCCGTTGGTGCTGAGGCCGCAGATGAAGAACGTGCCGGCCAGCAGCCAGAACGTGCGGTGACGGGCCGCATCGGCGAGGATCGTGAACGGCGTCGCGAACGTGACGCGCATCGGCGCCGCGGGTGGCGGCGCGGTCGCGGCACCGGCCGGCTCGCCGTAGGGCCGCAGTCCCACGTCGGCAGGGCGGTCGCGGACCAGGCACAGTGCCAGCGCGCCGACGATCGCGGACGCCGCGACGATCGGCCCCACGGCCGAGCGCCAGCCCCAGTGCTCGATCATCCATGCAGCCACCGGCAGAAACGCGAGCTGGCCCGTGGCAGAGCTCGCCGTGAGCATGCCGATCACGAGCCCGCGACGCGCGACGAACCAGCGGTTGGCGACGACGGCGCCCAGCACCAGCGCCGTCAGGCCCGTGCCGACGCCCAGCAGCAGGCTCCATAGCAGGAACAGTTGCCACAGCTGCGACGCGAACGTGACCAGGGCCATCGCAGTACCGACGAGCGCGAGCCCGGTAGCCATGACCGCGCGCAGGCCGAAACGCTCCATCAGCACCGCGGCGAACGGGCCCATGAGGCCGAACAGCGCGAAGCGGATGGCGAGCGCCGACGAGATCTGCTGCGTGCTCCAGCCGAACTCCTGGCTGAGCGGCCGCAGCATCGCGCCCGGCAGGCCCAGCGCGGCCGCCATCGTCAACATCGTGAGGAACGTCACCGCGGCGACGAGCCATCCGTAGTGGATGCCGCGAGACTGGAGCCAGGGAGAAATGCGCGTGGCGAACATGGGAGGGTGTGCTCAGAGTGCGGACAGGACGTCGAGCAGCGTGTCGACGCGTTCGGGGCCGAGGCGGTCGCGGATCTCCCGCTGGCAGCGTTGCCAGAGCGGCAGCGCACGGCGGAGGCAATCGCGTCCCGCGGGCGTCAGCTCGATGCACGCCGCGCGCTGGTCGCCGTCGCTGCGCACGGCGGCCACCAGTCCATCGCGCTGGAGGACGCGGACGTTGCGGCCGATCGTCGAGCGCTCGAGCGACGTCGCGCGTCCGAGGTCCGTGAGGCTGACGGGCGCCAGGGCGCCGATGTTCCGCAACAGCGAATACTGCGCGATGTTGATGCCGAGCGGCGCAAGCGCCGCGTCGTAATGCGCGCTGAGCCTGCGCGTACCCTGGCGCAGGCGGGCGCAGAGGCAAGGCGCGGCGCTCGACATGGATGCGAGTATATACCCGCATCGCGGGCGCGGCTCACTTTCGTCCGCGTCTGGGGCGTGAAGGGTCCGACGGCGCGTTCCTACGCGGATTGCAGCCATTGCCGGCTGCCGTCCGTCGCGCCCGCGCGGTTCAATCGGGATTCAGGGCGGGCATCCGGTCCGCCTGTCCACTCCAGGAGACATGCATGGATACGACCAACAGCGTCATTTCCTCGGACCGCGTCGAAGGGACCTCGGTCTACAACCTCGCCGGCGACAAGCTCGGCTCGATCGACGACCTGATGATCGACAAGGTGTCGGGCAAGGTCGCGTACGCGGTGATGGAGTTTGGTGGCTTCCTCGGCATGGGCACGGACCGGTACCCGATTCCGTGGAACATGCTGAAGTACGACACCAGCCTCGACGGGTATCGCGTGCCGATCGACAAGAACAAGCTCGATGACGCGCCGCGCTACCCGGCGGACGAGATCCCGATCTACGACCGCACGTACTCGACGCGAGTCGACCAGTACTACGGTCTGTAACGGCGGCCTGGACGAACGACGGCGCGGGAGCGATCCCGCGCCGTTTTTTGTGCGCCCTTCGCCCCCCGAGCGCGGTGAGCGGAGTGCGACCAACAGGCGACAGGCGACAAAAAGGCCGTCCCGAGGGACGGCCTGTGCATGCGGATCGCGGTTCCGCGATTAACCGCGCACGCCCAGCGCCTTCAGCGTCGCGTCGTCCAGCGTACCGTTGGCCGCGAGGCCGTTGTCCGACTGGAAGTTGCGGACCGCAGCCGCCGTATTCGGGCCGTAGCGGCCGTCGACCGTCACGTTGTAACCCTTGTCGTTGAGCGCGGTCTGCGCACGCGAGACGTCGTCGTGGTTCCAGCCCATCTTGCTGTCGTGGCTCGTGCCGGTGTTCGTGACCTTGCCGTTGGCATTCGTGCCCTCGTGGCCCACATAGGCCCCGACGCCGGCGCCGATCACGGCACCGACCGGCCCGCCGACAACGGCGCCTGCGACAGCACCCGTACCGGCACCGATCGTCGTCGCCTTCTCCTTGCCCGTCATCGGTTGCGTGGGCGCGTTGGCCGCGGCGGCTTGCTGCTGCTTCGAGTTGGTCGAGTCGTCGGCGAATGCCGGCGCGGTGGAAACGGCCAGCGCCACGGCGCCGGCGATCAACGTAGTCTTGAAGAGATTCATATGCGGTCTCCTGTGGATGGTGGATGGGTTACGGCACGGTTCACTTTATCGACGCACGGTCTCCGCGAACGTCAGGCGCCGCACGATCGCGGTGCAGGACCGGGCCGATCGTGTTGTCGGCCAACACCGACGCGCCGCAGGCAGGTGCCATCGCTTGCTATAATTGAACGCCTCGGCAAGCCCCGCGCACGCACCGGGCCCACGCCACCCTCCTTTCGCATCCCGTCATCCGAAGGACCCCTGTGAGCGACACCAAGATCATCTACACGCTGACCGATGAGGCGCCGGCGTTGGCCACCTATTCGCTGCTGCCCATCGTGCAGGCGTTCGCGAAGACGGCCGGCATTGCCGTCGAAACGCGCGACATCTCGTTGTCCGGCCGCATCCTCGCCGCCTTCCCGGAATTCCTTGCCGACGGCCAGAAGCAGGCGGACGACCTCGCGGAACTCGGCGCGCTGACCAAGACGCCCGCCGCCAACATCATCAAGCTCCCCAACATCAGCGCGTCGGTGCCCCAGCTGCAGGCCGCGATCGCGGAGCTGCAGGCCCAGGGCTACAAGGTCCCCGACTACCCGGAATACCCGCAGGACGACGCGCAGAAGGCGATCAAGGCGCGCTACGCCAAGGTGCTCGGCAGCGCGGTGAACCCCGTGTTGCGCGAAGGCAACTCGGACCGCCGCGTGGCGCGGGCGGTCAAGCAGTACGCGCAGAAGCACCCGCACTCGATGGGCAAGTGGGAGTCGGCGTCGAAGAGCCACGTCGCGCACATGGATGCCAACGACTTCTACGCCAACGAGCAGGCGGCGCTGATCGGCAAGGCGGGCACCGTGCGCATCCAGTACACGGACAAGGTGGGCAAGACGACGGTGCTGAAGGACGGCATCAAGGTGCAGGCCCACGAGCTGGTCGCGAGTTCGTTCATCGGTGCCGATTCGCTGCGCGCGTTCTACGCGGCCCAGGTCGCCGACGCGAAGGCACAGGGCGTGCTGCTGTCGCTGCACCTCAAGGCGACGATGATGAAGGTGTCCGACCCCATCCTGTTCGGCCATGCGGTCAGCGTCTATTACAAGGACGTGTTCGCGAAGCACGCGGATACGTTCCGCAAGCTGGGCGTCAATCCGCGCAACGGCATCGGCGACGTGTACGCCAAGATCCAGGGCCTGCCCGGGGACAAGAAAGCCGAGATCGAGGCCGACATCGAGGCGGTGTACAAGACCAACCCGCCGCTGGCGATGGTGGATTCCGACAAGGGCATCACCAACCTGCACGTGCCGAGCGACGTGATCGTCGACGCATCCATGCCGGCTGCGATCCGCGCGTCGGGCCGCATGTGGGGCCCGGACGGCAAGCTGCACGACATGAAGGCGATGATTCCCGATCGTTGCTACGCAGGGATCTACCAGGCGGTCATCGAGGATTGCAAGGCGCACGGCGCCTACGACGTTGCCACGATGGGCGACGTCGCCAACGTGGGCCTGATGGCGCAGGCCGCCGAGGAATACGGCTCGCACGACAAGACGTTCGAGATGACCGGCGACGGCGTCGTCGAGGTCGTCGACGATGCGGGCGCCGTGCTCACGAAGCACGCGGTGAAGACGGGCGACGTCTGGCGCATGTTCCAGACGAAGGACGCGCCGATCCAGGACTGGGTCAAGCTGGCCGTCGGCCGCGCGCGTGCCACCGGCGCCGCGACACTGTTCTGGCTCAACCCGGAGCGCGCTTACGACCGGCTGCTGACGGAGCGCGTGAAGCTCTACCTCAAGGACCACGACACGACGGGGCTCGACATCCGCATCCTGTCGCCGGTGGAGGCGATCAAGGTGTCGCTCGCGCGCATCCGCGAGGGCAAGGACAGCATCTCGGTCACGGGCAACGTGCTGCGCGACTACCTCACCGACCTGTTCCCGATCCTGGAGCTCGGCACCAGTGCCAAGATGCTGTCGATCGTGCCGATGCTCGCGGGCGGCGGCATGTACGAGACGGGCGCGGGCGGCTCGGCGCCCAAGCACGTGCAGCAGTTCCTGGAGGAAGACTATCTGCGCTGGGATTCGCTCGGCGAGTTCCTCGCGCTGCAGGCCTCGCTGGAGGACCTCGCGACGAAGTCCGGGAACGCCAAGGCGGCAGTGCTCGCGGAAACGCTCGACGCCGCCAACGGCAAGTTCCTCGAAAACGACAAGTCACCCGCGCGCAAGGTGGGCCAGATCGACAACCGTGGCAGCCACTTCTACCTCGCGCTGTATTGGGCGCAGGCGCTTGCGGCGCAGGTGAAGGATCCGGAACTCGCGGCGCGCTTCAAGCCACTTGCCGACGCATTGTCCGCCAACGAGAAGAAGATCGCCGACGAGCTGATCGCGGCGCAGGGCCATGCGTGCGACGTCGGCGGCTACTACCATCCGTCGCCGGCGTTGTGCGACAAGGCGATGCGCCCGTCGCCGACGTTGAACAGCGCGCTGGCCGCGTTCGCGGGCTGACCGGCGAGCGCTCGACCCCACGGCCTTGCACACGGCGGCCATGGCCCAACCCCTCGCCGTCCACGACGGCATCTGCACGTTCGCGCCGGCGGGGGAGTTTTCGCTGCTGTCGATCGTCGACGCGATCAACCAGGCCATCCGTTACTGTCGCGAGGCAGGGTTGCCCCGACTGCTGGTCGACGCCACGCGCGTCACCGGCGTGGCCGTGCCCACGCTCGTCGATCGGTTCCTGGCCGTTGAGGATTGGGCCGAGTCGGCGCGCGGCCTCGTCGCGGTGGCGCTCGTGATCCGGCCCGAGTTCATTCATCCGCAGCGCTTTGGCGTCAAGTTCGCGCATCATCTCGGCTTGCTGGCGGAAGTATCCGAGCACCGCGACGACGCCCTCGCATGGCTCGCCACGGTCGAGATCCAGTCCGCATAGCATCGCCTGCGTGACGTAGCGCGCCGGACGGCGTTCAGAGGCGTTGCAAGCGTTCCCACAGCGGGCCGACGACGTCATCGCCATCGATCCCCGCGTCGTCGCGCAGGAATGCCTCGAGCTGTGCCGCGCTCGCGAGCGTCGACTCGACCGGGGCCTCGCCATGGCGCCGGCGCGTCACGCGCCGGTCGAACAGGCTCACACGCTCCCGGTCGTCGACACGCTCGACCAGCAGGTGATTGCGCATCAGCGCGCCCGGAAACGTCGACGTGTACCAGTTGGCGACGCGGAAGTCCGCAGGGGCCTGGGGTTCGAGCGTGAACCGATAGAGCGGCGCTGGCGGCCCCGGGTCCACGCGTTCGATCACGTACGCGTCGGCATCGCGCCGCACGCGCAGTCGGCTGCCCGCCTGCGGCTGTTCGCCATCGTCATCGAGCGCAAGCGGCGCGTTCATGAGGTGGCCGCCGAAACCCACGTCGGCGATCCAGCGGCCGCCCTCGAGGTCCACGCGCAGCAGCATGTGCGTGCGCGGCGACACGCCGCCGCCAGCCGGTGCGCCGAGCAGCACGCGCGCGGCCAGCGGCGTGACGGTGAAGCCAGCGCCGGCGAGTGCGGCGCCGAACAGCGTGTTCTGCTCGAAGCAGTAGCCGCCGCGCCGCTGGTCGACGAGCTTGGCGGCGACGGCGTCCGCATCCACGTCCACCGGTCGGCCGAGAAAAGGCTCGACGTTCTCGAACGGCACCGTTGCGGCATGCCGGGCCTGCCATCGGCGCAGCGTCGCGAGATCGGCGGCGGGCGGCGGCTCGACGCCGATGCGGGCACGGTACCGATCGACGTCGAACATGGGGAGCGGGCCGCGCGCCGCGCCGGGACGACGCGATGCGCGTCAGCCCAGATAGTCGCGCTTGCCGATGTCGAGACCGTTGTGGCGCAGGATCGCGTACGCCATCGTCACGTGGAAGTAGAAGTTCGGCAGCGAGCGCCCCAGCAGCAATTGAATGCCGGTGAACGGCGTGTCCTTGCCGCCGACCTTGATGACCAGCGACTTGTCCTCGGTGCCGTCGACCTGCGCCGCCTTCAACGTGCGCAGGAACGCGATCGTCTTCTCGACCCGGGCCTTCAAGTCCGTCAGCGTCTTCTCGTTGTCCTCGAACACCGGGATGTCGATTCCGGCGAGCCGCGCGGCGACGCCCTTGGCGGAGTCGGTGGCGATCTGCACCTGCGCCGACAGCGGCAACATGTCCGGATACAGGCGGTCGCTGGCGAGCACCGTCGGGTCGATCTTGCGCGCCTCGGCGTAGGCCTGCGCCTTGTCGAGGATCTTCGCCAGGTTGTCGAGCGTGTGGATGAAACGGGGAATGCTCGCTTCGTACATCGACAGGGTCATCGGAGTGTCCTGGAGTTGGTTGGGCTGCGACGGCGGCCAGCGCCGCCGGCAGCGCAGCATTCTACGCCGCGCGGGCGGGCGTCCCGGCACTGTGGCATGCTCCGCATCCCGGGCGGCCAGCGGGCGCCCTCAGCTCTTCAGGAGGTGCCATGTACGGACAAGCGAACGCTGTGCGCGCGATGCGCGCGACTGCAGCCGCGGCCATGCTGCTCATGCTGGTCGCGTGCGCGGCAACGCAAACGCTCCGCGGCTCGCAGAGCGTGCTGATGACAGGCGGTCAGTCGGTACCGCCCGTTGACACGCTCGCCTCAGGGCAAGGTTCGATCTCCATCAATGCGACGACGCACGAGGTTGTCGGCTCGGTCACATTCTTCGGCATGACGCCGACCGCGGTGCACATCCATGAAGGCGCCGCCGGGACCAACGGCCCGGTCATCGTGCCATTCGTGCTGACCGGTCCCAACACGTTCTCCGCGCCGCCCGGGTCGCACCTCACCGATGCGCAGTTCGCGGCCTTCCGTGCCGGCAACCTGTACGTGAACGCGCATACGGCCGCGCATCCGGGTGGCGAGGTGCGCGCGCAACTCCGCGGATAACGCGGCATCCGCATCCGGAACCCGCGCTGCCGGCGCGCGGGTCAGGGCGCGAGCACCAGGATCGGCAACGGCCCGCCCTGCCCGGCCGGGAAGCTCCAGCGCGTCGGCGCGAGCGCGGGCGGGAAGTCGGCGTCGGTGGCAAAGCGACGGTCGATGCGCAACGCGTGTGCATGCGCCCCGGCCGCGATGTCCTCGTCCCACCACGTCGCGTGCGTGACGACGATGCGCGCGTGGGGCTGCATCGCGTCCGGCGCCTGCGCGAAAAACCGCGCGCGCTCGTCACGCGTGCAGTGGTTGAGGACCGAAAAGCACAACAGCCAGTCGAAGCGCTCGCCGAGCGTCGCGAAAGCAAAGTCGCGCAGCACCGTGACGCGATGCGCGGCAGCCTCCAGCCCGCGCGCGGCCAGCTCGTAGTGCGCGGCCGCGACCAGCGAATCGTTGGCGTCGACGCCACGGTAGCCTTCGGCGCCGAGGAATTCGATCAGCGGCAGGCCGCCACGCAGCGGGCCGCACCCGACGTCGAGCAGCCGCTGCCCTGGCGCGAGTCCGAGGTGGCGGAGCAGCGCGAGCTGGAACGCACCACGCTGTGCCCAATGCCGCGCGCCGCCGCCCAGCTCGGCACGGTGCGCGCCGGCACGTATGGCGCGCGCGCCGAGCGCCAGCCGCCGGTAGTCGAAGCCCATCGCCGCGCGCCGCTCAGTCGCCGAACCGGTAGCCGAACGCGGCGATGTCGGCCGCGTACACGCGCGCGACCAGGTCGCGCGCGTGGCCGTCGTAATAGTCCGCGTAATGCGTGTGCTTGGTCGCGAACACGTGCGGAAGCACGACCGGCGCGTGTCCGATCCGCGCGCAGACTTCCGCGAAATCCTGCTGCAGGCGTTCGTAGCGTCCGACGAAATCGACGGCGATCGCGCCGCGCACCGACAGTCGTGACGCCTGCGTCTGCAGCGCCTCCTTCTCGAGCCAGGGCGCATCGGCGTTGAGCGGTTCGCGCGCCTCGATCCGGCGCAGCATCTCGTCGAAGCCGAAGTCGAACAGCTTCTGCGTGTCGCGGCTCCAGTGGTAGCGCGACACCAGCCAGTCCCACGGGTTGCGTACGAAGCCGAACTTGAAATAGCTGCGGAAGCGGTCGCGATAGTGCTTGCGGTAGTACTCGAGTGTCGCGTGCTTGTGGCGGACGTCCTTCGCGTCGGCCCCCGGCTCGAACACTTTCTCGATGCTGGTGCCGCCCGTCTTGTTGATGTGGACGAAGATGAAGCGGTGCTCGTCGTTGATCATCGCGCGGCAGGAGGTCACTTGCAGTTGAAAGGGAGCATCCGCAACGGGACCGTCGTCGCGTCGCTGCCGAGCACGCTCATGCCGGCCGGCACCGCCGCCCCGGCGCACACCCACGACAGCGGCACCGTCGGATAGCCGGGCACGACGGCCGGCCGCAGCGTCAACACCTTGCCCCGGATCAGCGTGTGCGCCTGGTTGCCGAACGTGATGTCGATCGCCCCGTCCTTCACGTTCACGGCGCTCACGTAGTTGCTGATGATCTTGTCGGCGGGAGGGACGCCTGCCGTCGCGTTGTCCGACGGCATCGCGGTGTTCTTGGCCCAGATCGCGCCAATCGCCGTCTTCACGAAATCGACGAGCGGCACCGCCTCGACGATCTGGTTGCGCACGATCGTGTTGGCCATGCTCGGCACCGCCATCGCGGCGAGCAGCGCCAGGATCCCGAGGACGATGACGATCTCGAGCATCGTGAAGCCGGGCGCGGCCGTGCGCGCGCGGCGTGGACCTCGGCAATGGCAGGTTGCGATCGACACAGGCAGCGGTGGCCGCATCCCCGGCGGCGCGGCGGCAAGGCTCAAGGCGCCATGCTAGACGGGACCGCATCCGGGCAGCAATGCCGCGCCGCGTGGCCGCCCCGCGAATCCATACTGTGGCGCGCCCCGCTCACCCGGGCACGCGGCCAAGCCCCGGGATCTTGAGCGCGGGATGACGGACGTCGATACCCGTCACGAGCCCCAGCAGGTTGATCTCCAGCCCCTCGTCCAGGCCCACGGCGACACCCGCCAGCCCGAACAGCGACAACTGGACGCCGGTGTGGCTGGGCGTGGCGCCGACGATCCCGCTCCAGCCAACGTAGTCCTTGCCGATCGCGTTGGACGGCATCGCGAGTTCCAGTTCGGGCAGCTCGCGCCCGAGCCAGGCGATGAACGTGTTGCTGTTGGGTCCGGGCCACGCGCGGTACTCGTCCGGCCACGGGTACGACGCCACCGCCGCAGGCAGGCGCGCGAGGACGGCCGCGGCCGCGGCGCCCCGCAGTGAAACGAGCCGGGTCGGCGCCGCGCCGAACCAGGCGCCATCCGGCGCGCGGTCGTCCGAGACGACGATCGCCGGCTGCCCGCGCATCTGCCGCCAGCCGATCACCTCGTAGCGTGTGTAGTGGTTGGCGCCCATCGGCTTGGCGGCGAGCCAAGTGTGCACGGCGAACGCGCCGCGCCACCCCACCGTGCGCGCGGCATAGACCTCGACGACCGGCTCGGCCGTTACCGCCGGATCCGGTGCGAGGCCCGAGGAGGCTTGCGTCGCGGTGCGCCAGTTCATGCCCAGCGACGCCTTGCCGAGCGCGACGGAGAGCGCAGGGCCGCCGAACAGCAGCACCACGGACAACGCAAGCGCGATCCTTCGAGGTCGCCAGCGGTTCGGGATCGGAGTATTCAAGGCCGAGGGCATGCGCGCAGTCAGCGTCCGACCATGCCGCGCGCCAGGCGTTCCCCGCGACGCGGCGCGCCTACAATCCGGTGCGCCCGGCGCCGCGCGCGGTGGGCACCGACCTGGGGAGACCTGCGATGGCAGCGGACGCATCCACCGCCACGATGCGCGTGCTCGTTTACAACGACGACTGGACCATGCTGCCGCCGGCGGCGGAGTGGCCGCCAGGATGCGCGGCGCTGTACGACCGCCGGCAGATGGCCGCGGCGGACGTCGTGCTGTTCCACCTCCCGACGCTCGTGGTGCCCGGCACGCTGCACAAGCGCCCGGGGCAGCGCTGGGTCGCCTGGTCGATGGAGAGCGCGGCGCACGTGCCCTTTCTCGACAACCCGGCGTGCATGCGTCCGTTCGACTGGACGATGACCCATCGCCGCGATGCGGACGTCTGGGTGCCCTACCTGCTGCACGACGCGGCGACGACATTGCGGCAGCCGCCGGTCGTGCACGATGCCGACGCGCCGGTGGCGTGCTTCATCTCGAGCCCGCGGGACCACAGCGGGCGCGGCGACTACCTCGCGGCGCTGATGGCCCACATCGACATCCACTCGCACGGGACGCAGCGGCGCAATCGCGCGCTCGCGGGCGACGGCGGCGCGGCGACGAAACTCGCGACGATCGCCCGCTACCCGTTCACGCTCGCGTTCGAAAACGCCGTCGAGCGGGACTACGTCACCGAGAAGTTCTTCCAGCCGCTGACGGTGGGCTCTGTGCCGGTGTACCTCGGCGCCCCGAACGTCGCGGACTTTGCGCCCGGCGAGCGCAGCTACATCGACACGCGCGATTTCGCGGACCCCGCCGCGCTGGCCGCGCACCTGCGCGCGCTGCTCGCGGACCCGGCGGCCTATGCCGCGCACCTCGCGTGGAAGACCGCGCCGCTGCGCGCGGCCTTCATGACGGCAGTGTCCGCCGTGCGCGAGCACGCGTTGGCCCGGCTGCGCGCGTTGTGGCTCGCCAACCGGTGAGCCTCACCATTGCGGGGCGCCGGGCGGGGCCAGCGGCCGGTCCGGCGGCAGCTTGTTGAAGATGCAGTCGAAGCTCGCCTGGTTGGACGTGCCGGCCCCGAAGAACGCCGTCATCGACTCGCGATATTGCGCGTACGACACCCGGTTGTAGTACAGCTTGGACGTCTGGTCCATGAAATACAGGTATTGCGTGTCGCCCATCGAGTCGTAGTCGAGATAGACGGACAGGTCCATCGAGCCGATCTGCAGCGGGTGGCAGGCGCGCAGCGTGTTGAGATACGCATCGAAGCCCGTCGCCCGCTTGTTGCTGACGGTGTCCGGTGCGCAGGCAGCGAGGGTCAGCGCGGATGCGAGGGCGAGCGCCGCGAGCCGCGCACGCGAGGACGTCTGCTTCATCGGATTTCCCCCCAAAGCGGCGGATCGACGTGCCCGCCGCAACGCCGCTATCGTCTCACGAAACGAAAACTTGCCGGCCGCGGCGGGCGGTGGGGTATAATATGCGCTGCGGCGCTTGTTCCAGTCCCCCTGCCGCAGTCGATTCCGACCTTCCGTCGTATCTTCCGTTTGGCTGTGACTGGCCGTCCGCGCTGCGGGCGAGCGGCCGAGCACCCAATCGAAAGCACCAGATGTCGTTTACGCAACTCGGGCTCACCGACGCGCTGCTGCGCGCGCTGTCCACACAAGGCTATACCGAGCCGACGCCGATCCAGGCTGCGGCCATTCCCGAAGTCCTCGCCGGCCACGACCTGCTCGCCGCGGCCCAGACGGGCACGGGCAAGACCGCCGGCTTCGTGCTGCCGCTGCTGCAACGCCTGGCAGCCAGGCGTCCGCAGGGCGGCAAGCGGCGGCCGCGCGCGCTGATCGTGACGCCAACGCGCGAACTCGCCGCGCAGGTCGAGGCGTCCGTCCGCGCGTACGGCGCGCACCTGCCGCTGACGTCGATGACGCTGTTCGGCGGCGTCGGCTTCGGCGGCCAGCAGCAGCGCCTCGCGCGCGGCGTCGACATCGTCGTCGCCACGCCGGGCCGGCTGCTCGACCATCATGCGCAACGCAACGTCGACCTCTCGGGCATCGAGACGCTGGTGCTGGACGAGGCGGACCGCATGCTGGACATGGGCTTCATCCCCGACGTGCGGCGCATCGTCGCCGCCGTCCCGCGCGACCGGCAGACGCTGCTGTTCTCGGCGACGTTCTCGGACGACATCCGCGCGCTCGCGCAGACGTTCCTGCGCAACCCGCGCACCGTCGAGGTGGCGCCGCGCAATTCGACGGTCCAGCGGATCGAGCAATGCGTCCACCCGGTGTCGCGGACGCGCAAGGCCGAGCTGCTCGCCTGGCTGATCGGCTCGCGCCGCTGGCACCAGGTCCTGGTGTTCACGCGGACGAAGCACGGCGCCGACAAGCTCGTGCAGGCGCTCGCGCGCGACGGCATCGACGCCGCGGCGCTCCACGGCAACAAGAGCCAGAACGCACGCACGCGTGCGCTGGCGGATTTCAAGCAAGGCGCGATCACGGCGCTCGTCGCCACCGACATCGCCGCGCGCGGCATCGACATCAACGAGCTGCCGCAGGTCGTCAACTACGACCTGCCCAACGTGCCGGAAGACTACGTGCACCGCATCGGCCGCACCGGCCGCGCAGGGGCGGACGGCCACGCGATCTCGCTGGTCAGCGTCGACGAGGAGGCGTTCCTCCGCGACATCGAGCGCCTGATTCGCCAGCCGATCCCGCGCGAGGTCCTGGCCGACTACGCGCCGGACGCGTCGGAGAAGCCGCAGAACATCTTCGCGCAGCGGGGCCGGCGCGGAAACCCGGCGCCACAACCCGCCGCGCGGCACGCGCGGCCGCAGGATCGCCATGCGCGGGCGCCGGAGCATCGTGCCCGCGAAGCCGCGGCGCACGACCGGCGCGCCCACGCAGGCGGCGCGCCAAGCCCTCGCAACGGACCGCATGCCGCGCCTCGCGATGGCAGCGGCGCGAAGCCGCGCAACGGCGCGTCCGCGGCGCCCCGTGGCGGCAAGCCCGCTCCGCGCGGGCCGGCCCCCGCAGGCTCGCGTCCGCACGGCGGCGGTAGCGCGCACGCGCGCAGTGGCAACGGGCAGGCGCAGCGCCGACGTTCCCACGGATAAACCACACTGCGGACCGGACGGCCTGTGCTAGGGTAGCCGCGTCGCCCTCCTCGCGCGGCCGCCCATGCTCGCCACCACCCCGACCCCCAGCGAAATCGTCGCCGCGCTCGACCGCCACGTCGTCGGCCAGGAGGACGCGAAGCGGATCGTCGCCGTCGCCGTGTACTCGCATTTCCGCAAGGTGGCGCTGGCGGCCGTCGACGGCCGGCCGATCATCAAGAGCAACCTGCTGCTGATCGGCAACTCGGGCACCGGCAAGACGCTGATGTGCGAGACGCTGTCGCGGATCCTCGACGTGCCGTTCGTGTCGGCGGAGGCCACGTCGCTCGCGCAGACGCGCTTCGTCAACGAGGAGATCGACGCGATCCTGCAGCGGCTCGTCGAGCGCGCCGGCGGCGACGTCGACAAGGCGTCGCGCGGCATCGTGTTCATCGACGAGATCGACAAGCTCAAGAACACGAAAGGCACCGTGCAGGCGACGTCCGGAGAGAGCGTCCAGCATGCGCTGCTGAAGATCATGGAAGGCGCCTCGGTGCAGCTCGCCGACGGCCGCTTCGTCGACACGACCAACACGCTGTTCGTCTGTGGCGGCGCCTTCGTCGGGCTGTCCGAGATCATCTCGCAGACGCACGGCTATGGCTTCATCGCCACCGGCCACAGCGAGAACCGCAAGATCCTGGACCGGCTCAACTCGCGCGTGAAGCCGACGGACCTCTTCACCTACGGCCTCATTCCCGAGTTCACGGGCCGGCTGCCGGTGATCGCGCGCTTCCACGACCTGACGCGCGAGATGCTCGTGCGGATCATGGTCGAGCCCGAGAATTCGCTGCTCGCGCAGTTCCGCTCGTTGTTCGCATCGGAAGGCGTCGAGCTCGTCGTCGACCCGCACGTGTTCGAGCAGATCGCCGAAGTGTCGATCGAGTACAAGACCGGCGCGCGCTCGTTGCGCGGCATCTTCGAGGAGCTGATCTCGCCGGTGCTGTACGTCGTGCCGGACCGGCACGACGTCGTCAAGGTGGTCGTGAAGTCGCTGTTCGCCGACGCGGAGCTCGTCACCGGTCCGCGCCGCGCGCTCGCCTAGCGGCGACGCGTGCCGCCGCCGGCGCTCACGCCGGCACGAGGCGCAGCCGCGTGATTTCCGACGGCGCGCCGAGGCGCATCGGCGGCCCCCAGTAGCCGGTGCCGCGGCTCGTGTAGACCCACAGCCCGCCCAGCCGGCGCAGGCCCGCGGTGAACGGCTGCTGCAGCCGCACCAGGAAATTCCACGGCACGAATTGGCCACCGTGCGTGTGGCCGGACAGCTGCAGGTCGTAGCCCGCCTCCGCCGCCGCGAACGCGGAGCGCGGCTGGTGCGCGAGCAGCAGCCGCACGGCCGCCTTCGCCGGTGCACCGTGCAGTGCGCCGGCGGGATCGCTCGCGTGCGTGCGGTCGAACGCGACCGCGCCGTAGTCGGTGACGCCGGCGACGACCACGTGCGCGCCTTCGTGCTCCAGTACGACGTGCTCGTTGACGAGCGGCGTGACGCCGAGCCGCGACATCTCCGCGATCCACGCGTGCGCGCCGCTGTAGTACTCGTGGTTGCCGGTGACGAAGAAGCTGCCGTGGCGCGCCGAAAGACGCGCGAACGGCGCGGTGTGCGGCGCGAGGTCGCCGACGGCGCCGTCGACCAGATCACCCGTCAGGGCCACCATGTCCGCCTGCAGCGCGTTGACCGCGTCGACGATTGCGTCGACGTAGCCGCGCTTGATCGTCGGGCCCACGTGCACGTCGGTGACCTGCGCGATCGTGAAGCCGTGCAGCGCCGCGGGCAGGCCGCGGATCGGCACGTCGACGTCACGCACGGGCGCGCGCCGGCGCGCCGACGCGATGCCGGCGGCCGTCAATGCGACCGCCGCAAGCGGGATGGCTGCGGCGGTCGACGCGCGGACCGCCGCACCGGGCGCCAGCGCGGGCCACGCGAGACCCGCCGCGTCCGCCAGCGCGAGGCCGAGGTCGCGCAGCACCGTCAGCACGAACAGCGTCGAGAACGCGCCCATCGCGAGGCCGCCTGCCCACGCCGCCACGTCCGTGAAGCGCGTCGCCCCGCGCCGCGCGCTGAACGCGTAGCGCATCGTGACGGCGGAGAACACGAGCCACGCGACAAGCAGCCCCTGCGCCAGCGGGCCACCGGGCAGGTCGGGCACGAGACGCATGCCGACGTAACCGTGCAACAGGGCGACGAGGATCAGGAAACCGGTCATGGCGTCGGCGCGCGGGGGGCCCGGGCGCGGAATGGGGGACATTGGGCATGTGGGTGCGGCCGGCGGTGCGCGCAAGGGTGCGCGCGCTGGCACATCGCCTCCGCCCACCGCCAGCGCGCTGTTTTGCTATGCTGCGCCACGATTCATGCGGCCCGCCGAGGTAACGACGATGTCCCGACTGACGCTTCTGTGCGCGGCCTGCGCGCTGGGTTTCGCCAGCGCAACGGCGATGGCCGCCGCCAACTGCGACCTGATGGAAGGCTGCGCGGCGCGCGCGTGCCGGCTGCAGCGCGACACCGAAGCCGCGCAGGCCAGGAACGACCAGAAGACGCTCGCGCGGCTGCAGAAGGCGCAGGCGGAGATGGGCCACTGCAGCGACGACGGCCTGCGGATGAAGCGCGAAAAGGCGCTGCAGCAGGCACAGCTGCAGGTCGACAAGCGCACGAACGAGCTGGCGCAGGCACAGGCGAGCGGCGACGCGAAGAAGATCGCCAGGGCGCAGAAGAAGCTCGATTCCGCGAAGGCCGCGTACAAGGACGTGCAGAACTCTCCGCTCTGATGACCGGCACGCCGGCGCAGCCACGCGAACGCGCGGCGGCCGCCGACGCGGCCGCATCCCGCTACGCGTTCGTCGAACAGCTCCGCATCGCGCTGACGCTCGCCGTCGTCGTCCAGCACGTCGCGATCACCTACGGCGGCGCGGGACGCTGGTACCTCGTATCGCATGTCGGTGCATTCGGCCAGGACGCGGCCGCCACGGCGCTGTCGCTCTACACCGCGGTGACGCAGGCGTTTGCGCTGGGCATGCTGTTCCTGCTCGCCGGCTTCACGACGCCGCCTGCCTGCGACCAGCGCGGACTGCGCGGTTACGTCGTCGACCGGCTGCTCCGTTACGGGATTCCGCTCGTCGTGTTCGCGCTGCTGCTCGACCCGGTCACGGTGGCACTGGCGCGCGCCGAATCGCAGGCCGCGTTTTTCGTGCTCGTGGCGGCGCAATGGCAGAAGGCCGCGTGGACGCCGGGCCCCATGTGGTACGCGCTGGTCCTGCTCGGGTTCGCGCTCGCCTATGCGGGGTGGCGGCAGTGGCGCCCGGCGCGCGTCGTCCGCGACGTCGCGCCGCTGCCGCGCCACGGCACGCTGCTGCTGCTTGCCCTCGCCGTCGGCGTCGCGACGTTCGGCGTGCGCCTCGTCTGGCCCGTAGGCGCCGACCTGGCCGGCGTGCCGCTCGCGTCGTGCGCGCTGTATGGGCTGCTGTTCGTCGCCGGCTGCATCGCGTGGCGCCACCGCTGGCTGGAGCGCGTCGACGGCGGCTATGCTCGGCCGTGGCTCGTCGCGGCGCTCGTCGCGATCGTCGCGCTGCCGCTCGCCTATCTCGCCGTGCAGGCGCTGTGGCCCGGTCCCGTCGCATTCGACGGCGGCTGGCACGTCGCGGCCGCCGTGTATGCACTGTGGGAGCCGTTCGTCGCGTGGGGCATCATCCTGGCGCTGCTCGTCGCGTTCCGCACGCGCATCGCGCCGGGGCGCTGGCAAGGGCTGGGGCGCCGGGCCTATGCGGTGTACGTGCTCCACCCGCCGGTCGTCGTCGGCCTCGCGCGGCTCGTCGCCGGCTGGCCGCTGCCGGATCTCGCGAAGTTCGCGCTCGTCGCCATCGCGGGATGCGCGCTGCTCGTCGTGCTGGCCGGCGTGCTGTTGCGCGTCCCCGGCATGCGGCGCGTGCTCTAGCGGTCGAACACGACGACCTGGCGTACCGCGTGGCCGTCCTGCAGGCGGTCGAAGCCCGCGTTGATGTCGTCCAGTGCCAGCGTGCCCGACAGCAGCCTGTGCACGGGCAGGCGTCCCTGCCGATACAGCGCGATGAAATGCGGGATGTCGCGGGACGGCACGCACGTGCCGACGTAGCTGCCCTTGATCGTGCGTTCTTCCGCGACGAGGTTCACGGCCGGGACCGCGAACGTGGCGGCCGCAGGCGGCAGGCCGGCCGTGACGGTCGTGCCGCCGCGCCGCGTCACCCGGTACGCGAACTCGAGCGCGCGCACGGACCCCGCGAACTCGAACACGAACTCGGCCCCGCCGCCGGTCGCTGCACGCACGACGTCAGCCGCGTCGGCGGCCCCGGCATTGACGGTATCGGTGGCGCCCAGCGCACGCGCGAGTGCGAGCTTGTCGTCGGCCAGGTCCACGGCGACGACTTGCCGCGCGCCCGCAGCCACGGCGCCGAGCACCGCCGCGAGACCGACCCCGCCCAGGCCGACGACGGCCACCGACGCGCCGGCACGCACGGCCGCGGTGTTGACGACGGCGCCGACGCCGGTGAGCACCGCGCAACCGAACAACGCGGCATCGGTGAGCGGCACATCCGGATCGATCCGCACGACGGAGCGGCGCGACACGACGGCGTAGTCGGCAAAGATCGAGCAGCCGAGGTGGTGGTTAACCGGCACGCCGTCGCGCGCGAGCCGGCGCGTGCCGCCCAGGAGCGTCCCGGCGAGGTTCGCCGCCGCGCCCGGTTCGCACAACGCGGGTCGGCCCTCGGCGCACGGTGCGCAGTGGCCACAGCTCGGCACGAACACGACGACGACGTGGTCGCCGACGGCGAGGTCGTCGACGCCTTCGCCCAGCGCGTCGACGACCGCGGACGCCTCGTGGCCCAGCGCCATCGGCAGCGGCCGCGGGCGGTCGCCGTTGATCACCGACAGGTCGGAGTGGCACAACCCCGCGGCCGCGACGCGTACGCGGATTTCGCCGCGGCCCGGCGGCGCGAGGTCGAGCTCGGTGATCGCGAGCGGGCGCGACGTTGCGTACGGGCGCGCGGCACCCAGCGCGGACAGCACGGCGGCACGGGTCTTCATCGGTAGGCTCGCGTCACGATTTGTACGCCTGATGGTAATCCACCGCGACGTCGCGGGCGCATCGGGCACAATGTCACCGATGCCTCGGCCGCCAGCGAACACTCCGGTGCCGCCGCCCGGCGGCGGCCCACGCGGCGGCGGTCCGCTCGGGCCGCCGCCCAAGACGCTGCGCGAGCGCGTCGGCGCGCTGCGCAACCTGCCGCCCTTCCTGAAGCTCGTGTGGCAGGCGAGCCCCGGCCTCACGCTGTTCCAGTGCGTGCTGCGTGCCGGCCGCGCGCTGATCCCCGTCGCGACGCTGTACGTCGGCAAGCTGATCATCGACGAGGTCGTCATGCTGTCGCGCGTGCCGCACGCCGACGAGACGCTGCGCTCGCTGCTGCAGTCGGGCACGCTCGACCACCTCGTGACGCTCGTCGCGATGGAATTCGGCCTCGCCGTGCTGTCCGACGCCAGTGGTCGCGCCGTCGCCTACATCGACTCGCTGCTGTCGGAGCGCTTCAGCACGCGCGCGAGCCTGAAGCTGATGGAGCACGCGGCGACGCTGGACCTCGAGGACTTCGAGGACAGCGAGCTGCAGGACCGCCTCGAGCGCGCGCGCCGCCAGACGGCAGGCCGCATGACGCTGCTGGGCCAGCTGATGGCGCAGGCGCAGGACGCGGTGACCGTCGCGAGCCTGTGCGTGGGCCTCGTCGTGTTCGCGCCGTGGCTGATCGTGCTGCTGCTGGTCGCGCTCGTCCCCGCGTTCGTCGGCGAGGCGCATTTCAACGCGCAGAGCTATGCGCTCGACTACGCGCGTACCGCCGAGCGCCGCGAGCTCGACTACGTCCGGCAGACGGCCGCCAGCGCCGACACGGCCAAGGAAGTGAAGATCTTCGGCCTCAACGCATTCCTGATCGAACGCTACCGGACGCTGGCGGAACGCTTCTATGCCGCGAACCGCAGGCTCGCGCTGCGCCGTGCGGCGATCGGCGGCACGCTGACGACGATCGGCACGATCGGCTACTACTGTGCCTATGCGTACATCGTGTGGCGCACGCTGCACGGCGACTTCACGATCGGCGACCTCACGTTCCTCGCCGGCTCGTTCCGCCGGCTGCGCACGCTGCTCGAATCACTGCTGAGCGGGTTCTCGTCGGTGTCCGGCCAGGCGCTGTACCTCGACGACCTGTTCTCGTTCTTCGACATCCGGCCGGAGATCCTGTCGCCGCCCGACGCGCGCCCGTTTCCGCGGCCGATCCGCGAAGGCTTCGTGTTCGAGGGGGTCGGCTTCCGCTACCCGGGCGCCGAGCGCTGGGCGGTGCGCGGGCTGTCGTTCACGCTGCGCGCCGGCGAAGTGCTGGCGCTGGTCGGCGAGAACGGCGCCGGCAAGACGACGCTCGTCAAGCTGCTCGCGCGCCTGTACGACCCCGACGAGGGCCGCGTGCTGCTCGACGGCCACGACTTGCGCGAATACGATCTGTTCGACCTGCGCGCCAACGTCGGCGTCATCTTCCAGGATTTCGTTCGTTACCACCTGTCCGCGGCCGACAACATCGCGATCGGACGCATCGACGCGCGCGACGATCGCGCGCGGATCGAGCGCGCCGCGGCCGCAAGCCTCGCCGACGAGGTGGTGCGCAAGCTGCCGCACGGCTACGACCAGATGATCGGCCGGCGCTTCCAGGGCGGCGTCGAGCTCTCCGGCGGCGAGTGGCAGAAGATCGCGATCGCCCGCGCCTACATGCGCGACGCGCAGCTCCTGATCCTCGACGAGCCGACAGCCGCGCTCGACGCGCGCGCCGAGTTCGAGGTGTTCGAGCGCTTCAAGGAGCTGTCGGCGGGCAAGACCGCCGTGCTGATCTCGCACCGCTTCTCGAGCGTGCGGATGGCCGACCGCATCGTCGTCCTCGCCGACGGCCGGGTCGAGGCGCAAGGCACCCACGATGAGCTGATCGCCGCGGGCGGCCGCTACGCGGACCTGTTCGAGTTGCAAGCCGCCGGCTATCGCTGACGATGGCCTCGCCTGCTGCCCCTGCCGGACCTGGACCGTTCACCGCCGTGCTGCTCGCAGCGGGCATGGGCACGCGGCTCGGCGCGCTCGGCGCGGGCCGCCCGAAAGCGCTGGTGCCGCTGGCCGGCCGTCCGCTGGTGGACCACGCGCTCGCGTTCCTCGGCGCGCTGGGACCGGAGCGCATCGTCGTCGTCGGCGGCTTTGGCATCGATGCGCTGCGTGACGCGCTGGCGCCGCACGCAAGTGGGGCGCTCACGCTCGTCGACAACACGCGGTTCCGCGCCGGCAACCTGTATTCGGTGGAAGCGGGCCTTGCGCTGACGCACGGCGCCGTGCTGATCGCCAATGTCGACCACGTGTTCCCGCGTTCGGCCGTCCCGCGCGTACGCGCCGGGCTGGGCGCGCAAGTGACGGCCTTCTGCGAGTTCGCGCGCACGCTCGCCGACGACGAGATGAAGGTGCGCTGCGACGCCGCGCGGAGGATCACGGCGATCGCGAAGACGCTGCCGACCTGGGACGGCGGGTACATCGGCCTGACGTGGGTGCCTGCCGCGCGGCGCGGCGAGCATCGCGCCGCGATCGCGGCCGCGCATGCACGGTCCGGCGACGCCGCGGTCGCCGAGCAGGCGCTGCAGGCGCTGGCCGACGCGGGCGTACCCGTCGCGACGGCGTCGCTCGACGGCGTCCCATGGGCGGAGGTGGACACGCCCGCGGACCACGCGAAGGCCGCGGCATGGATCGCCGCCGGCGGTCTCGAGCGATGACGGCCGGGCGCAGCGTCGCGATCGCGTTCTATCCGCACCACGTCGAGCATCTCGCGCCGGTGTGCGGGATGTTCGACGCCCCGCTGCTCGCATGCGACGCGCCGGACATGATCGCCGCCGTTGCCTGCTACCCGGGCCTCGACGTGCGCTGGATGCGCGGCGTCGGGGAACACTCGCCGGTGCGCGCGATCGGGCAGGCGCTGCGCGGCCTCGCGCCCGACGTCGTGTACTACTCGCACCTCGCCGGGCGCCCGCTGCTGCGCAACCTGTTCGCCGACGGCCGCGGCGCGCCGCCGCGCATCGTCCATTGCCCGCACGGCTTCTCCGAAAAGCGCCAGGACTGGGCGCGCGAAGTCGCGTTCCAGGATGTCGCGCTGCTGCCGGGACGCCATGCGCTGGACCAGCTCGTCGAGTTCGGCGTCGCGCCGCTTCTCGCCTATTACGTGATCGGCGGCAACCTGCGGAAGCTGCACTACGAAGCGCATCGCGCCTTCTTCGACGCGGTCGCCGCCCGCCACGGCGTCGTCCGCGATCCGGCGCGGCACACGGTGCTCTACGCGCCGACGTGGAACGATCGCATCGGGTCGTCGTCGCTGTTCGCGGCGCTGGAGCCGCTCGTCCGCGACCTGCCCGCGGGCCATCGCCTGCTCGTCAAGCCGCATCCGTTGAGCGACCGCGACGCCGGCACGCGCGCGCGGATCGACGCGCTGTGCGGCGGGCGGCGCGATGTCGTCGTGCTCCGCGACTGCCCGCTGACGATGCCGTTCCTCGCGCTCGCCGACAGTTACGTCGGGGACATGTCGTCGCTCGCGTACGACTACTTGGCGTGGCAACGGCCGATGGTGTTCCTGAACCAGACGGCGGGCAGCGCCGCGGATGCCGCCGGATCGCGTCTCCTCGCGTGCGGCATGGCGCTCGCGCCGGCGAACTACGGCGACGTCCACGCTGCACTGGCGCGCGCCGCGGCGGTGCACGCCACGACGCACGCCGCAGCGCAGGCGGCGCTGTACGCCTATACGTACGAGCCGGGACGCAGCGTCGCCGACGTGCGCGCCGCGCTGGCCGACGTCACGTCCGGGCCGGCGCCCACCTGGATGGACCCGCGCTGGGCGCCGCGTGCCGCACCGGCGCGTCAGGACGCGGGATTGGGGTAGCGCTCCTGCACGTCCGCGATCGCGGCGAGGGTCGCGGCGTCGAGCACCACCTGCGCACCGGCGATGTCCTCGTCGAGCTGGGCGAGCGTCGTCGCGCCGATGATCGACGAGCCCAGGAACCAGCGGCTCTTCACGTACCCGAGCGCGAGCTGCACGAGCGTCAGCCCGCGCTCGCGCGCGAGCGCGGCGTAGGCGTCGACGGCCTCATAGACGATGGGGCGCCGGAAGCGGCCGCCAAAATCCTTGAACAGCGTGAAGCGCGCCCCGGGAATCTCGCGCCCGCCCACGTACTTGCCGGACAGGAGGCCGCCGGCGAGCGGGCTGTAGGCCAGCAGCGACATGTTCTCGCGGAACAGCGCTTCGGCGAGGTCGCCGTCGACGTTGCGCGACACGAGGCTGTAACTTTGCTGGACGGTCACGGGACCCGGTAGCCCGAGCTCGCGCGCCGTGGCGTGGAACGCGGCGACGCCCCACGCCGTCTCGTTCGACAGCCCGTAGTGCCGGATCTTGCCCGCCTTGATCATCGCGGCCATGCCACGCACCTGCTCCGCGATCGACGGACCGTCGCGTTCCTTCGCCGGGTCGAACGTCCGCGCGCCGAACAACGGCACGTTCCGTTGCGGCCAATGGATCTGGTACAGGTCGATGTAGTCGGTCTGCAGGCGGGCGAGGCTCGTGGCCACCGCCTCGGCGATCGTCGCGGCCGTCACGTCGGTACGGCCGTCGCGGATCCAGTCGCGGCGGCCGGGTCCCGCGATCTTGGACGCGAGCACGATGTCGCCGCGCCGCGCACGGTTGCGCGCAAGCCACGTGCCGATGTACGTCTCGGTGCGGCCTTGCGTCGCCGCGACGGGGGGCACCGGGTACATCTCGGCGGTGTCGACGAAGTTGACGCCCGCGTCGAGCGCGCGGGTCAACTGCGCGTGCGCATCGGCTTCGGTGTTCTGTTCGCCCCACGTCATCGTGCCGAGGCAGGCTTCCGAGACGACGAGGTCGGTTCCGGGCAGTGTACGTGTCTGCATCGGCGCACTGTAGCATCGCCGCGCGAGCGGCCTGTGTGCACGACGCGATAGACTGCGGGCATTCCGCCATCCGCTCGAGGGGAGCCCATGAAGATCACGCTGGTCGGCTCGCGCTATTTCGGCGCCGAAGCGCTCAAGGTCGCACGGAGCGCAGGCGTCGACGTGCTGCAGGTCGTGGTGCCGGCCGCCGACGACCGGCTTGCGCAGGCCGCCACGGCCGCAGGACTCCCCGTCGTCGTACTCGCGAATCCGATGAAGGTCCCCGCCGACGCCATCGCGGAGGGCAGCGACCTGATCGTGTCGGCGCACAGCCACGCGTTCGTCGCCGCGGATGCGCTCGCGCGGGCGCGGCTGGGCGGCATCGGCTACCACCCGTCGCTGCTGCCGCGGCACCGCGGCATCGCAGCGGTCGAGTGGACGCTGCGGGCCGGCGATGCGATCGCGGGCGGCACCATCTACCACCTCGCCGACCGCATGGATGCGGGCGCCATCGCCGCACAGGACTGGTGTTTCGTGAAGCCGGGCGAGACCGCGCGCGAGCTGTGGGAACGCGCGCTCGCCCCCCTCGGCCTGAAGCTGCTCGGCGACGTGCTGCGCGAGGCCGTCGCCACCGGGCGCCTGCCCGCCAGGCCGCAGGACGAGACGTTCGCGACACAGGCGCCGCGCATCACGGCATAATCGCCGGCACGCGGCAATCCTCATGCATCGAGCGCATCCAGGGGGGCTATATGCACGGTAACCACGTTCGCCGCCTCGCGGCTTGTATCGGCCTCGCGGCCGCTTTCACGCACCCGGCCCTCGCCGCCACGGTCACCTCGACCGCGGATTCGGGTACCGGTTCGCTGCGCGCGGCGCTGGCCGGCGCCGCGAGTGGCGAGACGATCGACTTCAGCCTCGCGTTGCCCGCCACGATCACGCTGGCGAGCGAGCTGCCGATCACGCAAAGCGTCGTGATCGCGGGGCCGGGCGCGAACGCATTGACGATCACGACGACGTCGGGCCGGATCCTGCACCTCGACAGCAGCGGCAAGGACGTGAGCATCTCCGGCGTCACGCTCTCCGGCGGCAACGTGGTGGGCAATGGCGGCGGAATCCTCAATGACGGCGGCAACCTCACGCTCGACGGCGTGGTGATCTCCGGCAACACCGCCACCGGCACGGGCGGCGCCATCTTCAACGCCTACAACGCCGCGGGCAACCAGCTGTCCATCGCGAACAGCACGCTCTCCGCCAACCACGCGGGCAAGAGCGGCGCCATCGACTTCATCGGGTACAAGCTCACGATCGCCAACAGCACGGTCAGCGGCAACGTCGCCGACGACCAGGCAGGCGCGCTCGGCCTGTTCCAGACCGAAGGCTACATCTACAACTCGACGATCGCGGGGAACACGGCCAGCTTCGTCGGCGGCATCAACAGCCAGACGTCGGTGCTCACGTTCGAAAGCTCCATCGTCGACGGCAACACCGACGTCAGCGGCACCAACGACCTCAACCGTACCGGGGGCGGCAACAGCTACGTCAACGCGACGACGACGCTGTTTTCCGAGAATTTCGTGCCCGCCGACAACGTGATCAACGGGACGAACAGCGGCAACCTCGTCGGCTACTCGTCCGGCATCGGCCCGCTGGCCGACAACGGCGGCACGACGCCGACGCGCGCGCTCCCAAAGACCAGCGTTGCGCGCGGGGTCGGCAGCAACAGCCAGGGCTATGCTTACGATCAGCGCGGCATCGGCTTTCCTCGGGTTGTCGCCGGTGTCGTCGACATGGGGGCGGTGCAGTACGTCGCGCCCGTGGTCCCGGTGATCCCCGTGACGCCGGTTCCGATGCTGTCGGCCGCGGGTCTTGCAGCGCTGCTGATGGCGCTCGCGGTCGCAGGCGCGCTCGCGCTGCGCCGGCCCGGCTAGCGCCCGCGCGGCGGGCGCCGGCCGCGCGCCCGGCGCCCGCTCCTACAACAACATGCGCGCCTCTCCGCCTCCGTCGCTTCGATGTGCCGGGCGACACTCGGGTGCATGGACAACGTCTCCGCTCGCTGGCTCGCGCGTCCCTGGGTCGGGTGGCTCGTGCGCGTCGGCGCCATGCTCGCCGTCGTCGGCAACATCGCCTACAACGCGCTCTATGCTCGCACGTCCGGGGGCGCCGACACGATTGCCGCCGTCACCGCGCGGCACCCGTCGCCCTTCACGCCCGCCCCGTACGCGTTCTCGATCTGGATCCTGATCTACGCGGGCTTCGCCGCCTACGCGGTGTGGCAGCTCGCGCCGCGCCGCCATGACGCGCTGCCGGTGATTCGTGCATCGCTGTGGCTGATCGCGATCAACGTGCTCGCGTCGGCGTGGATCGTGCTGTTTACGCACGAGCGTCTCGTCGCCGCCCTGTTGCCGCTTGCCGCCGGCTTTGCGTGCGCGATCGGCTTCCGTGCCGCGACGCGCCGGCTTGCGCCGTGGACGCGCGCGGTGGCGAGCCTCTACCTCGGGTGGTCGGCGGTCGCGGCGCTCGCCGGGGTCGCCGTGTGGCTTGCGCCTCCGGCGCAGGCTGCGGCCACCGTGGCGGACAGCGCGTGGGCGACGTTGCTGATGCTTGCGGCGTTCGGCTTTGCGGTGATGGAACTGCTGGACGGCGACGCCGTCGTGCCCGCCGTCATCGCGTGGGCCCTTGCGGCCATCTTCGTTGCGGCGCGAGCGCCCTATCCCGCGGTCGCGTTCATCGCACTCGCGCTCGCCGTGGTCGTCGCGTGCAGCGTGCTCGCCACGTTGCGCCGCGTCCTGCGCGCACGGCGTTACAGCTCGATCTTGTACCCGAGGCCGTAGACCGAGTGTACGAGCGCTTCGGCGGGTGACACCGCCTCGAGCTTCTTGCGCAGGTTCTTGACGTGGCTGTCCACCGTGCGGTCGGTCACGACACGATGGTCGGCATACAGGTCCTCGAGCAGCCGCGCGCGCGAGTACACGCGGCCCGGATGCGACGCGAGCAGCCGCAGCAAACGGAACTCGACTGGTGTCAACGCGACCTCGTGCCCGTCCAGCGTGACGCGATGCCGCTCGTCGTCGATGACGAGCCGCGCCTCCCGCACGGGCTCCTGCACGGCACGCGTCCGCCGGAGGATGGCACGCACGCGCGCCACCACTTCGCGCGGGCTGAACGGCTTGCAGATGTAGTCGTCGGCGCCGAGCTCGAGTCCCAGCAGGCGGTCGATTTCCTCGACACGCGCCGTGACCATGACAATCGGCACGTCGCAGGTCGCGCGCACATCGCGGCATACCGCGATACCGTCCTTGCCCGGCAGCATCAGGTCCAGCAGCATCAGCGCGGGTGCGTGCGCGGCAAGCGCGGCGTCGACGTCACGGCCGTCGCCGACGATGTGCGTCGCGTAGCCCGCGGCGTGCATGTAGTCGGCCAGCAGCTCGGCGAGCTTGCGCTCGTCCTCCACGATCAGGATCAGCGGCTGCGCGCTGGCGGCGGCCGGCGGGGGCGCCGCGTGGGTGGAACTGTGGGGATCGGTCACGCTGTTCATCCTGGGCTCGTTACGGGCAAAGTGAAGGTGACCGCGAGGCCGCCATCGCGCGACGGCGCCGCGGTGATCGTGCCGCCGTGCGTCTCGACCAGGCCACGGCACAGCGCGAGGCCGATGCCGGAGCCGCCGGTGGCCCGGTTGCGCGACGACTCGACGCGATAGAGGCGCTCGAACAGCCGAGGCAGCGCATCGGGCGGCACGCCCGGTCCGTCGTCGGCGACGGTGACGGCGACGGCGCCGTCCACCGCGCGCACGGTGGCGAGGACGTGCCCATTCGTCCGCGTGTAGCGGACGCAGTTCTCGAGCAGGTTGTTGAGCACCTGCGTGACGCGCACGACATCGGCCTCGACCCGCTGCCGCTCGCGCGCGGCGCCGCGTTCGTCGCTGGCGCGCGCGGTGATGCCGCGTGCCGCCAGGCGTGGCGCAAACACATGCACGGCCCCGGCGACGAGTGCGCCGACGTCGACGGGCTCGCGATGCAGCGTGATGCCGCCGACTTCCGCGAGCGAGACTTCATGCAGGTCGTCGACGAGCTTGGACAGCGTCGCCACCTCCGTCTGCAACGACGCGAGCGTCGCCGGCGTCATGTCGCGCACGCCGTCCTCGATCGCCTCCAGCTCGCCGCGCAGCACCGCGAGCGGCGTGCGCAGCTCGTGCGACACGTCGGCCATCCAATGGCGGCGCAGCGTCTCGTTGCGTTCCAGCGTCGCCGCAAGGCGGTTGAAATCATCCACCAGCTGGCCCAATTCGGTAGACGGCGCGGCGGCGACGCGCGTGCCGTAGCGGCCGCCGGCCAACTCGTGCGTCGCGTGCGCGAGCCGCTTGATCGGCGCGACGAAGCCACGGGCCATCAGCCATGCAAGCAACGCCGCGAGCGTGAGCCCGAGGCCGAAGATCAGCACGGCGGCCTCGCGCTGGTGCGATTCGAAGCGCTGGTCCGCACCGGTGAGGGGCCCGCGCAGGTAAGCGCCGGCCAGCCATCCGATCGTGCGGCCGTCGGCGACGACCGGGCGCAGCACCGCCTGGTTGGCCGCGGGCTTCGGGCCCGCGATCACGTGCTTGTCCGCATCGAGCAGCGTCGTCAGGCCGGCATCCATGCCGCGCGGGAACGGCCCCTCGATCGGCGGCAGCCGCGGCGGCATCGCATCGGTGGACGTGCCGTCCGTCGGGCCCGCGGCAGCGAGGCGGGTCGGCGGGTTGGCGAGACTGGGCCGCGTGACGTTGGGCGGCGGTGGCATCGCCGCGCCCTCCGGGGCGCTGGGCAGCGCCAGGTTGCGCGGCACCCCGCGGTCGTCCGCGGGCGGATCGCCAGGCCCGGGCGCCACGGCCGGAGGTGCGCCGAGCGGAAGATCGCGCATGAGCTCGCGCGGGAGGCCGCCGCGGACATAGACGCGATTGAGCTCCGCCCAGCGCGCCTCGTTGTGGGCGACGAATGCCCAGCCACCGGTCGCCTTGTACCGCGCTGCGAGCTCGGAGGCCAGCCCTTCGAGGCGGTCGCCTTCGCGTTCCTTGAGGTAGTCGAGGAAGCCCAGGCTGAACGACAGGTAGGCGGCGAGCATGGCCGCCGCCGCGACCGCGACGTTGGTCAGTGCGACGGCAACGAACAGCCGTGAAGTGATGCCGAATTTCATCGGGGACGCGGCGCGCCGCGCGGAATCTGGGCGCGGCGCACGCGCCGCGGACAATCGACGATGCTGCCAGACGCGCGGCGCCGCCTGCAAGCCGCCGCGGCCGGATTCATCGACTCTTCACGATTCCGGCCTAGCGTTCGCCGGTGCGTGCGCGCAGCGCCGCGAGCTCGCGCTGCAGCGCCTCCACGCGCTGCGCAAAGCGCGTGACGACGGCGACGCTGTGCGCATCGACGAGCGCGAAGCTGTCGCGCAGCGACGCCGCGTCGCGCGCGACGCTGACGGACCACGCCGCGAACGTCCACGCGCGCGCGGACGGATCGAGCACCACGAGCGCTCCCGCGTCGACCAGCGCCCGCAACTCGTCCTCGGTGAGCCCGCTGCGATGGACGAGCTCGACGAACGTGCACGTGCCGTCGTCGTCGATGAAGCGCGCCTCGGTTGCCGTGACGTTCATGCTCCATAGCCTCCAAAGTGGGCGCGCGGCGAGAACGTGCTGTTGCGCGCGAGCTCGCCGTACAGCTCGCGGTCGCGGGCCGTGACGGTGCCGGGCACGACGATCTGCACGACTGCGTACAGGTTCCCCGCTTCGGCGCCTCCGCGCGCGAGGCCGCGGCCCTTGAGGCGCAGACGCTGGCCGGCGTGCGTGCCCGCGGCAACCTTGAGATCGACGGGGCCGCCGGGCGTCGGCAGCTTGACCGTCGTCCCGAGCGCGGCTTCCCACGGTGCGAGCGGCAGGTCGACGTAGAGGTCGTTGCCATCGACGCGGTACAGCGGGTGTGCTTCGACGTCGATGTCGAGATACAGGTCGCCCGGCGGGCCACCGCGGGCCCCGGGTCCACCCTTGCCCGGCACCCGCAGCCGCTGGCCCGCATGCACGCCCTTGGGGATGCGCACCGTCACCGGATGCGGGACGCGGCGCAGCGCGCCGTCGTCGCCCATCTCCGTGCTGGCGAGGTCCAGCTTCAGTTCAGCGCCGTGGAACGCCTGGTCGAACGAGATGCGGACGGCCGCCTCGAAATCGCGCCCCGGCACCGGACCCGTCCGCTGCCGCTGCCGGGCCTCGCGAAAGCCGCCGAGGCCGCCGAACAGGTCGGCCAGGTCGATGTCGTCGAAACTCGCCCCGTTGAAGCCGCCCGCCCCGCCGCCGAACGATTGCTCCCAGCCCGGTGGCGGGCGGAAATCCTCGTTGGGCGCGTGCGCGCCGAGCTGGTCGTAGGCCGCGCGCTTCTCGGCGTCCTTCAGCGTCTCGTACGCTTCCGCGACTTCCTTGAACCTCTCCTCCGCATCCTTCTCGGTGGAGACATCCGGATGGTACTTGCGCGCAAGCTTGCGGTACGCCGCCTTGATGTCGTCGGCGCTGGCCGTCCGGGGGACGCCCAGCGTCGCGTAGTAGTCCTTGTATTTCATCGGTGATCGATCCGCGGCGAGGCGCAGGCATTGTAGCTTTCGAGGCCGCGGCCAGCGTCCGCGCGGAACAATCGCGGGGGCCGTCAACGGCGTGGCGCGCCCGCGCGTTGAACGTCCCGTTGCGTCAGGGCGCAAGCGCGCGGTGCGGCAAACCTCTATGATGTGCGCCCGTCGCGGCCCGATTGCAAGGCCGTACGACCCACGATGAACCCGATGCTCCGACCCCCGCGTACCGTCCGCGTTGCATGCGCACTGGCCGCGTCCGCGCTGCTGCTGGCAGCCGGCGTCGTCCACGCGTCGACGGCCGCGAGCGCCTCCGCGGCGCCCGCGCCCGACGCCGCGGCGGCGGACCCGTGGGCCGGCGCGTTCGCCACGTTCGACTTGGCCGACCAGTCCGCGCCGCCCGCCCCCGGCGGCATCCTGTTCGTGGGCAGCTCGTCGATCCGGCTGTGGTCGGATCTCGACCGGCAGTTTGCCGGCACGCCAGTCCTGAACCGCGGGTTCGGCGGCTCGCAGCTGTCCGACTGCGTCCGCCACCTGAACCGGCTCGTCATCCGCTACCGTCCGCGTACGGTATTCGTCTACGCGGGGGACAACGACCTCGCGGCCGGCGCGACGCCCGAGGAAGTCGCGCGCCGCTTCGCCCGTTTCGTGGCGGGCGTCCGCGCGACGCTGCCCGCGACGCGTATCGACTACATCTCGATCAAGCCCAGCCCCGCGCGGCTCGCGCTGCTGCCGCAGATCCGCGCGACCAACGCACTGATCCGCGACTATGTCGCGACAGAGGACGGGCTCGCCTACGTCGACGTCTACTCCGCGATGGTGGATGCCGGCGGCCAGCCGCGCGCGGAGCTCTTCCGCGCCGACGCACTGCACCTCAACGCAACCGGCTACGCGCTCTGGAAGGACGTCATCGGTCCGTACGTGCGCTGACTGCGACGCGCGGCGCCGGCACGACGCGCCGGTTCACCGCGCGCGTTGCCTGCGCCGCCAGCGCCATCGCCGCGAACGTCAGCGCAAGTCCCGCGACGTCCACGGCAAGCGGCCGCGGACCTGCGGGCAACAGCGCCAACGCCAGCAGGCACGCGACGAGGTGCGTCGCGAACACCGCCAGCGAGGCGCTGCCCAGCGCCGCCAGCGGCACGACAAGCCAACGCTCCCGTGCAAGCACCGGCCCCCACCGCCGCAGCAGCACGATCAGCGCGGCGACGTCCAGCAAGCGCAGCGGGCCGAGGCGCCACTTGTCGAACGCCGCGTCGAGCTCGGGATGCGCGGTGCCGAATGGCAGCTGGCCGACGGCGTGCCGCCAGGTGAAGAACAGCAACGCGACGACCACCGCTGCTTGGACGACACGCCGCGACGCGAGCGTGCGCTCGAACGCGCCCGGGCTTGCCGCGTCGGCGCGCACTGCGGTCACCCGCCCCGCGAGCACGCCACCGACCCACAACAGCTGCCAGGCAAGCCATGCGAACGCGCCGCTCGCGGCATACGGCGCCTTCCAGTCGAGCGCGGCGGTCAGCAGCGACCATAGTTGCGGGCCCGCGCCGAACTGCGACGCGAGCCACACGACGAGGCTCGCCGCCAGTGCCGGCGCGTCGCCTGCCTTGCGTGCCAGCGCGAGCAGCGCGGGCGTCAGCGCGAGGAACGCGACGTACATCGGCAGGATGTCGAGCAGCGGCGGGTTGTACGCGAGCACCAGGGATTCGGCAAACGCGCGGCCCGGCTGGCCGCGGTAATAGCCGGCGAGATTCAGGAGATCCTGGGCGCCCGTCTCGCGCGCCAGCGGGACCAGTGCGCCGAACAGCAGCACGAGCAGGCCGGCATGCACCGCGTACACCTTGAGCGCACGCAGCCGGAGCCAACGGGTGGCGCGTGCCGGCGACTGGCGCAGCGCGAGCGACGTCGCGATACGCCCCACCAGGAACGCGGACAGCACCACGAAACCTTCGGCGGATGAAACGAATCCCAGTGGCTGGCCCAGCGGCTCGGACAACGCGCCGGGAAAGTGGGTGATGGTCATCAGCACGAGCATCAGCCCGCGCAATGCGTCGAGGTCCTGCCGCCGTTGCATCGTCGCCATGGGTCCCCGCGCCCTGTCCTCGCACCGGGCTCGCGCCCGGGGTCGCCGCGCACGTCGCGGCCGCACCTAGGTTCGCCTCGCAGCGGCCGCGCCGCCATCGGATTTTTGCAACGCATCATGTCCGCGTTACACGTCGTGCGCGGCACGGCGCGCGTCCTACGCGCACATTTGCGGCGTCTCGCAGCAAGACGGGCATGGCCCGTGCTTGGACAGTGCTATCGTTGTGTTGCACAACAGTTCTACCGGGTGGACATGCGGTGGTGCCCACTTGGCTCGCTCGCGGAGGAAACTTGAAACTTGCACGCTTCACAGTCGCGCTGGCCCTTGCACTGATGGCAGGCGTCGCCGGCGCCCAATCGTCCGAATTGATCTTTGCGGTGACGGAAGGCGTCACCTACCAGGCGACGCCCAAGGAAATCCGCGACAAGTTCGAGCCGGTGGCCGACGCGCTCTCGCGCGCGCTGAAGCGCCCCGTGCGGATGCAGGTGGTTCCCGTCTACAACGACCTGCGCGCAGGCTTGGCGGCGCAGCAGTACGACATCGCGTTCATCCACCCGGCGCATCTTGCGCTGGAGGCGATCAAGTCGGGGCGCTACAAGGCCGTGGCGTGGACGATGGGCTACACCGACTACAAGGTGTCGGTGCTGGCGCCGGCGACGGTCACGATCAAGTCCCTCGACGACCTGAAGGGCAAGACGCTGGTGACGCCGGAAAAGGACTCGATCACGTGGGCGATGGTCTACGCGATGCTGCGCGAGCAGAAGCTGACGCCGGACAAGGACATCACGATCCGGACCACGCGCTACCAGGACGCGGTGCCGTTCTACATCGACAACGGCTTCGCGGTGGCGGGCGCGACGGCCGCCAACGCGGTCGTCAAGGCCTATACGGAAAAGGGCGGCAAGGTCTACCTGCAGTCGCGCGGCGTGCCGATCAAGCAGGTCATCGCGTCCACGCGGCTCAGCGAAGCCGAGATCGAGCGCGTGCGCGACGCACTGGTGTCGATGGGCCAGTCGGACGCGGGCCAGCGTGCGCTGGCCACCACCGGGTACAAGGGCTTCGTCGCGCCGAACGCGGACACCGAGCGCGCGCTGATGGCGTGGCTGGGGATCTGACCTCCGCTGCGTGATCCGGCGCGCCGTGGCTGCGGCGCGCAAGCCGTTCGCCGCGTCAGCGCAGCCGGTTGGACGCGACGCGGTCCCAGGCGATCGTCAGCGCGTTCACACTGCGCAACGTGCGCGTGCCCTCCGCGCCGACGGCGGGCACGACGACCTTGAAGCCCGCGTCCGCGGTGCGCGTCACGTCGACGACGATCTCCAGCTTGAGCGCGGACAGCGCGAGGCACGGCGCGGCCGAATCGCCACGCATGAAGCCGTCGATCGCGGCGTTGATCGTCGCCGCGAGCGGGCTCGTCGCCACGGGCGCCTGATCGAGGTCGACGACGTCGGTGCCGCCGGTGGCCACGAGCTTCAGCGTCAGCGACTGCGCATGCTTGTCCAGCGCGGACACGGATGCCGTGGGGTTCAGGCCCAGCGGGCCGAGCGGCACGGCAACCAGCTTGATGCTGCCGCCGGCCTCCGCCTGCGCGAGCCGGTCGAGCGCCAGCGTGACCGTCGCGTCGCGCAGGTCCAGTTCACGCACGATGTCGCTGCCGCAGGCCTGCCGCGGCCCGCGCACGTGCCAGTGCACCTCCCGCAACTGCGCGCGCACGTCGTCGAGGAACGCGCCGAGCGGCATGCCGTCGACGGCGGTCAGCGGCGCAGGCGTCGTCGCGCAGCCGGCGGCGAGCAGCGCCGCCGCGCACAAGGGCACGACGCGCAACCGCGTCCTCATCCGACGTCGGTCGCGCTGCACGCGCGGATCGCATCGACCAGCGCCTGCAGCGCGGGATCGGCGATCGGCTCGGCCAGCGCGAGCGTGTGCGAGCGCGTGCCATCGTCGATCTCGATCGTGTAGGCGCGAGCGTCGGGCGCGGGGCGGGCCGGACGTGCGCTGCGCGCGAAGAAGTCAGCGGCCGCGACTGCGCGCTGCAGCCGCTCGCGGCGCGCGACAGGCAGTGTCGCAACGTCGACCGTCACCGGCTTGCGCAGGCCGGGGAACGCCGCGAGGCCGCCGTCGACGCGCATCGTCACCTTCACGTGCGGCGGCTCCGCGCGACGCGCGCGCCACCGGCCACGGTAACGCCGACGGCACGCCACGCTTCGGCGATCACCTGCTGCGCCGTCGCGCCGAACAGGCGATCCGCCTGCGCCGACGTGCGCTCGGCAAACGCCGCGAACGTCGCCGTCGGCTTCAGTGCCTTGTCGCGCAGCGCCGCGTACCAGATCACGCCTGCCTTCTCCCACGCGTGGCCGCCGAACGCAGTCGCCGCGAGATAGAACGCGTGATTGGGAATGCCGGAGTTCGTGTGCACGCCGCCGTTGTCGGCGGACGTGCGGACGTAGCCGTCCATCGTCGCCGGCTGGTCGTCCTTGCCCAGCAGCGGGTCGTCGAACGCGGTGCCGGGCGCCTTCAGCGAGCGCAGCGCGACACCGTGCACCTTGGCCGTGAACAGGCCCTCGCCGATCAGCCAGTCCGCCTTCGCAGCCGTCTGCTTGCGCGCGTACTGCTTGACGAGCGAGCCGAAGACGTCGGAGAGCGACTCGTTCAGCGCGCCCGACTGGCCGACGTAGACGAGTCGCGCCTCGTCCTCGGTGACGCCGTGCGTGAGCTCGTGGGCGATGACGTCCAGCGACACGGTGAAGCGGTTGAAGAGGTCGCCGTCCCCGTCGCCGAACACCATCTGCGTGCCGTTCCAGAACGCGTTGTCATACTGCTTTCCGTAGTGGACCGTCGCCTCCAGCGGCATGCCGGCATCGTCGATCGAGTGGCGCTGGTGGACCTGCAGGTAATACGCGTACGTCGCCCCCAGCCCGTCGTACGCTTCGTCGGTCTCCGCGTCGCGTGTAGGCAAGTCGCCCTCGTTGCGCACGACCTTGCCCGGCAGCGTGGTCGCGTGCGCGGCATCGTGGATCGTCCGCCGCGGAGCGGCCGTCGCCGACGGCAGCGTGGTACCGGGGACGGCCAGCAGCGCTGACGTCGCGCGCGTGATCCGCATCGTCGCGTCGGTCGCGAGCGTCGCCAGCGCAGCCTCGCGCTGCCGCGCGGTGCCACGCAGCGCGATCCTGCGCAGCAGGGCCGGAGGGAGGATCGTGCAGCGGCACGCGCCGCGGGCGTGAGCGTGGGGCACCAGGGGCCTTTCGTCGGGCCGCGCGTGGAGACCCTACGATACGCCAGCCCGTCGCACGACGCGAGACCCGCGCGCGCGGGCGTCAGAGCGGCGGCGTGCTGCCGTGCAGTCCCACGGCAATGCGCTGGGCGAGCGGATGGCCGGTCGTGTCGCGCTGCGCATACACGATGATGTGCGCACCTGCCGTCAGTTCGGCGCGCGAGGCCGGCGTGACGACGACGACCGGCGTCCCGTCCGGCACGACGATCGTCCGCGTGCCTCCCGGATAGCTGAGCAGCAGCCGGCGGCCTGCGCCTGCCGGCGGGCTGGCCGTCACGGTCCCGCTGACGGCGGGCGCGACGGCGCTGACCGTGGCGTTGGTCATCGTCGTGCCGGCGGGGCCCTGCATTGGACGGTGGCCTTCGCCGGTGCCTCGCTGCGATTCCGGAAAGATGTGGACTTCGCTGGCCACCAGCGTCCCGTCCGGGCCCGGCGCGGCGGTGGCGCCGACGTACGCCTGCGGCACGATCGCAGCGAGGCTCGCCGGTGCGCGACCGACGATCTGCGTCTGGTCGGTGAGCATCACGTGCTCGTGAGCGCCGCTGCGCGTGTCGACAACGAGATCCTGGCCCGACAGCGACCCGACGGTGCCCACCAGGCGCACGGCGTCCGAGGCCCGTGCGACGCCGGGCAGGACGCCCGCGAGGACCAGCAGCGCGCCGCCAAGCATTGCGCGGCGAGCGGCCGACAACCGCTGTGGGCGCGCGCCGACACGCGTTCGGGAGTCCGCCCTGCCGCCGACGGCGCCGCGGGCGGGCACGCTGTGACCCATCGCAAAACTGATCGGATGACCCGCCATGAACCGCTCCTCCACTGCTGGGCAATGCCTTGTGTTCCGCCGCGGCCCGGACTGCAGGCTCGGCTCGACGTTCGTCGTCGGCACGCGCCGCTATCGCGTCGTGCGCGAAATCAACGATTGGGGCCGGCAGGCGGTCATCGCACGGCCATGTCGGTGGTACGACGGCGTCGTGCTCGCCACGGCGCGCGTGGCGCAGGTCGCGCGCAGGCTCAACCGGCGGGCTTGGACGCAGGCGGTGGCGCGAGCTTGAGCATGCCCTCCGGCGTCGGCTCGACCACCCGGTTCGCGCACCGCAGCGTGTCCTGCCAATAGCCGCTGTTCTTGAAGAACGCCTCGAGCTCCGCCTCGACGGCGGGCCCCGCGCGCCCTGCTGCCCTCATGGCCTTCAATCCCGCGCAATTGGCCTGCAGCTCCACCGACGTGGGGAGCTGCGCGTGCGCGCATTCGTGGAAGAAGATGAAGTCGTGCACCGGCGGCGGCAGGGCCTTCAGGCGGTCAGGATTCCACACGATCACGTAGCTGCCGTTTTCCGGAAGCGTCACGCCGACGCGGTCCTTGACCGTGGGATCCGTGGCCGGCGCGGCGTACTCGCGCAGCGCGACGCCGCGCACGATGCACGATTGGGCCTTGCCGTCGGTGAATACGAACGCCGACGCCGCCGCCGGCAGCGCCGAGGCGGCCACGGCAACCAGTACTGCACACACTGTTCCGGGGCTCATCGGCGCTATGGTAGCAGCGCCTGCCGGGAATATTCGCGCGGCACGTGGCGTTGACGCTCGCTGCCCCGGCGATTAGCCTTGCGCATCGCGTCATCCGCCGGCAGGTGGCATGCGCACGGCCACTCCTTCCATGGCTCATTCCCGCTCGCAGGTCCTGCCCATCCTCGCCGAGTTGTGCGATCTCCTCGACCGCGCGTTCATCGAGCAGGTAGGACCGTTCGGCTCGCTGATCGTCAGCGAGACGCGGGCGGCGTGGATCCGGGGCGGCCCGCGCATCCGCGCCAGCGACGTCGAGACCTACATCGCGATGCTGGCGCGCGAGATCACCGACGCTTCCACCCGGGAGCACTTCGTGGACGCGGCGCGCAACGTGGTAGGCAACTACTGAGCCGGCGGCAACGAACCGCACGGCAGGGAGAAACGGAATGTTCAAGACGACGACGATCACGACGCAGTTCGCCCTCGTGTTCCTGCTTGCGCTGGCGCTCGTCGGGGCCGCGTCCTACCTGATCCTCGACCGCATCTACGTGAGCGAGCTGCGCAGCCAGGCGGAGACCGTCGCCGACAACGTCGACGCGTTCGGCGACTGGGTTGCGAAGTACGGGCGCGTCTGGGTCCGCGACAACGACCAGAGCTACCTCGGGCATGCGCTGCTGTACAGCACGGACGATCCCACGGCATCGCCGGCGCGCCTGACGCCGGTCAACTACTACTCGAAGAACCCGGCGCTCGCGCAGCGCGAGTTTTCCGAAGCGGTGGCCGCCTCCGCGTCGCGCGCCAAGTTCCGGCTGACGTCGCACAACGTGATGAACCCCGGCAACAAGCCCGATGCTTTCGAGCAGATGGCGCTCTCCAAGATCCGCACGGGCCACATCAACGAATACTATGAATTCACGCCGACCGAGTTCCGGTACGCGCGCGCGGTGATCGACAAGGCATCATGCATCCAATGCCACGGCAGCCCGGAGGCCGCCCCCGCGGACGTCAAGGTCCGTTACGGCACCCAGAACGGGTTCGGCTTCAAGACCGGCGACGTGGCGGGGATCATCAGCGTGCGCCTGCCGGTGCGCCCCTTCTGGGACGTCGCATTCAACGTGGTCGGCGCGTGGCAGCTCCTGATGATCATCGCGGCCTTCGTCATCGCGATGCTGTACGTGCGCTTCGCGATCGTCGGCCGCGTGCGCGAACTCACTGCCGCCACCCAGCAGATCTCGCTGGGCAAGACCGCCGACCTGGGCATCCGGGCCATCAATCCCAAGAGCCGCAACGAACTCGACCAGCTCGCAGTCGCGACGGAGCGGATGCGCATCTCCATCAATATGGCGATCCAGCGGCTGCGCCGCACCAGCCGCGGAGACGGCTGACGCGGCGCAAGCGTTCGTCGTGCCCTGCGATCAGCCGAGCAGCGCCGGAGGCAGGCCGCCGTGCATCAGCGTCCAGCCCCATGCCGCCGCGGCGATGGCGAGCGCGACCAGCAGGTACGGCAGCGCGCCCGCGTCGCGCGTCGTGCGCGGCGATCGCTGCTGTACAAAGCCCACGCGCCGCATGCCGATGCCCATCGGGAATTCATGTTCCAACGTGTTCATGGTGGCTCCTGTTGTGTTGAGGGCCCGGGGCCTGCGCTGCCGGCCAGTGGGCCGCTGGTGACTCCAACGATAGGCATCCGGGCGCGCGGCGGCGACCGGCGGACCCCGCTTCCTGCGCCCCGCGTCCGGCTGACAGACGCCGCCCGACCGCATGGGGTAACGATCGCGGGCGCCGGCTGGCCCTGAATTTGCGCGTCGTCGCCCGATGCTGCCCCTGCCGAACCTGGCCGCCCCTTCCCGCGCCCACCGGCGTCCGCTTCTGCCGCGGTTGGGCGCCGCGGCACGCCGCGCGCGCGCCGTCGTGGTGTTCGCGGCGGCATCCGTGGCCGTCGTCGCACTCCCCGCGTTCGCGACCCCCGCCGCGACGGTTGCAGCACCGGTGACCGCGCCTGCCGCGCCGGGCACCGCGGCGACGGCGGTGCTGGAGGACGGCGGCCTGAACCTCGCCGACTCGGTCTCCGTCCTCGAGGATCCGTCCCAGCGCATGAGCCTGGCGGACGTGGAGCGCGCCGCGCGCGCCGGACGCTTCGCGCGGACCGAACACGACGGCGACGACCTCAACTTCGGCTATCGCACGAGTGCGCTATGGCTGCAATTCACGATCACGACGGAACAACCGCGGCTGCTCGAGGTCGGCTTCCCCGGCCTCGACGACGTGCGCCTGTACGCGCCCACTGCGGGCGGCGGCTACGTCGAGACCGCCACCGGCGATCGCGCGCCGCTGTCGTCGCGTCCGATCCTGCACCGCCACTTCGTATTCCCGATCGCCGCGACCGGCGGCGTGCCCGCGACCTACTACATGCGCATCGCCTCGGCAGGCACGCTGACGGTACCGTTGACGCTGTGGTCGGAGCGCGCGCTTGCGCTGCACGATCGGACGACGTACGCGGCACTGGCGCTGTACTTCGGCTGCCTGCTCGCGCTGGCCACGTACAACCTGCTGCTCTACTTCACGTTGCGCGAACGCTCCTACCTGACGTACGTCGCGTTCACGCTGTCGATGGCCATCGGCCAGGCGTCGCTCGTGGGGCTGGGCAACGAGTTCGTCTGGGGGCGCTTCGTCGGCTGGGGCGACGCGGCGCTGCCGGTCGGGTTCGCGCTTGCCGGGGTGTTCGGCCTGTGGTTCACGCGCGACCTCCTCGCACTGGCGAAGGTGTCGCCCACGCTCGACCGCATCCTGCTCGTGCACATCGCGGCGTTCGCGGTCGCGGTCGCGCTGGCCGGCGCTTCATACCGCTACGCGGCACTGCTGACATCGGTGGCAGGCGCCACCGGTGCGGTCGCCGCGATCGCCGCCGGCGTCGTCGCGGCCATCCACCGGCAGTCGACGGCCCGCTTCTACCTGTGGGCGTGGACGCTGATGCTGCTCGGGGTGGCAACGCTCGCGCTGCGCAACCTCGGTCTGCTCCCGACGAACACGTTCACGATCTACGCGCTGCTGTTCGCGTCGGTCGTGGAGGCACTGCTGCTGTCGTTCGCGCTCGCTTACCGGATCGTGCTGCTGACGGCCGACCGCGAGCGGCTGCAGCGCGAGGCGCTGGCGACGGCACGCGGCGCCGAGCAGGCGCTCGAAACGACGGTCGCCTGGCGCACGCGCGAGCTCGCGCTCGCGAACGCCGAGCTCGAGAGCACGCTCGCGACGCTCGAGCGCGTCGCCGCCACCGATCGCCTGACCGGCGCATGGAACCGGCGCTGGTTCGAGACCGCCGCGCATGCCGAGATCGAGCGCGCGACGCGGCACGCGACGCCACTCTCGCTGCTCCTCGTCGACCTCGACCACTTCAAGGCCGTCAACGACCGCCTCGGCCATGCCGGCGGCGACGAGACGCTGGTGGGCGTCTCGGACCTGATCGCCGAGAACATCCGCGGCTCCGATTCGCTGACGCGCTGGGGCGGCGAGGAATTCGTGGTGCTGCTGCCGCAGACGGACCTGGCCGGCGCGTCGACGCTCGCGGAAAAGCTGCGGGGCCTCATCCAGCACGCCCGGCTGCCCGCCACGTGCCCGGTCACCGCGTCGGTCGGCGTCGCCCAGTACCGTGCGGGGCAGCGGCTCGAGGATTTCATCGGCGCTGCCGACGCGGCGCTGTATCGCGCCAAGGCGCGCGGCCGCAATTGCGTGGAGGCGGCCACCCCGGCGCCCCACCTCCAGCTCGCCACCGGCAGCGGTGCCTGACGCCTCGCGCCCCCGGTGCGCGGTAGACTGCGCACACGCATGGCCACCGCCGCCACCGACACGCTGCTGCTGATCGCCGACATCAGCGGCTACACGCGCTTCCTCAAGTTCCACCGCGCAAGCCTCGCGCATGCGCAGGACATCATCGCGCAGCTCCTGGAAGCCGTGATCGACGCGGTGTCGCCGGCGCTGAAGCTCGCCAAGCTCGAAGGCGACGCGGCGTTCTTCCACGCGCCCGCGCCGATGGACGAGACGACGCTCGCGCGCCACGCCGCGGCGATCCACGGCGCATTCCACGCGCGCCGCAGCGACCTCGCGCTCAACGCGATGTGCGCATGCGACGGTTGCCGCCAGGCGGTCGACCTCAAGATCAAGGTCGTCGGCCACGTCGGCACCGTGGCGCAGCGGCGCATCGCACGCAGCGTCGAGCTGTCGGGCGTCGACGTGATCGTCGTCCACCGTTTGCTCAAGAACGCGGTACCGCGCGACGAATACCTGCTGGTCACCGAACCGCTGCTGCCGCAACTGCCCGCGGCCGAGCGCGAGCGTGCCACTGCGCTGGCGATGGACATCGCCGACGTCGGGCCGCTCGCGACGTGGTACGTCGACCTCGGTGCGCTGGCGACCGCGGCGCCGCCCCCGCCGCGGCGGCGGCCCCTGCTCGCGCGCATCGGCGCGCAGGTACGGATGAGCGTGCGCACGTTGCCCTATGCGCTGGGCTGGCGCGTGCCCTGCCGCGACTTCCGCAACATGACGGACGTGCAACGCGGTTGAGCACGGACGTCGTGCGCGGCTGCGCCTGGCCGGAGGCGCGGGCGCGCACCCGTATAATCGCGACAATGCCGTCCTCCCAAGCTGCTGCGCCGCCGTCGGCGACGCAACCGCCGCGGCCCGTCGTGCTCCTCGGCGTGGCCGTCCCCTCCCCCCTGGAACGCCGCCTGGCCGAGCGCTTCGAACTGCTCGGTCCTGTGCCGCCGCCGTTCGCGCGCAACGTGGCCGCGCTGCCCGCGGCCGACCTCGGGCGCGTCCGCGCGCTGGTGACGATCGGTGGCGCCGGCATCAAGGCGCAGGCGATGTCGCTGTTGCCCGCGCTCGAGCTCGTGGCGTGCCTGGGCAGTGGCTTCGAGGAAGTGGACGTCGTCGCGGCGCGCGCGCGCGGCATCCGCGTCACGCATTCGCCGAACGCCAACGCGGCCGCCGTGGCCGACCTGGCGATGGGCCTCACGATCGCGTCGGTCCGCCGCTTCCATGCCGGTGACATCCTGTTGCGCAGCGGGCAGTGGCAGGGGAATGCAGGCCCGCGCCCGCCGGCGCGACGCGGCCTGACCGGCCGGCGCATGGGCATCTACGGCCTCGGTGCGATCGGCGCGCTGATCGCACAGCGCGCGCGGGCGTTCGCGATCGACGTCGGCTACCACTCGCGCCACCGCCGCACCGACGTCGACTATCCGTACTTCGCGACGCTCGCGTCGCTCGCGGACTGGTGCGACATCCTGGTGATCGCCGTGCGTGCCGACGCGGCCACGCGCCACAGCGTCGATGCCGGCATCCTCGCCGCGCTGGGCGCTGACGGCCACGTGGTCAACATCGCGCGCGGCAGCGTCATCGACGAGGCTGCGCTGGTCGCGGCGCTGGACGCCGGCACGCTGGGGGGCGCCGGGCTCGACGTGTACGAGCAGGAGCCGCACGTGCCCGCGGCGCTGCTGGACCATCCATCCGTCGTGGCGACGCCGCACATCGGTGGCGCGACGCTCGAAGCGCAGGACGCGATGTCCGCGATGCTGCTCGCCAACCTCGACGCCTGGGCGGCGGGCACGCCCCTCCCCAACCCGGTCCCCGCGTGACGGCCATCGGCCCCGCGACGGCCGGTGGCGGCACGTTGCGCGGCGAGCGGGTCTTCTACCGCTTCTGGTGCGGCCGGCTCGCATCGGTGTTCGCGTACCAGATGCTGTCCGTCGCGGTCGGCTGGCAGGTGTACGCGCTGACCGGCAGCGCGCTGGACCTCGGGCTGATCGGCCTCGCGCAATTCCTGCCGTCGATCGCGCTGCTGCTCGTCGTCGGCCACGTCGCCGACCACTTCGACCGCCGCCGCGTCGTCCAGCTGTGCCAGTGGATCGAGGCGCTCGCACTGCTCGTCATCGGCTGGGCGACCCTCGCGGGCCACGTCACGCGCGACATGCTGTTCGCACTGGTGATCGTCATCGGTGCCGCGCGCGCGTTCGAGTTCCCGACAGTGCAGGCGATGCTCGCCGCCACGGTGCCCGCGGCGAAGCTGCCGCGCGCGGTCGCGATCAGTTCGACGGCGGGCCAGCTCGGCATCGTGCTGGGCCCCGCCCTCGGCGGGCTCGTCTACGCGTTCGGCGCGGTCTACGTGTACGCCGTCTGCGCGACGCTGTTCGTCGTCGCCAGCGTGCTGCTCGGCCCCGGGCTCGCGCTGCTGCGCCCGCCGCTCGCCGGCGAGCCGACATCGCGTTCGCTGTTTGCGGGCATCCAGTTCATCCGCAGCAAGCCGGCGCTGCTGGGCGCGATCTCGCTCGACCTGTTCGCGGTGCTGCTGGGCGGCGCCGCGGCGCTGCTGCCGATCTATGCGCGCGACATCCTGCTGACCGGCCCATGGGGCCTCGGGCTGTTGCGCTCGGCGCCGGCGGTCGGCGCGCTCGCCGTCGCGTTGTGGCTCGCGCGCCATCCGCTGCGGCGCCGCGAGGGGCGCGCGATGTTCGCGGGCGTCATGGGGTTCGGCGTCGCGACGATCGTGTTCGGGCTGTCGACGTCGCTTTCGCTGTCGCTCGCGATGCTCGTCGCGATGGGTGCCGCGGACATGCTGAGCGTCGTCGTGCGCCAATCGCTGTTCCAGCTCAACACGCCGGACGCGATGCGCGGCCGCGTGGGCGCGGTCAACGCGATCTTCATCGGCGCATCGAACCAGCTCGGCGAGTTCGAGTCCGGCGTCACCGCGGCGTGGCTTGGCGCGCGCAATGCGGTCGTCGTCGGCGGCGTGGGGACGCTGCTCGTGGCGCTCGCGTGGACGCGCCTGTTTCCCGCGTTGCGCGACGTCGACGGCATGCGGGTCAACGGCCTGCGCAACTAGCGGGCGTACGGCGCGTCAGTTTCCGTAGTCGCGCTGCGCCGGGCACTGCGGCAGCTGGCCCCAGTAGCCGTCGCAGAAATCGACGCGTGCCTGCTGCTGGCAGAGCGCCCTCGCCATCACGTCCGCCTGCGTGCACGCGGCAAAGGCCGCCCGGACGCGCGACGGCCGGTCCAGCGCGGGTGGGGGCAGCGTGGGCTTCGGCGTGACGGCCGCGACCACCGGCGGTGGCGTCGGTGCCACGGGTGCCGGCGGTTCCGCCCGGACCGACGGGACTGGCGCGGGCGGCGGCAGCTTGCGCCGGGGTGCGGGGTGCGCCACCGGCGGCGGCGCGTCAGGAACGGCAGGTTGGACCAGCGGGTCCACCACCGCCGGTCCGGCCGTGGACGCAGGCAGCAGTGCAGGCACCGGGACGTCGGCATGCGCGGGAGCCTGGGGCGTGGCCACAGGCAGCGGGGACTCGGACACCGCGGCGCCAGCGTCCGCGTGGAAGCGGTGCAGCGTCGCGTACGCAAGCGCGCAGACGACGACAGCGGCCATGCCCACCCAGGCCGGGCTCATGCGGCGGCGAGTCGGGGCAGCGGCGGCAGCGTCGGCGGCACGGCTGCCTGAGCGCGAGCGGCGCCTCGACGCGGTCGGCGCCTCGAGGACGGACACCGGGTCATGTCGCGCTCGCTTGAGCGCCTTGCGGCATGCCGGGCACAGCTTGGCCCCGGCTGCCGTGCTGGAACCGCAGAATTCACACGCCACTTGCTGACTCCGCTGTCAAGGCGCGTACCTGCCTTGCGCGCCGCACGCGGACATTATGACATCGTCATCGGCGACTGGCGACCGGGCACGACGACGGCCCGACGGGCGGCGCGTCAGGCGGCCGCACGCAGCGGATCGGGGGCCGGGGCTGCCGCAGCGTCGTAGTCCACCCACGCGCCATGCCGCCAGGTGCCCTCTGCGCGCTCGATCCTGCGCGCGCCGGTGGCGTCCAGCGCCGCGACCACGTCGTGCTCGTCGCCACGGTCCTCCACGCGGACGGCAACCACGACACCGTCGCGCCGACGGAGCCTGCCCACGAGCGGCGCGTCGCCCAGGACGTTCAGCGCGCCGGCGAGGACACCGGCATAGGCGCCGGCGGCGAGGCCGCCCGCGATGGCGACCGGCCCGATGAAAGGTGTCGCGAGCACCCCGGCGAGTGCGCCAAGGCCGCTACCGATGGCGGCACCGCGCAGTGCCGCGCGATCGGTGGCCACCGAGGCCGGGTCCTCGTCGCCGCGAGGGGCGGGGCGGCGGGCGCGCACATGACGGCCACGCGCATCGACGCTGAACGCGTCGATGTCCGCATCGTCATAGCCCATCCGTTTCAACGCGTCCACGGCCTCGTTGGCCGCGTTCCGATCCTCGAAAGTGGCTGCCGCGATGTGACTCATCGGAACCTCCGTCGTGCGGTACCCGGGGTGGGCATCGACGTCACCGATGATGCGCGGCGCATGAGCCCGGCGCGAGGCGGCCGCGTCCGAATCACGCGTCGGCCGTGGCCCGACAACACGGGCCGCGCGCCGCTGGGGTGCGGCGCGCGGGCTTGCCGGTCAGGCCGCCTTGCGCAGGGCCGCCGCGGCCACCGCCTTCTTCGGGTTGATCAGCGTGCGGCGGCCGTCGGCCGTCTTGTCGGCGGTCGCCACGATGATGGCGATCACCTGCGGCGGCGTCAGCGTCGGGTTGACCGCCAGGATCTTGGCCGCGAGGTTGGTGACCTGGGGCGCCGCCATCGACGTGCCCGACTCCGCGAGCTTCTCGCCGCCGGGAATGACGCTTTCGACCTGGTAGCCGTTGGCGTGGACGACGACCGTCGGCCCGTAGCTCGTGAACGACGCTTCGTCGCCGGCCTGGTCGACGGCACCGACGGTGATCAGGTTCGGCAGCGCGATGCTGGCCGGGATGCTCTCGGTAAACGTCGCGTCCGAGTTCTCGTTGCCGCCGGCCGCCACGAACAGGATCTCCGGCGCGCTCGCGAACGCTTTCGTCAGCGCGTTCTTCGACATGTCGTAGTACTTGCGCGCGAGCGCCTTGCGCTCGTCCGGCGTCTTGCCGATGCCGCAGACCTCGAGATCGTGCTCGTAGCCCTGCACGTCACCGCCCCAGCTCATGTTGACGACGCGCACCTTGTTCGCCTTGAGGAAGTCGACGTAGGCCTGCGACGCGGCCGCGTCGCGCGCGGCGAGCTCGTCGCTCGGGCACGGATCCGGCAGCAGCGTGTAGCCGAACTCGATCCGCGCGACGACCAGCTTCGCGTACGGGTCGCCCTTCAGCGCGATGCCGGCGACGTGCGTGCCGTGCAGGTAATTGCCCATCATCGAGATCTGCTCGACCGTCGACTTGTATTCGTCCGGCTTGAGCCCCGACAGCATCTTCTTGACGGCCGTCGCTTCGGGGCTGTCGATGTTCGACTGCAGGTCGGAAAAGCCCTTGATCGTCGCCTTGAGCTCGGGCACCTTCGCGCGCATCGCGTCGGGCACCGGGTACAGCTCGCCCGTCGCGGGCCGCGAGTACTTGTCGAACGCGATGACGGCCGGCTTGCCGCCGTCCATCACGACCTGGTTCGGGAACAGCTTGGTGTCGACGCCGCTGTCCCACACGGCGATCGTGACCGGCGTGTAGGGCTTGCCCGGTTCCAGCGCGACATCGCGCGCCGCCCAGATGTCGGCCTTCTCGACCTTGTGCGCGGCGAGATAGCTGCCGTACGTGTCCGCGAGCTTGTCCTTGAGCGGCAGCACGGCGACGATCGCATAGCGCGCGTTCGTGAGCGCAGGCGCCATGTCCGACGACAGCGACCCGGCCTTGTCCACCGTCGGCTGGATGACCTCGCGGATGCGGCCCAGCACCAGCGCCTCGCTGATGATCTCCGCGCGTTCCTTCATTTCGCTGACGTCGTTCTTGACGACGTCGTAGGGCATCGGCGCCAGCACCTTCGCGATGTCGCGGGCCACCGCGTCCCGATACGCCGGCGTGTCCGCATTGCCATCGGCCGCCTTCGCGTCGAGGATCGCGCGCATCTGGATGCCCGACAGCAGCTTGTCGGCGGGCTTCTCCGCCAGCGTCTTGACGCGATCGAGCTCGCGGCGGGCGCCCGCGTAGTCGCCGGCCAGGAAGTCGAGCGCGGCGAGCTCGCCGTGCAGGCCGCGCAACGTCGCCGCGTCGGCGATCTCGTAGTCGGCCAGGATGGACTGGATGTCGCGCTTGCGCTCGGCGGCGAACGGCGCGAACAGCTTCGGGTCGCGCACGACCTCGTCCAGCTTGCCGTTGACCTTGTACGTGAAGCGCGGCAGGTCCGCCGCCTTCTCGATGCGCTTCTTCTCCGCGGCGGGGGCCGACGCGGCGACGACGAGCGCCAGCAGCGCCGCCAGGATGCGATACGTCATGGGAATGCCTTTCGGATCGGTGAGCGACGCGCCGGCCGCCGCAACGGGCGGGCGGGCTGCCGCGAAGGCGCGATGATACCGTCGTCGCCGGGGGCGCCGCCGGGGCGCGCGACCGGATGCCGCTCCCTGCGACCGGGCGGCGCCTGGCGCGACCGGACGGGACATGCGCGGTCCGGCAGGCCCGTCCGCGCCCGGGCGGCAGCGACATCACGCGCCACAGTGCGCGCGGCCCGGGCCGGCGGCGGGACGCCGTCCGGTTGCGTGGCGCACGCGGGCCTGTCCATAATGCCGGTGTCATGGCGCAGCGGACACCGCGTCCGCCGCGACCCGGCCCAAAGGATTCCCATGCGCCTGCGCCCCTCGCTTCGTGCCGTTCCGCTCGTTGCCATCGCTGCCGCTGCCGGCACGCTGTCCGCGCCCGTGGCGGCCGGACCCTGCTACGAGATCCTCGATCGCAACGACGCGATCATCTACCAGAGCGCGCATCCCCCGGTTGACTTGAGCCCGGCGGGCGCGTCCCAGCGGGAGGCGCTGCGCAAGGCGGGCAAGACGCTGATCAACTTCGACACGGCGAGCTGTCCCGAGCGCATCCCGTCGAGCAAGGGCGGTACCGCCGAGGCGTCGGTCGAGGAGATCGTGGCCGGCATCAAGCCGTACAAGGTGATCACGAAGCCGGCTGCCGCGTCGCAGCCGATCGTGTCGACGCCCAGCGACGACGCGCCGATCACGATGCGCATCGGCGGCTGATCCGGATGAAGGTCGCGCTCGTGACCGGTGCCGGCTCCGGCATCGGGAAGGCGGTCGCGCTCGCGCTCGCTGCCGACGGCTACGCGGTCACGCTGGCGGGCCGCCGCGCCGATGCACTGGACGCCGTCGTCGCGGAAGCCAACGCTGCCGGGCGCGTCCACGCACGGCCGACCGACGTGACCCGCGAGGCGGACGTCGAGGCGCTGTTCGCCGATATCGCCGGCCGCCACGGGCGGCTCGACGTGCTCTTCAACAATGCCGGCATGGGCGGCGGCGGCGCCTTCGACACGCTGACGCTGGACCAATGGAACGACGTCGTGGCCGTCAACCTGACCGGCGCGTTCCTGTGTGCCCGCGGCGCGTTCCGGATGATGAAGGCGCAGTCGCCGCGTGGCGGCCGCATCATCAACAACGGCTCGCTCTCGGCGCACGCCCCCCGCCCCGGCTCCGCGCCCTATACGGCGACCAAGCACGCGATCACCGGACTCACGAAAGCGATCGCCCTCGACGGGCGCCCGTTCGACGTCGCGTGCGGCCAGATCGACATCGGCAATGCCGCCACCGACATGACCGCGCGGATGGCCCGCGGCGTCCCCCAGGCGGACGGTCGCATCGCGCCCGAACCGGTCATGGACGTGGCCGACGTGGCGCGCGCGGTGGCCTACATGGCGAGCCTGCCGCTGACGGCGAACGTCCCGTTCATGACGGTCATGGCCACGACGATGCCGTTCATCGGCCGCGGCTAGCGGCTCCGCGCTAACGCCCGGCCGGGAGCGGTTGCGCCCGCACCGGTGGCGGCGATGCGACGAGCGGCGGCCCGGGCGTCGCACGCGGGATCGGCGGCAGCGTCTGTTCCGGCGTGGCGACGGGCGGCCGCGGTGGCTTCACGGGCGGGCGCGGGCGCCACGGGGAGGGCCCCCACGGCAGCACGAAGCCCCAGCCCCATCCGCAGTCGACGCAGGCCGGCGCCGCGTCGGCGGACGCGGCGGCTTCCTGGGCGCGGGCACGCGCTTCCGCGGCAGCACGCTCGTCCCGGGCGACCGCCTCGCGCGTCGCCTGCTCGCGCCGCTCGGAGTCGCGCGCCGTGAACGCCGCCTGGTCCTCGCGGAGCCGCGCCACCGCCGCCGGATCCTGCCGGCCCGCGTCGATGTCCAGTCTGGCACCACCTTTGCAAGGCCCGGACTGGTAGGTCACGTGACCTGCCGCGTCGGCGCACTTGTAGATGGCATCCGCGTAGACGACAGCACACGGCACCCCCCAGCCTGCGATGAGCGCCACGAACCCGCCCCTGAACCCGGACCTTGCCTGCCGCATGTCGGCGAGCGTATACCGATCGACCCGCAGAGGTAAGCCGGCGCGCACGCCGCGCGCCGCAGCGCGGATGCCAACGGCATAATGCGCATTCGGCGATGATCGACGGCAGCGCGCACTCCCCTTCCATGGCAGCCCCCCTCCCGCAAAGCGACGGCGTCAAGACGTACACGCGCGACGAAGCGCAGGCGCTGCTGCGCGCGTGCTTTGCGACGTACCGCAAGCGCCTGATCGAGGTCGCGCACACGTCGCTGGACCAGGCGACGGACCTGTTCGAGCACAACGACTACGTCACCGAGGACGACGTCACCGAGTTCAAGAGCAAGCGCGCAGAGTGGCATCCGCGCTTCGCCAAGGCGCTCGACGAGCTGTTCGAGCGGCGCCTGTCCGGCGTCAAGCGCAAGGGCCGCCGTCCCGACTTCGACGCGTCGCTTGCGTCGCTGCGCGTGCTGACGGCGTTCGACCACGAGAAGCAGGACGCGCTCAAGTCGTCGTCGTCGTTCATCCTGCGCCTGACGCGCCGCGAACTCGACGCGCTGGACCTGCGGCTCGAGCTGCTGCTCGACAGCGAGCGCGGCGACCTCGACAACCCGTTCGGCCCCGCCTACCTGCTCGACGCGATCGGCTCCACGTCGCGCGCGGTGTGGCCCAACGCGCGCGTCTGGCGTCCAGGCATGGAGCGCCTGCTCGCCGACCTGACGCCGTCGATCAACAAGATCTACATCTCGCTCAACCGGCTGCTCGCCGACCGCGGCGTGCTGCCCGAGATCAAGGCCGCGCTGCGGTTGCGCAGCGAGCATCGCCCGACCGACGACCGCGACCTGCTGCCCGCGTTCAGCAAGCTGCTGTCGGAAGCGGGCGACCTGCCGACCAACGTCGTCGTGCCCGAGGTGCTGTCCGATCCGAGCGCGCCGTCGACGTTCAACTTCGTCGACAAGTCGAGCGGCGCCATCGCGCAGGCCGCGGCAGCGCGACCCGTGATCGCGCCGGAAATCATCGCCGGGCTCGAGGCACTCGCCCGCGTCGCCCCGGCGGCGCCCGTCGCGGCGGTGCCGGTCGTGCCGGGCGTACCCGTCGTACCCGGCGTCGCGGCGGCGCCGGGCGCGTTCGGCGACCTGCCGTCGCTGGACCCGCTGATGGCGCTCGGCACGTCGACGCCGCTGTTCAACACGCTCGGACGCTGGCAGCGGCTGGACCTCGCGAGCGCGCTGGCAACCGCCAACCCGGGCCTCGCCGTCGCGCCGTCCGCGATGCCGGCCGGCACGCCGGTCGTGATCCTGAACGGCAACGTCGTCGCCGGCACCGGCGCTGCCGGCACCGCGGCGCTCGACGCGACCGTCGCGCAGCAAGGCGGCACGGCGACGGTGATCCCGCTCAACCTGGTGCCGCACATCCGCACCGCCATCGCGGACCAGATCACGAACCCGGCGGACAAGATCACCGTCGACGTGATCGCGCTGCTGTTCGACTACATCTTCCGCGACCCGTCGATCCCGGATTCGCTGCGCGCGCTGTTCACCCGGCTCCAGGTCCCGATCGTCAAGGTCGCGCTGCTCGACCGCACGTTCTTCTCCGACCGCGCGCATCCGGCACGCCTGCTGCTGGACCACCTCGCCGAAGGCGCCGTCGGCGCGCAGAACGACGATGCGTACCGCGCCGCATTCGAAGCGGAGGCGACGCGCGTCATCGACGCGATCTGCCGCGACTTCGAGATCGACGTGTCGGCGTTCAACACCGCCGACGCGCAACTCGCCGCGTTCATCGAGGCCGAGCGCGCGCAGGCGACGGAGGCGATGAAGGGCGACGTCGATGCCGCGCTCGCCGCGGAAGAGCAGGAAGCCGACCGCTCGTACACGCGCGCGCTGGTCCGCGACAAGCTCGCGGGCCTCGAGCTGCCGTTCGCGATCCGCAGCTTCGCCGAGACCACGTGGGCCGACTTCCTGGCGCGGCTGCGCGCGCACTACGGCGAGGACAGCGAGCACTGGCGGATGGGCGTGGCCACGCTCGACGAGATGCTGTGGAGCATCGTCGCGAAGGAGCGCGCGAGCCAGAAGGCACGGCTCACGAAGATGATCCCCGGCCTCGTGCGCAACCTGCGCTCGGGACTCAAGTCGGAAAGCGTTCCCGACGACCGCGCCGAGCAGTTCCTGAAGACGCTCTACGACCTGCACATCGCCGCGATCAAGCCGCCGGTCGCGGAGACGGAGCCCGAGCTGCCGCCGCCGCCGACCCTGTCGCATGCGATCACGAACGTGCACGATTACGTGAGCGAGATGCCGACCGGCACGTGGCTCGCGTTCCGCCGCGGCGAGGAAACGGTCAACGCACGGCTCTCGTGGGTGAGCCCGATGCGCACGAAGTACATCTTCACGAGTCGCGCGCGGCGGCGCGCGTTCGTCTACTCGCCCGAGGAACTCGCGTACCAGCTCGGGTCCGGCAAGGCCGCGCTGGTCGTCGAGCCGGTGCCGCTGTTCGATCGCGCGGTCAGCGCCGCGCTCGACACGCTCGCGACCGTGGCGCCGCCGAAGGACGGCGCGGCTGCGGGCGCTGCGATGCCCGCGCCGGTCCCTGGGTAACGCGCGGCGTCACTGCCCCTTGTCCGCGTCGCGCATGCCCATCGGGCATTGCGTGACCTTGCCCCAGTAGCCGTCGCAATACTGCGCGCGGACCTTCTGCTCGCAGATCACCTTGTTGAGGAAGGTTTCCTTCGCGCACTGGACGTTCACGGCGTCCAGCATCTGCGCCCAGCGATCCTTCTGCGGGGCGGCCGCGACCTGCGCGGACGCAGGCGCCGTCACGGCGGCGACGACGTTCTGCTTCGGCGCCGGTGCGGGCGCCGGCGGCGGCGGCGCGGTACGCGGCTTGGCAGGCGCCGGCTTCTTCGGCGCCGAATGGGCCGGCGCCGGGGCCTCGCCGTCGTGCGCGGCGGCGGTCGGTTCAGGCGTCGATGCGCTCGCGCCCGGCGCCGGTGGCGCAGGCTCCGGCGCGGGCGCGGACGTGGACGCGGAGCTGCCCGCATCGGCGGGAGGGGTCGTCGCCGCATCCGCCGGGGCGGTGGTCGCCGTCGCGCCGGGCGGCGTGGCGACTGCCGTGTCGGCGACGATCGACGTTTCCGACTTGCCGTAATACATCATCCGGAAGGCGACGAAGATGGCGATCGCGAGCACGACCGCGAGCATGACGAACGGCAGCAGCGGGAGCTTGCGGGTGGCGCCCACGTCGCCCAGCGGGACCGATGCGCCCGTCGCCGCGGGCGCGGCGGCGACCGTCGCGGTCGCGGCAGCCGGTACGTCGGCGCCTCCGGGCACGATCAACGCCGCGCCGCACTTCTTGCAGAAGCGGCTCTCCGCCGCGTTGGCAAAACCGCAGATGTTGCAATTCATTGCGACTCCCTGGTGAATGCAGACCGGCACGCTCGGCGACGTCGGGGCGAGCGCGGTGCCGGAAGCGCACTTCGTGGGACAATGCCGGATTATGGTCCTTCCTGCGTCGCGCAATGTAGCGCGTTCGCCCGGCGCACGTCATGTCCCTGTCGAATTTTCGCAACGCCTGCGTCCTCATCCTCGCCGCGCTGTGCACTACGGCCGCGCATGCGCAGGCGCAGGCCGCCGACGCCAACTTCGATCCGGTCGCCGTGCTCGGCGCGGCCAAGGCCGCCACCGGCGGGTCCACCTGGAACGACTTCTCGACGCAACATTCGAAGGTGACGCTGTCGACGTCGGGCCTGTCCGGGCCGGTCGAGCGCTGGAGCGAGTTCAAGACGGGCCGGTCGTGGCTGTCGTACTCGCTCGGTCCGATCAGCGGCGTCGTCGGCTTCGACGGCAAGCAGGGCTGGACGCGCGAAGGCTCGGCGCCGGCGCGCCTCGAGCTGGGTCGCACGCAGCGGGAACTCGCGGTCAACACGGCGTACCGCGACCAGCTCGCGTTCTGGTTCCCGGAACGGCACGCTGCCAGGATCGTCGCCAAGGGCCGCGAGACGCGCGACGGCGCGAGCTTCTACGTGATCGGCATCACGCCGGAGGGTGGTCGCGAGTTCGACCTGTGGATCAACACGGACACGAACCTGATCGAGCGGCTCGTCGAGCACGAGGCGACGGCCACGCGCACCGAGTACTACATGGACTTCCGCGACGTCAGCGGCGTCAAGATCCCCTACCGCGTGCGGGCGAGCCGCGGCGATACGCGCTACGACGAGATCGTCACCGTCGACACGATCGCGTTCGACCAGCCGGACGGCGGAGTGTCGTTCTCGCCCCCGCCCCCGCCGCAGGCGGATTTCGCCTTCCCCGCCGGCAAGCCGTCCGTCGACGTGCCATTCACCGTGCTCAACGGCCACCTGTACCTCGACGTCAAGCTCAACGGCAAGGGCCCGTTCCTGATGATGTTCGACGCCGGCGGGTCCAACGTGATATTGCCGGAGACACTGAAGGCGCTGGCCGTCACGCCGCCGGCCGCTGCCGGCGACGCGGCGCCAGCCGTCACGCTGGACGCGCTCGACATCGGTGGCGTACGCATCGACAAGCCAGCCTTCGTCGTGGCGCCGCTCGCGGAGCAGCTCACGCGGATCGAAGGCGTCGACAAGGTGGCTGGCATCGTCGGCTACGAGGTGTTCCGGCGCATGCCGGTGCGGATCGACTACGCGAAGGGCGTCGCCACGCTGTACGACCCTGCCACGTTCCGCTACACGGGCACCGGCGCGCAGCTGTCGCTGCAATTCCGTGAGCAGATTCCCACGGTCGACGGCTCGCTCGACGGCATCGACGGCGTGTTCGCGATCGACACCGGTGCCCGCACGTCGCTGACGCTGACGCGGCCGTTCGCCGACAACAACAATCTCGCGGCCAAGTACCACGCGGATGGCATCGCCGTCATCGGTGCCGGGGTCGGCGGCCCGCTGCGCGCGGAGCTTGCGCGCGCCGACACGCTGAAGCTCGGCACCGCTACCGTGACGAAACCGGTCACGCTGCTCGCCACCGCGACGGCCGGGCCGCTGGCCGACCCGTCGCTCGCCGGCAACGTCGGCTACGGCGTGCTGCGCCGCTTCAACCTCGTGTTCGACTACCCGCACCAGATGCTGTGGCTCGAGCCCAACGCCAGCGACGCCGAGCCAGACGTCTACGACCGCGCGGGTATGTGGATCGAACGGACGAAGGACGGCATCCGGGTCGTGGACGTGATGGAGCAGAGCCCCGCGAGCGACGCGGGCGTGCCCGAGGACAGCGTCATCACGGCGATCGACGGCACGCCGGTGCGCAACGTGTCGCTGGACGAGTTCCGCAAGCGCCTGAAGGCCGCGCCCGGCACCAAGGTCAAGCTGACCGACAAGGCAGGCAAGTCGTACGTCCTGACGCTGCGCGACCTCGTGTGACGGGCCGGCACGCGGCGTCGCGCAGCAGCGTGCGGCGTGCGCCGGCGGCCGCGTGACGGCGATGGACACGACGCTGCACATTTTCGCGCTGACCTCGCCGCTGTTCCTGCTGGTGCTGCTCGGCTTCGTGCTGACGCGCTGGCTGCATTGGCCGCACGCTGCCGCGGAGGCACTGACGCACTTCGTGTTCAGCATCGCGTTGCCGGCGCTGCTGTTCCAGACGATGCGCGAGTTCGCCCGGCTGCCGCACGTCGACGCGCGGCTGCTCGTCGTCTACTTCGGCGGCTGCCTCGTCGTCTATGCGCTCGGCCGCGTGATCGGGCATTACGTGCTGCGCGTCGACGCCGAGCGGCAGGCGGTGCTGGGGGTTGCCGGCATCTTCTCGAACATCGTGCTGCTGGGCGTGCCGATGGCCCAGATGACGTTGCCGCCGGCGGCGCTGCCTGCGGTATCGCTGGTCCTGATCTTCAACTCGCTGCTGCTGTGGACCCTCGTCAGCGTGTCGATCGAATGGGCGCGCCACCGCGACGTGTCGCTGCAGGGCTTCGGCAAGACGGCGCGCGGCGTGCTGCTGAACCCGATCGTCGCGGGCATCCTGCTCGGCACGGCGTTCGGCTACACGGGCTGGACGCTGCCGGACGTCGTGGGCCGCACGCTTGGCCTCGTCACGCAAAGCGCGCTGCCGATGTCGCTCATTGCGCTCGGCATGAGCCTCGCGGCCTACGGCATCCGTGCGGGCGCGCGTGCGAGCGTGGCGGTCGTCGCGCTGAAGCTCGTTGCCATGCCGCTCGTCGTCTACGCGTTCGCGCGGCTTGCGCACCTGCCCGCCAACGAGACGATCGCCGTGGTGCTGCTGGCCGCGCTGCCCACCGGCGCCAACGCTTACCTGATGGCACGCGCGTTCAACGTGGTCGAGGGCCCGGTGGCCTCCGCGCTGGTGCTGTCGACGGCACTCGCAGCGTTCACGACGCCGACGGCGCTGGTGCTCGTACGCACGCTGCAATGACTGTCACGCGCGCGCCTCCCGTTGCCGGCATAATCCTGCTTTTGCCCGCCTCCTCCCGATGCCCCGCTCGTCGCCCTCCACGCCCGCCACACGAAAGTCCGCCAAGTCCCCCGCGTCCGCACCCGCGCCACGCAAGCGCGCCGCGCAGAAGCCCGCGGGCGGCCGCGCAGCCAAGCCACTGACCCCGCCTGCCGCGAAGCCCGGAAAGGGTCCGCTGTGGGTCGTTCGCTACTCCGACATCCACGGCCGCGGCGTATTCGCGGCGCGCACGATCCGCAAGAACAAGAAGGTCATCGAGTACCAGGGCGAGCGGACGACGTGGGAAGACGCGCAGGAGCGTCCCGATTCGGATCCGGACAACCCGTACCACACGTTCCTGTTCGGGCTCGACGACGGCAACGTCATCGACGCCGCCGTCGGCGGCAACGAGGCGCGCTGGATCAACCACTCGTGCAAGCCCAATTGCGAGACCGAAGAGGACGAGGACGGCCGTGTCTTCATCCGTGCGCGCCGCAAGATCGAGGCGGGCGAGGAGTTGACGTACGACTACCAGCTGACATTCGACGGCAAGCTCAGCAAGAAGGAAAAGGCTGCGTATGCGTGCCGGTGCGGCGCCAAGAAGTGCCGCGGGACCATGCTCGGCAAGAAGCGCAAGAAGCACTGAGCGCCCGCGTGCGGTCGCGTATAACGTGCGCCTATCGACCCGTTAGGAATTGGCAATTTGAATGATGCTGCCCCGGGCCCTATCATTGGGTGGTCGGTTCCTCTTGCAACTCATCAAGGAAAAATCTCATGAAGACGGTAGGCCAGAAGCTCGACGCGTTCAAGGTCGCCGGCGTGAAGCCGGGGTTCAACCACCACGAGGAGAACGGGCAGTCGGCGTTCGAGACCATCACCGAGAAGTCCTTCCCGGGCAAGTGGAAGGTCATCTACTTCTACCCCAAGGACTTCACGTTCGTGTGCCCGACGGAGATCGTCGGCTTCGCCAAGCTGGCCGGCGACTTCGCCGACCGCGACGCCGTGCTGCTCGGCGGCTCGACGGACAACGAGTTCAGCAAGCTCGGCTGGCGCCGTGACCACAAGGATCTCGACAAGCTGAACCACTACCAGTTCGGCGACTCGTCGGGCTCGCTGGTGGACCAGCTCGGCGTCCGTGACCCGGCCGAAGGCGTGGCGCTCCGCGCGACGTTCATCGTCGATCCGGACAACGTCATCCAGCACGTGTCGGTCAACAACCTGAACGTCGGCCGCAACCCCGAGGAAGTGCTGCGCGTCCTCGACGCCCTGCAGACGGACGAGCTGTGCCCGTGCAACCGCACGGTCGGCGGCACGACGCTGAAGGCGGCGTGACCGGGGCCTGACGCTCGCTTCCGCACCCCCGGCCGCCGCGCGCTAGCGCCGCGGCGGCCGTTTCCCGCCGCTGGAGAATCCATGGAATTCGTCACTGCGCTGAAGTCGCGCATCCCCGACTACGCGAAGGACATCCGCCTCAACCTCGATGGCGCGATCCTCCGCTCGAGCCTCACGCCGACGCACGCCGCCGGTGCCGCGCTGGCGGCGGCGTTTGCTGCGGGCGCCGCGGACTTCGTCGCCGCGATCCGCGACGCCGAGCCGCTGGCAGGCGGCCACGCCGAGGCCGCGCTGGCGGCCGCCGCGCTGATGGGCATGAACAACGTGTGGTACCCGTACGTCGAGATGGCCGACGATCCCGAGCTGAAGACGATGCGCGCCGAATTGCGGATGAACGCGTACGCGAACCACGGCGGTGTCGACCGGGTGAGCTTCGAGCTGTATGCGCTCGCCGCGTCCGCCATCGGCAAGTGTCACTTCTGCATCGGCTCGCACTACAAGCTGCTTAAGGAGTCCGGGCTCACGACGCAGCAGCTGCGCGACGTGGGCCGCATCGCCGCGGTGATCAACGCAGCCGCGCAGACGCTTGCGGTCGAAAGCGCCGCCGTCCCCGCCTGACGCGACACCGGTTACCATGCGGGCCTCGCTCACCGGGGCCCGCGCCATGGCACGCAAGCATCCGTCGTTCCCGCAAGGCCGTCTGGTCGTCCTCGAGCACCACTCGAAGGTGCTCAAGGACAACCCGCTCGGCGACCCGTCGGTACGCCGCGTCGCCGTCTGGCTGCCGCCGCAGTACGACACGTCGGCGGAAGGGCGCAAGCGCGGCCGCCGCTTTCCGGTGCTGTACGACCTCGTGGGGTTCACCGGGTCGGGGCTCGCCCACCTCAACTGGCGACCGTTCGACGAGAACGTGCCCGAACGCGCGGCGCGGCTCGTCCACGAGGGGCGGATGGCGCCAGCGATCATCGTGTTCCCCGATTGCTTCACGAGCCTCGGCGGCAACCAGTACATCAACTCGGCCGCGATCGGCCGCTACGCGGACTACCTGACGCGCGAGATCGTCCCGTTCGTGGACCGCGAGTTCCGCACGCTCGCGAGCCGCGATCATCGGGGTTGCTTCGGCAAATCGTCGGGCGGCTACGGCTCGATGATCCACGGCATGCAATACCCGGAGACCTGGGGGGCGATCGCCGATCATTCGGGCGACGCGCTGTTCGACCTCTGCTACCTGGCCGACTGGCCGCGCACGCTGAACGAGCTCGACAAGTTCCGGCCGAAGCGCCGCAAGGCGGGACCGGTGGACGCGGCGCGCGACGCACGCTCGTCGGCCGACGGGCGCGACGACGGCCGCGTGCGCCGCTTCCTGGCTGCGATGTGGGCGAAGGAAAAGCTGTCCGACGCCGAGATCCATGCGGTGATGGAGCTTGCGATGGCCGCAAGCTACGACCCCGACCGCAATGCGCCCAACGGTTTCCGGCTGCCGTTCAACCTCGAGACCGGCGAGCTGTTGCCGAAGCGCTGGGCGAAATGGCTCGCGCACGATCCTGTCAACCTGGTGGGCCGCTATCGCAAGAACCTCGCGTCGCTGCGGGGCATCTACATCGACTGCGGATGGCGCGACCAGTACCACCTGCATTTCGGCGCGCGCGTGCTGTCCCGGAAGCTGACCGAGCACGGCATCGACCATGTGTACGAGGAGTTCGATGACACGCACTCGTCGATCGACTACCGGATGGACGACAGCCTCCCGTTCCTGACCCGCGCGCTGCGCTAGCGTGCCGGCGGCCGGCGCACACGCGGGTCATCGTCCGGCCGACAGGCCGACCCTCCCCGGCGCCCTATAATCGTCGGCGCAAGGCGCGCATCACCGCGCCCGGGAGACATGCGATGCGGTGGGGAGATTTCCGGCAGAGCGACAATGTCGAGGACCGCACCGGCCAAGGGAGCTTCGGTGGCGGCTATGGCGGTGGCGGCGGCTTCGGCGGCGGCGGAATGCGCCTCGGGCTGGGTGGCATCGTCATCCTGTTCATCGTCAGCCTGATCTTCGGCATCAACCCGCTCCAGCTGCTCGGGGGCGGTGACGGCGGCCCGGCGCCCCAATCCGCGCCGCCGCAGGCGCAGCCGGGGTATGGTCCGCAATCCGGCGCTCAGGCCCCGGCGCAGAAGGCCCCCATTCCCGACGAGCAGCGGATGATCCGCGGCGTGCTCGGCGACACCGAGGACGTGTGGACCGCGGTCTTCCGGACGATGGGCAAGCAGTATCCGCCGCCGACGCTCGTGCTGTTCACCGGGGCCGTGCAATCCGCGTGCGGCCGCGCGTCCGCGGCGATGGGTCCGTTCTACTGTGCCGCCGACCAGAAGCTCTATCTCGACACGTCCTTCTTCCGCGAGCTCGCGCAGCGCTTCGGCGCCCCGGGCGAGTTCGCCCAGGCCTACGTCGTCGCGCACGAGGTCGGCCACCACGTCCAGAACCTGCTCGGCACGATGCAGAAGGTGGACCGGGCGCAGGCGCGCGCGTCGGAACGCGATCGCAACGCGCTGTCGGTACGGCTGGAACTGCAGGCGGATTGCTATGCCGGCGTCTGGGGCTATTACGCGGCGAAGCGCAACCTGCTCGATCCCGGCGACGTCGACGACGGGCTGCGCGCGGCGGCCGCGGTCGGCGACGACAAGATCCAGAAGATGACGCAGGGCTACGTCGTGCCGGAAGGCTTCACGCACGGGTCCGCGCAACAGCGCAGCATGTGGTTCAAGCGCGGCCTCGACACCGGAGACATCCGCAACTGCGACACGTTCGCCGCGCAATAGCCCCGGCGATCAGCGTGGGGCCGCCCGCCCCTCCGCGTTCAGCGTGACGCGCAGCACGCGCCGGTCGTATTCGGCCTCGACCGCAGGCGTCACCGGAATGTCCGCGCCCGTCAGCACCGTCCCGCCGCGCCGGCGGCATGCATTGCGTTCGTACTGGCACGGTCCCATTTCGGGCGCACGCCGGCACAGTCGCGCGAGCGATGGCTCGGTGATGATCTCGGTGCGCGCGTCCCCGACCGCACACCAGTAGACCGGCCCGTCCGGCAATGGGCGTGCCGCATCGGCGAGTTGCGCCGGGGGCGTAGGCGCGGGCGCAATGGCGGCCGGGTCGGACGTGTTGGCGGGCGTCGTGGCGGCGGCCGGCGCAGCGGC
>JAFEDG010000144.1 GCA_018241745.1 Pseudomonadota bacterium
GTCGTGCGGATGCCGAAGCGCGGCAGCGTGTAGTCGAGCAGGTTGTGCGAGCCGCCGTACAGCGCGCTCGACGCGACGACGTGCCCGCCGGCGCCCATCAGCGTGGAGATCGCGAGGAACAGCGCGGCCTGGCCGCTCGCCGTGGCGATGGCGCCGACGCCGCCTTCGAGCGCGGCGATGCGCTCCTCCAGCACGGCGACGGTGGGATTGGAGAGCCGCGAGTAGACGTGGCCCGCACGCTCCATGTTGAACAGCGACGCCGCGTGGTCGCTGTCGTCGAACACGAACGACGCGCTCTGGTAGATCGGCGTGGCACGCGCGCCGGTGGCGGGATCGGGCGCGGCACCGGCGTGCAGCGACAGCGTGTCGAACCCGTGCTTCTTCGGCGTGGTCATCGAGCGGTGGACGGCAGCGCGGCGGGCGGGCCGCCATCATAGCGCAGCAGGCGCGCGCCCGCGCCCGCTAGAACAGCTCGCGCTGCGGTCCTTCCGCGCGCGGCACGGCGAAGCGCGCGACGTCGAATTCGTAGCGGCGCGCGTTGAGGCCCAGCCGGCGCGTCGCCAGCGTGAAGCGCTTGGCGATCAGCTCGGCGAAAAGCCCCGCGCCGCGCATCCGCGTACCGAACTCGCTGTCGTAATCGCGACCGCCCCGCATCTGGCGGACGATGCTCATCACGTGCTCGGCCCGCAACGGGTAATGCGACTCGAGCCATTCGACGAACAGGTCACGAATTTCGAGCGGCAGCCGCAGGATGACGTAGCCTGCGCTGTCGGCACCCGCTTCGGCGGCGGCTTCGAGCACCGTCTCCAGCGCGACGTCGGTGATCGCGGGGATGATGGGCGCCGTGATCACGCCCACCGGGATGCCGGCCGCCGCGAGCGTGCGCACCGCCTCGAGCCGGCGGCGCGGCGCGGACGTGCGCGGCTCGAGTGTGCGCGACACGTCGTGGTCCAGCGTGGCGATGGACAGGAACACGCGCACGAGGCGCTTCTCGGCCATCCGCGCCAGGATGTCGATGTCGCGCTCGACCAGCGCCGACTTCGTGGTGATGCCCACCGGGTGGTTGAACCGCTCGAGCACCTCGAGCACCGCGCGCGTGATGCCGCGCTGCCGCTCGGCCGGTTGATACGGGTCGGTGTTGGCGCCGAGCGCGATGAATCGCGGCTGGTAGCCAGGACGGCGCAGCTCGCGCTCCAGCAGCTCGGCCGCGTTGACCTTGGCGCGGATCCGGGTCTCGAAATCGAGCCCCGGCGACAGGCCGAGATACGCGTGCGTGGGCCGCGCGTAGCAATAGATGCAGCCGTGCTCGCAGCCGCGGTAGGGATTGATCGAGCGATCGAACGGGATGTCGGGAGACGCGTTGTGCGCGACGATGCTCTTGGCGACTTCGTCGGTGACTTCCGTGCGCGCGACGACGCCCGTGGGCGCGTCGTCGTCGCGCCGCGCGTCCTCCAGATAGCCGAGGTCGGTCTCGCGCTGCCACGCGTCGAACCGCGATTCCCGATTCGACGTGGCGCCGCGGCCCTTGGCCGGGACGATGGGGATGATGCCCCGGGGCGTGCGCAGCGCAGCCATCGGGCCACTATACCGTATATCCGAACGGTAGTGGCCACTCCGCGCGGGAAGCCCGGCGCGCGCGGCCTCGCGACGGCGCGCGCCGGCGTCAGCGCGTCACGCGCGCTTGATCAGTCCCACGATGAACAGCAGGACGACCGCGCCGATGACGGCGGTGATGATCGACCCGAGGATGCCGCCGGCGAACACGCCCAGGCTGCCGAGCAGCCAGCCGCCGATGAACGCACCGATGATGCCGACAACGATGTTGCCGAGGACGCCGAATCCCCTGCCCTTCATGATCAGCCCGGCAAGCCAGCCTGCGATAGCGCCGATGATCAGCCAGACGATCAGTCCCGTTGGTTCCATGAGCTCCTCCGTGAAATTGAATGGGCCAGTTCAATGGGCGCCCGTCGTATCGGGACGCTCCGGTGCTGCGGGTCCCGATGCTACGCCGATTGCCCGGGGAGTAAATGCGCGGTGCCCCCATTGGCATGCAGGAGAAACACCGGCACGCGCGTCGCCGTCGCGGGCCGGACGTCCTCTGGTGTCAGTGGCTTTCGCGGCCGACCTTCGCGCCCGACCCGCCGACCAGGAAGTCGAGGTCGACGCCCTTGTCCGCCTGGAGCACCGTCGCGCAATAGAGCTTGACCCAGCCACGGTCGCTGTGGGGTGGCAGCGGCGTCCAGCGCGCACGGCGACGCTCGAGCTCGGCCTCGTCGACGTGCAACTGCAGCTTGCGCGCCGGCACGTCCAGCGTGATCCGATCACCGGTCTCGACCAGCGCCAACGGGCCGCCTACCGCGGCTTCCGGCGCCGTGTGCAGCACGACGGTGCCGTACGCGGTGCCGGACATCCGCGCGTCCGAGATGCGGATCATGTCGGTAACGCCCTTCTTCAGCAGCTTGGCAGGCAGCGCGAAGTTGCCGACCTCCGGAAACCCGGGATAGCCGCGCGGTCCGCAGTTCTTGAGCACCAGGATGTCGGTCTCCTGCACGTCGAGCTTCGGGTCGTCGATGCGCGCATGCAAGTCGTCGATGCTCTCGAACACGACCGCGCGACCGCTGTGCTTCATCAGTTTCGGCGTGGCCGCCGATGGCTTCAGCACTGCGCCGTCGGGGGCCAGGTTGCCGCGCAGGACCGCGATGCCGCCCTGCTTCTTGAACGGCTTGGCGAGCGGCGTGATCACCTCGGTGTTGTAGTTGACCGCGTCGCGGCAGTTCTGCCACAGCGTGCGCCCGTTCACGGTCAGCGCCTTCTTGTGGATGAAGGACTCGATCTCGCGGATCACGACGGGCAGGCCGCCCGCGTAGTAGAAATCTTCCATCAGGAAGCGTCCCGACGGCATCAGGTCGACGAGGCAGGGCACGTCGCGGCCCAGCCGGTCCCAGTCGTCGAGCGTGACGTCGATGCCGAGCCGCCCGGCGATCGCGAGCAGGTGGACGACGGCATTCGTCGAGCCGCCGATCGCGCCGTTGACGACGATCGCGTTCTCGAACGCGTTCTTCGTGAGGATCTTCGACATCACCAGATCCTCCTTCACCATCTCGACGATGCGCCGGCCGCTCATCCGGCACAGGACCTTGCGGCGCGAGTCGACGGCGGGGATCGCGGCGTTCGTCGGCAGCGCCATGCCCAGCGACTCGACCATCGACGCCATCGTCGACGCGGTGCCCATCGTCATGCAATGGCCGGCGCTGCGCGACATGCAGGCCTCCGCCTCGGTGAGATCCTTCAGCTTCATCTCGCCGGTCTTCAGCGCTTCCGTGAACTTCCACACGTGCGTGCCGGAGCCGATGTCGTGGCCGCGGAACTTGCCGTTCAGCATCGGGCCGCCGGAGATGCCGATCGTCGGCAGGTCGCACGACGCGGCGCCCATCAGCAGCGCGGGCGTCGTCTTGTCGCAGCCCATCATCAGCACGATGCCGTCGAACGGGTTGGCGCGGATCGATTCCTCGACGTCCATCGCCACCTGGTTGCGGAACAGCATCGTCGTCGGCCGCATCAGCGTCTCGCCGAGGCTCATGACCGGGAACTCGAGCGGGAAGCCGCCGGCTTCCAGCACGCCGGCCTTCACGTGCTCGGCGAGCTCGCGGAAGTGCGCGTTGCACGGCGTCACCTCGGACCACGTGTTGCAGATGCCGATGACCGGGCGGCCGTCGAACAGGTCGTGCGGCAGCCCCTGGTTCTTCATCCACGACCGGTGCACGAGCGCGTCGCGGTCGTGGCGGCCGAACCATTCGGTGGAGCGGAGCTTGCGCGGCGGCGTGCCGTGCTTGGAGGGCTTGCGGGACTTGGGCATGTCAGGTCTTCGTCGGGAACAGGGTTGGCACCGGCGTCACATGACGGCGCCGAGGTACCACGGCACGAACTCGTTCTGGCCGTAGCCGTGCACTTCGCTCTTGGTACGCTGGCCCGAGCAGGTCTCGAGGATCAGCGCGAACAGGTGCTGCGCGACCTCGTCCATCGACGCGGTGCCGTCGGCGATGACACCGCAGTTGAGGTCGATGTCCTCTTCCTGCCGCGTCCACAGCTGCGAGTTGGTTGCGAGCTTCAGCGACGGCGCCGGTGCGCAGCCATAGGCCGAGCCGCGGCCGGTCGTGAAGCAGATCAGGTTGGCGCCGCCGGCCACCTGGCCCGTCGCGGACACCGGATCGTAGCCGGGCGTGTCCATGTAGACGAAGCCGTGCGCCGTCACCGGCTCCGCATATTCGTAGACGTCGACGAGGTTGGTGGTGCCACCCTTGGCCACCGCGCCCAGCGATTTCTCGAGGATCGTCGTGAGCCCGCCCGCCTTGTTGCCGGGCGACGGGTTGTTGTTCATCTCGCCCTTCTCGCGCGTCGTGTAGTCCTCCCACCATTTGATCCGCGACACGAGCTTCTCGCCGACGGCGCGCGATACGGCGCGCCGCGTCAGCAGGTGCTCGGCCCCGTAGATCTCGGGCGTTTCCGACAATATGGCCGTGCCGCCATGGCGCACGAGCATGTCGACGGCAGCGCCCAGCGCGGGATTGGCCGTGATGCCCGAATAGCCGTCCGAGCCGCCGCATTGCAGCCCGATCGTGATGTGCGAAGCGGGCACCGTCTGCCGGTGGACCTGGTTGGCGTGCGGCAGCATCGCCTCGACGAGCTCGATGCCGTGCGCGATCGTCCTGGCCGTGCCGCCCGTGTCCTGGATGCTGAACGTCTGCAGCAGCGGCCCTTCCGCCAGCCCTTCGGCGCCCATCAGCGACGAGATCTGGTTGGCCTCGCAGCCGAGGCCGATCATCAGCACGCCGGCAAAGTTGGCGTGCCGCGCGTACCCGCCCAGCGTGCGGCGCAAGAGCTGCATGCCTTCGCCCTGCGTGTCCATGCCGCAGCCCGAGCCGTGCGTCAGCGCGACGACGCCGTCGACGTTGGGCCAGCGGGCGAGCCGCTCGCGCGTGAAGTGCCCCGCGATGCCGCGCGCGACCGTGGCGCTGCAATTGACGGTGGACAGGATGCCGATGTAGTTGCGCGTGGCGACGCGCCCGTCGGGCCGCACGATGCCCTCGAACGTCGCCTGCGGCGCCGCGGGCACCGTGGGTCGCGCGTCCGCGCCGAACGCGTAGTCGCGGTCGAACGCACCCATCGCCAGGTTGTTGAGATGCACGTGCTCGCCGGGCGCGATGTCGCGGCTCGCGAAGCCGATGATCTGGTTGTAGCGCTTGACGGGGTCGCCTTTCTTCAACGCGCGCGTCGCGACCTTGTGGCCGGGCGGGACGAGCCCCGAGACCGTGACGTTCTCGTCGCCGAGCCGCGTGCCACCGACCAGCTGCGAGCGTGCGATGACGACGTCGTCGTTCGGGTGGAGGCGGATCGTGGGTGAAGCGGCGGTAACCATGGTCAATCCTTGCGGGTGATGCGGTCGCGCGTGACGGCGAGCCGGGCGAGCGCGTCCTCGTCCCAGTCGATGCCCAGGCCCGGCGTCATCGGCGCCAGCGCATGGCCGTCCGCGATGGCCATCCGCGACGTCGTGATCGCGTCGAGTTGCGGGATGTACTCGACCCAGGCGCCGTTGGGCACCGCAGCGGTCAGCGACACGTGCAGCTCCATCAGGAAATGGGGACAGACGGCGACATTGAAAGTTTCGGCCAGGTGGGCCACCTTGAGCCAGGGCGTGATCCCGCCGATCCGCGCGCAGTCGACCTGGACGATCGAACAGGCGTCGCGTTCCAGGTATTCGCGGAAATGCGCCGGGTGGTAGATCGACTCGCCGACGGCGATGGGCATCGTCGCGTGGCGCGCGAGCTCGACGTGCCCGGCGAGGTCTTCCGCCGGCAACGGTTCCTCGAACCACGCGAGGTTGAGCGGCGCGTACGCGTGGGCCCGGCGCAATGCCTCGCCGACGGTGAACGCCTGGTTGGCGTCGATCATCACCTCGAAATCATCGCCGACGGCGGCGCGGACAGCGGCAAGCCGCGTCACGTCCTCGGCGAGCGACGGCTTGCCCACCTTGAACTTGGCGCCCTTGAACCCTTCCGCCTTCGCCGCCAGCGCTTCGTCGACGAGCTGCTGCGCCGGGTGGTGCAGCCAGCCGCCTTCGGTCGTGTACGTCGGCACGCGCGGCTGCGCGCCCCCGGCCATTTGCCACAGCGGCAAGCCGGCGCGCCGGCACCGCAAGTCCCACAGCGCCGTGTCGATCGCGGCCAGCGCGAGCGCGGTGATCGCACCCACGGCCGTCGCATGCGTGTGGAAGAACAGCTCCTTCCACAGCCGCTCGACTTCGGCCGCGTCGCGGCCGATCAGCCGCGGGCACAGGTGATCGCGCAACAGCGCGACGACCGACGAGCCCCCGGTGCCGATCGTGTACGTGTAGCCGGTGCCCACCGCGCCGTCGGCGCACCTGATGCGTACGATCGGCGTTTCCTGCGTGACGAAGGACTGGATCGCGTCCGTGCGCACGACCTTCGGCGGCAGGTCGACCTTCAGGATCTCGATGTGCTCGATTGGTGACATGTCAGTGGTAGAACATCCGCGGCAGCCACAGCGAGACCGCCGGCACGTAGGTGATCAGCACGAGGCTCAGCAGCAGCGGCACGAGCCACGGCAGGATGGCGATCGTCGTCCGCTCGAGCGACATGTTGGCGACGCGCGCCAGCACGAACAGCACCATGCCCATCGGCGGATGCAAGAGGCCGATCATCAGGTTCAGCACGACGATCAGGCCGAAGTGCACCGGGTCGATGCCGAGCTGCAGCACAACCGGCATCAGTACCGGCGTCGCGATCAGGATGGCGGCCGTCGGCTCGAGGAAGCAGCCGACGAACAGCAACAGCAGGTTGACGAGCAGCAGGAACACCCACGGCGAGTGCGTAAACGACAGCACCCACATCGCCACCATGTCGGTGACGCGCGTGGCCGTCAGCAGCCATCCGAAGATCGACGCCGCGGCGACGATGAACAACACGGTGGCCGTCGTCTCGATCGTGTCCATCGACACCTTGACGAGCATCTTCCACGACAGCGTCCGGTACCAGACGAGGCCCAGGAACAGCGCCCAGACGCAAGCCGCGACCGCGCCTTCGGTCGGCGTGAACACGCCCGTGCTCATGCCGCCGATCAGCAGCACCGGCGTCATGATCGGCAGCACGGCCTCGAACTTGAACTTCCAGTCCAGGCCGAACAGCACGACGAGCGCGACGACGGTCGCGACGACAGCGTTGACGTCCAGCGCCACGGCGCCCCAGATGACGAGCGGGAATGCGATGACGATCAGCAGCTCGACCAGCGCCCGCGACACGCGCGGCCACTGGAATTTGACGTCGGCGCCCCAGCCGTTGCGGTGCGCGAACCAGGCCACCGTCAGCATCATCAGGATCGTCATCACGCCGCCTGGCAGGATGCCCGCCAGGAACAGCTGGCCGACCGACACGTTGGCGACCATCGCGTAGATGACGAAGGGCAGCGACGGCGGGATGATCGGGCCGAGCGTTGCCGACGCGGCCGTGACGCCCACCGAGAACTCCTTCGAGTACCCGTGGTCGCGCATCGCCTTGATCTCGATCGTGCCCAGGCCCGCGGCATCCGCGATCGCGGTGCCCGACATGCCGGCGAAGATCACCGAGCCCACGATGTTGACGTGGCCCAGCCCGCCCTTCATCCAGCCGACGAGCGCCAGCGCGAAGTTGTAGATGCGGTTGGTGATGCCGGCGTTGTTCATCAGGTTGCCGGCCATGATGAAGAACGGGACGGCCAGCAGCGGGAAGCTGTCGATGCCGCTGATCATCCGGTGCACCACCACCATCGGCGGGATGTTGCCGGTCAGCAGGATGTACAGCAGCGACGCGCCGGCCATCGCGATGGCCACCGGCACGCCGGTGACCATGAACGCCAGGAAGGACGTGAGGAGCGTGCCGGTCATTCGATCGCCTCCTCGATGGCGTGTTCCGGACGCTCCAGGACCGAGTAGCCGCGCTTCCAGTTCTCGCGCGCCACCTGGACGGAGCGCCACGTCGCGCACGCGAAGCCGAACAGGCAGACGCCGTAGACCAGGTTCATCGGCAGGTCGACGATCGTCATCTTGTAGTTGCTCATCTTCTCCATCATCGACAGCGTCAGCACGACGGCCGTCGCGAAGAACGCGATGCGGACGCCGTCGACGAGCGTCGACAGCACGCGCCCCGCCCCCGCGGGGAGCAACCGGTACAGGAAATCCACGTGCACGTGACGGGTCCGCCGGGCCGTCGCCGAGATCGCGACGAACACGGTGCAGATCAGCAGGTAACGCGCGATCTCCTCCGTCCAGGCGGCCGAGTCGTTGATCACGTAACGCGTGACGAACTGGTAGAACACGTCGAGGGCCAGCAGCACGAAGAAGCCGAGCGCGAGCCAGTCCTCGAACAGGTAGCCGGTGAGGTCGATCGGATCGTCGGTCGTGTGGAAATGACCGGACTCGTCGATCACCGGCGCGGGGGCGGTGTCGTGGGCCATGGTGGACGCGGCGTTACTTGATCGCCTGGATCGCTTCCCAGTCCGACTTCTGGTAGCCGAGCGATTCGAACGATACCTGCTTCAGCACCGCGTCGCGGAACGACGACTTGTCGACCGTGTGGACGTTGAGCCCCTTCTTTTTGAATTCCTCGGCCAGCTCGCCTTCGCGCTTCTTGATGTCGTTGGAGGCGCCCGCCGCGGCCTGCTGCATCACCTCGGTGAACATCGCCTGCTCGGCCGGCGTCAGCTTGTTCCACACGTGCGGCGCCACCTGCGTGGCCAGCGAGTCGACGATGTGGCCGGTCAGGATGATGTTCTTCTGCACCTCGTAGAACTTCTTCGCCTCGATCGTCGTCAGCGGGTTCTCCTGCGCTTCGACGGTGCCGTTCTGCAGCGCGAGGTAGACCTCGGCGAACGCGATCGGGGCGGGATTGGCGCCACAGCTCTTGGGCATCGCCAGGTAGGCCGGCACGTCGGGCACGCGGATCTTCAGGCCTTTCATGCCCGCGCAGTCGTTGAAGTCGCGGTTGGACGTCGTCTGCCGGATGCCGTAGTACGTCATCGCCGTGATCTGGATGCCGCCCGACTTGTTGCGATAGCCGTCGGCCATGTCCTTGAACAGCGGGCTCTTGGCGAACGCCAGCAGGTGGTCCGCGTCACGGAACGTGTACGGGTAGTAGCCGACGCCGATGCGCGGGTACGTGCGCGCCGCGAACGAGAGGCCCGAGATGATGATGTCGACAGTGCCGAGCTGGAGCCCCTGGTTGATGTCGCTTTCCTTGCCGAGCGTCGAAGCCGGGAACACCTCGATCTCGAACTTGCCGTGGCTCCGCTTCTTGATCTCCTCGGCGGCCCACACCGACCACTTGTGGAACGGCTCGCTCGCCTCGTAGACGTGCGCCCACTTGAGCTTGGTTTGCGCGGCCGCGGGCGTTGCCGCGATCGCCACCGCCGCGACCACCGCGGCCAGCACTGCCTTGGTCTTTCCGAACATTGCCATTCCTCCTGTATGCCGTCTCGTGCGGCGATGGATCAAACGTGGCCGAGCACCACCTGGACCTTGGTGCTGCGGTTCTTGTCGGCGGCCGCGTGGAACGCGGCCACCGCATCCTGCAACGGGAACTGGGCGGACAGCAACGGGCGCACGTCGACGCGCCGCGTCGCGATCGCGTCGACGGCCCAGTCGAACTCGACGCCCCAGCGGAACGCGCCGACGACGTCGAGCTCGCGCGCCATGATGTCGTTGACGACGACCGGCAGCGGCTGCTGCGGCAGCGTGCCCACCTGCACGATACGCGCGCCGCGCCGCGCCGACGCGAGGCACGCGGCGAACGCTGCGGGATGGCCGGATACCTCGAACGCGACGTCGAACTGGGGTGTCGCCAGCGCCGCAGCATCGCGATCGACGCGCACGGTGCGGTCGGCGCCCACTTCCGCGGCCTTCGCCAACGGCCGCTCCAGCACGTCGCTGACCGTCACGTGCGCGGCGCCTGCGAGCCGCGCGGCGATCACCGTCAGGCAACCGATCGTACCGGCGCCCGTCACCAGCACGCGCTTGCCGAGCAGGTCGCCGGCGCGCCGCACCGCGTGCAGCCCGACTGCGAGCGGCTCGGCGAACGCGAGCTCGCCGAGCGTGACGTCGGTGGTGACCGGGTAGCACTGCCGCTCGCCCGTCACGAAGCGCTGGCGGAACATCCCCTGCATGTGCGGGTAGCGGCTGGCGCTGCCGAGGAAGCGCATGTCGGTGCACAGCTGCTCGCGGCCCTCGCGGCAATAATCGCAGCGGCCGCACGGATGCGACGGCGACACGGCGACGCGGTCGCCTGCGGCCACGCGCGTGACGCCCGCGCCGACGCCGACGACGGTGCCGGATGCCTCGTGCCCGGGAATCAGCGGCTCGCGGATGACGAAGTTGCCGTTGGCCCCTTCGAAGTAGTAGTGGAGGTCGGAGCCGCAGATGCCGGCCGCACCGAGCTCGACGACGACCTCGCCCGCGCCGGGCGCGGGCGCGGCGTCCGGCTCGATCCGCAGGTCCTCCTTGGCGTGTATCCGGCAGGCAAGCATCGGCATCCTTCGTGGCGCGGTCAGTGTTGCGCGTCCCAGCCCGCGCTGAAGCGGCGATACGCCTGGTTCAGGTGGCGGCGCATCGCGGCGCGCGCGGCATCGGCGTCGTGCGCCGCGATGGCCCGGGCAATCGCATGATGCTCGCGAAGCGCCGCCTGCCAAAGCCCCGGGTCGTCGTAATGGTGCTCGAGCTGCTTGTACAGAGGGCCGGTCCGCTCCTCCCACAGCATCTTGACGACGTGGACGAGCGCGCCGTTGCCCGTGGCTTCGGCGATCCGCAGGTGAAACAGCCGGTCGCCGGCCAGCGGCTGCACGCCGCGCGCGAGCTCGGCTTCCATCTCCGCGAGCGACGCTGCGATCGCCTCCACCTGCGCGCGGCGCGCGGACCTGGCCGCGAGCACCGCGCATTCCGCCTCGATCACGTTGCGCGCGCGCAGCAGTTCGAACGGCCCCGCCGCGGCCTGCGCCGGCTCGCCACCGGCGGCGCGCGGCACCGCGCGGACGTAAATGCCGGAACCGATGCGCACGTCGACGAGCCCTTCCACTTCCAGCGCGATCAGTGCCTCGCGGACCGACGGGCGCGACACGCCCAGCTGCCGTGCGAGGTCGCGTTCGGGCGGCAGCCGCGCGCCGATCGCGAATTCGCCCGCGGCGATCATCCCGCGGATCTGGTCGGCGATCTGCTGGTACAGCCGGCGCGGTTCGATGCTTGCAAGCGGCATGGGAGGGGGGACGGCGCCACGCCGTGCGCGCGGCGAGCGGGAACGCACGTTAGCCGTGCCGGCCGTGGTGGTCAAGTGGTATTACCAATTCGAGCACGCGCGTACAATCGCGGGCTTGGGCGCCGCTGCCTGCCGCGCGGCGCCAGCCCGGCGAACACGGGCAATCCGGCCACCAGGAGGAGACTTGGGCGATCGACTCAAAGGCAAGCTCGCGTTCGTGACGGCCGCGGGCCAGGGCATCGGCTACGCCGCGGCGACGGCGATGGCGCGCGAAGGCGCGACGGTGCACGCGACGGACGTGAACGAGGCGGCGCTCGCCGCCTTCGCCGGCATCCCCAACGTGCACACGGCGCGACTCGACGTCATGGACGACGCCGCCGTCGTCCGCGCGGTCTCCGCGCTGCCGCCGCTCGACGTGATGTTCAACTGCGCCGGCTGGGTGCACCAGGGCTCGATCCTGGAGACGTCCGCCGCCGACTGGGACCGGAGCTTCGCGCTCAACGTCCGCGCGATGTACGTCGCGATCAAGGCCGCGTTGCCCGCGATGCTCGAGCGCAACGCGCGCGACGGCGCCGCGTCGTCGATCATCAACATGGCCTCCGTCGCGGGTTCGGTGAAGGGCATCGCCAACCGCTGCGCGTATGGCGCCAGCAAGGCGGCCGTCATCGGCCTCACGAAGTCGGTGGCGGCGGACTACGTGCAGAAGGGCGTGCGCTGCAACGCGATCGCGCCCGGCACCGTCGACACGCCGTCGCTCGCCGACCGCATCAACGCGTTCGCCGACCCCGTGGAAGCGCGCAAGATGTTCGTCGCGCGCCAGCCGATGGGGCGCCTGGCCAAGGCCGAGGAGATCGCGCCGATCGTCGTCTACCTCGCATCCGAGGAATCCCGCTTCGCCACCGGCCAGGTATTCTCGGTCGACGGCGGCATGACCATCTGATCACACCCGCACTGGAGACATTGCATGAAGCTCGTACGCTACGGCCCCGCCGGCAAGGAAAAGCCCGGCCTCATCGACGCCGACGGCCGCTTGCGCGACCTGTCGCGCAAGGTCAAGGACATCGACGGTTCCACGCTCGCCCCCGCGTCGCTCGCCGCGCTGCGCAAGCTCGACACGAAGAAGCTGCCGCTGGTGGCGGGCAAGCCCCGCCTCGGCCCCTGTGTCGCCAAGCCGGACAAGTTCATCGCCATCGGCCTCAACTTCATCGACCACGCGAAGGAAACGGGCGCGCCCATCCCCGAGCACCCGATCGTGTTCTACAAGCCCCAGACCTCGATCTGCGGACCCAACGACAACGTGATCATGCCGCCGGGGTCGACGCAACTCGACTGGGAAGTCGAGCTCGCGTTCGTCATGGGCCGCAAGGCGAGCTTCGTCGACGAGAAGAACGCGTTGAAGTACGTCGCGGGCTACTGCATCGTCAACGACGTGTCCGAGCGCGAATACCAGATGAAGCGCAGCGGCACGCAGTGGAGCAAGGGCAAGTCGTTCGACACGTTCGGCCCGATGGGGCCGTGGCTGGTGACGACCGACGAGATCAAGGACGTGCAGAACCTGCCGATGTGGCTCGACGTCAACGGCAAGCGCGTCCAGAACGGCAGCAGCAGTACGATGATCTTCGGCATCGCCGCGCTGGTGGCCGACCTGTCGCGCTACATGACGCTGATGCCGGGTGACGTGATCACCACGGGCACGCCGCCGGGGGTCGGCCTCGGCATGAAGCCGCCGACGTTCCTCAAGGTCGGCGACACGATGACGGTCGGCATCGAGGGCCTCGGCGTGCAGAAGCAGAAGGTCGTCGCGTTCAAGTCGAAGAAGTGAGGGTGGGGCGCAGGGCGGCGGGCGACGCCCCCAATGACTGACTGGCTGCACCCCGACATCGAGCCGCGCGCGACGGGCCGGCTCGCCGTCGACGCACGGCACACGCTGTATTGGGAAGAGTGCGGCAACCCTGCGGGCGTGCCGATCGTGTTCCTGCATGGCGGACCGGGTGGCGGATGCCTGCCGCACCACCGCCGCTTCTTCGATCCCGTGCGCTGGCGGATCGTGCTGTTCGACCAGCGCGGCGCGGGGCGCTCGACCCCGACCGCCGACATCGTCGACAACACGACATGGGACCTGGTCGCGGACATGGAGCGGCTGCGGGAGCACCTTGGCATCGATCGCTGGGCGCTGTTCGGCGGGTCGTGGGGCTCCACGCTTGCGCTCGCGTATGCGCAGACATGGCCCGCGCGGGTGCTGGGACTGGTGCTGCGCGGGATCTTCCTCGGGACGCCGGCGGAGATCGATTGGTTCCTGCACGGAATCCGCGCGTTCCAGCCCGAGGCGTGGCAACGCTATGCGCACTTCCTGCCGGAAGGCGAACGCCACGACCTCCTCAGCGGCTACCTGACGCGGCTGTGCGATCCTGATCCGGCCGTGCACCTGCCCGCCGCGCGGCACTGGGATGGTTACGAAAGCGCCTGCCTCACGCTGATGCCGCCGGCCGAGCCGGCACTGCCCGACAGCGACGCGGCCTCGCTCGCGATCGCCCGCATCGAGGCGCACTACTTTCGCCACCGCGCCTTCCTCGGCGACGACGAGCTGGTGGGCAACGTCGACCGGCTGCGCCACCTCCCCTGCACGATCGTGCAGGGCCGCTACGACGTCGTCTGCCCGCCGGTGAGCGCGCATGCGCTCGCGGCGGCGTGGCCCGAGGCGGAGTACATCGTCGTGCCCGACGCGGGACACTCGGTCCGCGAGCCCGGCATCTCGCGCGCGCTCACCGCTGCCGTCACGCGCTTGCGCGACCAGCTCTAGCGACGCTCGAGCACGAACTCCAGCTCGACCTCGTCGCCGACGAGCGGCTGGCCGTAGTCCATCGCGTAGTCCGCGCGATGCAGCGTGAGCGTCGCGCGCAGCGGACAGCCCGGTCCCGCGACGCACGCGGTCGGCGCCACCGTCCATTCGACCTCGTGCTCGACGCCGTGCAGCGCGAGCACGCCCGCGACCGTGCGCAGCGCGCCATGCTCGAAGCGCGCGCTGGTCGAGTGGAACCGGATCAGCGGAAAGCGCGCGGCGTCGAATACCGTCTCGCTGCGCAGGAACGCGTTGCGCCATGCGGCCCCCGCGTCGACGGCGGCGACGTCCGCCGCCAGGTCGACGGCAGCGGTGCGCGCCGCTTCGTCGACGCCGACGGTGCCGGTGACGCGCGGAAAATCGCCTTCCAGCCGCGTCCAGCCGAACGCCGGCAGCGAAAAGTGCACATGGGCGTCACCGGGCTGCAACGTGCGCACCGCGGGGTCCGCGTGCGTCGGGGTGCCGAACGCGAGCGCCGCCACCGCTGCGACGAATGCGGCGACGACGCCCGGTATACTCGGCCTGGCTGCGGTGACTTCCACTCGCCCTCTGATGCACATGCACGCGGCGTGAACAGGCACGCGAACAGTATCTCGCGCAGTATCCTTCCCGCCACCCGCGGCGTCGTTGCGATCGTCCTCGTCGCGTTGGGGCCGGTTGCCCATGCGCAGGCGCCGGGCACGGCGCCGCGTGCCGCCGCGCCGGCCGCGGCCGCCCCAGCGGCCCCGCAGGCGGCGCCGGCTCCCGCGCCGACGCTCGCGCCCCCGCCGGCGCTCGCGGATCGCGCCGACAAGCCCCGCCCGCGCATCGGGCTCGTGCTGTCGGGCGGCGGCGCGCGCGGGCTGACGCACGTCGGCGTACTGCACGTGCTGGAGCAGATGCGCATTCCGATCGATTACATCGCCGCGACGAGCATGGGGTCCATCGTCGGCGGGCTCTACGCGTCCGGGATGTCGTCGGCGGAGCTCGAGAAGCAGGTGCGGTCGATGGACTGGCCGCTGATGTTCTCCGACCGCCCGCCGCGCCAGGACCTGTCGATCCGGCGCAAGGAGTACCTGGCACAGTACCCATTGCCGATCGAGCTCGGCATCCGCGACAACCAGGTCCACGTGTTTCGCGGTGCCATCTCGGGCGCCAACCTCGAGCTGTGGTTGCACGACCGCACGCGCCAGGACGACACGCTCGGGTCGTTCGACGAGCTGCCGATCCCGTTCCGTGCCGTCGCGACCGACATGGTCACCGGCCAGCAGATGGTGTTCCGCTCGGGGCCGCTGTACGAGGCGATCCGCGCGAGCATGTCGGTGCCGGGCCTGTTCGCGCCGGTGACGATCGGCGACCACATCTACGGCGACGGCGGCCTCGTCAACAACCTGCCCGTCGACGTCGTGCAGGCGATGGGCGCCGACATCGTCATCGCGATCAACATCGGCACGCCGCTGATGAGCAAGGCGCAGCTGCAGTCGATCGTCGGCTTCACGTCGCAGTCGCTCAACATCCTGACCGAGCAGAACGTGCGCGCGCAGCTCGCACGGCTGCGCTCGGGCGACGTGCTGATCGAGCCCGACCTCGGCGACCTCACGTTCCTCGATTTCGAGAAGGGTGACCAGTTCATCGCGCTCGGCGAGGAAGCGGCCCGGCGCGCTGCGGACAAGCTCGCGCCGCTGTCGCTGTCGCCCGCCGCGTATGCCCAGTACCAGGTCGAGCGCAGGCAGTCGCCCGCCGCGACGACGCCACGCATCGACTACGTGAAGATCGAGGGGACGAACCACGTCAACCCCGCGGCCATCGCGCACGTCGTCGACGACAACATCGGCAAGCCGTTCAGCGTCGACCGCGTGTCGTCCCAGATCTCGGACCTTTACGGAAGCGGCGACTTCGACAGCATCGAGTACCGGCTCGTCGACGAGCAGCACCGCGCCGGCCTCCAGTTCCAGATCGGCGAGAACTCGCTCGGCCCCAACTACCTGCGCTTCGGGCTCAACCTGTCGACGGACCTGCAGGGAGAATCGCAATTCAACGTCGTCGCCGGGACCAAGTCGACGTGGCTCAACCGCTGGGGGCTCGAGTGGACCAACGAGCTGGAGCTCGGCAGCGTCCGGCGTTTCACGTCGGAGCTGTACCAGCCGCTGGGCCCCGGCTCGCCATGGTTCGCGTCGTTGTACGGGCAGGTCAAGCGCGAGCCCATCTATATCTTCCAAGCCAACGGCTCGCGGCTGGCCGAGTACAGCCTGCTGACGACGCCGGCGGGCCTCGACCTCGGCTACGCGTTCTCGCCGTATGCAGAAGTGCGCGTCGGCTTCTCGCACAACCAGTACCGCGCCGACCTGCAGATCGGCGACCCGGCGTTTCCGAACGAAAGCGTCAAGGAGAACGGCGTCGCGGTCCTCGCGCGCTACGACCAGCTCGACAACCCCTATTTCCCGCGCACCGGGCTGCGCGCGGAACTTGCGGGCTTCTACGGCCAGCAGAACGACTCCATGGACTTCGTGTCCGGCAAGGTCGGTCGCGGCCGGGTGGAAGTGCTCCAGGCGATCCCCGTGACCAAGGAGAGCCAGCTGCTGCTGGGAGGGCGCGTCGCGTTGTCGAGCCAGGACGACCTGTCGTTCGCCGATGATTACCAACTGGGCGGCTTCCTCAACCTCTCCGGCCTGAAGCTCGACCAGTTGTACGGCCCGTACGTCGGGCTCGCGCGCGCCGAATACCTGTACAAGATGGGCCAGCTGTCGTTCATCGGCCGCGACTGGTACGTCGGCGCCTCGGCCGAGATCGGCAACGCGTGGCAGAAGCGCAGCGACGTGAGTTTCGGCAACACGATCAAGGCCGGCGCGCTGTTCGTGGGCCTCGACACGTTCCTGGGCCCGTTCTACGTCGCGTACGGCCGCGCGACCGGCGGCTCGTCGAGCTGGTACATCTTCCTGGGCCGGCCGTGACGTCTGCCAACGACGAGTGGCTCGCGCGGAGCCGCGCCGCCGTCTGGCACCCGTGCACGCAGATGAAGGTGCACGAGGCGCTGCCGCTGGTGCCGATCGCGCGCGGTGAAGGCGCGTGGCTGGTCGATTTCGACGGGCGGCGCTATCTCGACGCGGTGTCGTCGTGGTGGGTCAACCTGTTCGGCCACGCGAATCCGCGCATCAACGCGGCATTGCATGCGCAGCTCGACACGCTCGAGCACGCGATGCTCGCCGGCTTCACGCACGCGCCGGCCGTGGAGCTTGCCGAGCGGCTCGCGACGCTGGCACCGGCCGGACTCGGTCACGCGTTCTATGCGAGCGACGGGGCCTCCGCCGTGGAGATCGCGCTGAAGATGAGCGTCCACTACTGGCGCAATCGGGGCCAGCCGCACAAGCGCCGGTTCGTGCACCTCGCGGGCAGCTATCACGGCGAAACGCTGGGAGCGCTGGCCGTCACCGACGTCGCGATCTTCCGCGACGCGTACGGTCCGCTGCTCGGCGCGCACGCGACGGTGCCGAGCCCGGCCGCTGGCGACGGCGACGCGCTGGAGCGTTCCGCGCGCGCGGCGGCGGGGTTGGCGCGCCACCTTGCCGTCCATGGGCGCGAGACCGCCGCGCTGATCGTCGAGCCGCTGGTGCAGGGCGCTGCCGGCATGCGGATGTACGACGCGAGCTACCTGGCGGCGGCATCCGCGCTGTGCGCCGAACACGGCGTGCACCTGATCGCCGACGAGATCATGACCGGCTTCGGCCGCACCGGGACGCTGTTCGCGTGCGAGCAGGCGGGCATCCGGCCTGATTTCCTGTGCCTGTCCAAGGGCATCACCGGCGGCTACCTGCCGCTGTCGGCGGTCATGACCACCGATGACGTCTACGCCGCGTTCTATGACGACGACGTGGCGCGCGGCTTCCTGCATTCGCATTCGTACACGGGTAACCCGCTCGCGTGCCGGGCCGCGCTCGCGGTGCTGGACATCTTCCGCGATGACGACGTCGTCGCGGCCAACCGGGCGGCGGCGGCGCGCCGCGCGCCGCAGCGTGCAAGGCTGGCTGCACACCCGCGCATCGCCAACCTGCGCCGCTGTGGAATGATCGACGCGTTCGAGGTGACGTCAGCGCGACCGGACTTCGCGCGTTGGTTCTTCGGCGAGGCGCTCGCGCGCAACGTGCTGCTGCGCCCGATCGGCAACACCGTCTATTTCATGCCGCCCTACATCCTCACCGACGACGAGTACGCCCAGCTCGTGGACGCCGTGCTGGCCATCGCGTGATGCTGCACCGCAGGGTCCGACCCTATTTATTGGCGCTGCTCGTCGCCGCGACGGCCGGGCAGGCCGCGGACCTGCCGCGACCGATCTCGCGGGCGTTCGGCGCGGCGGGTATTCCCGTGGGCGGGTATGCGGTGGTCGTGCGCGCGGCCGGCGCCACGCGGCCCATCGTCGCGCACCAGGCCACGAAGCCGATGACGCCGGCGTCGGTCATGAAGCTCGTCACCACGCTCGCCGCGCTGGAGACACTCGGCCGCGATTATCGCTGGAAGACCGAGGCCTACCTCGGCGGTCCGCTGGATGCCGACGGAACGCTGCACGGGGACCTGATCCTCAAGGGCTATGGCGACCCCAAGATCACCGTCGAGCAGTGGCAGTCGTTCATCGCGCAGCTGCGCGCCGCCGGCCTCCACCGGATCGACGGCGACCTGGTCCTGGACCGAAGCTGGTTCGCGGTGCCGCCGTACGACCCTGCCGCGTTCGACGGCGAGCCGCTGAAGCCCTACAACGTCGGCCCGGACGCGTTGCTCGTGAGTTTCAAGTCCGTGCGCTTCCTGTTCACGCCGAACGTCACGGCCGGCGCAGCCGCGCCGCCGGCCGCCGTCGGCGTCACCGTCGATCCGCCATTGCCCAACATCGCGCTGGGCGCGAACGTTGTCGCCGACGGCGTGGGGCGCTGCGGCGACTGGCGCCAGGCGGTCGGCGGCACGTTCATCGACCAGGGCCGCACGGCCGCCGCGAAATTCGACGGTCGCTTCCCGCTCGATTGCGGCGAGCGCGACTGGTACGTGTCGCTGCTCGACCACCCGCACTACGTGCAGGGCATCTTCACGTGGGCGTTCACCGCCGCGGGCGGCGACTTCGCCGGGGGCGTGCGCAACGGCCGCGCGCCGGTGAACGCGAAACCGTTCGCGACGCTCCAGTCGCCGCCGCTGTATGACGTGATGCGCGACATCAACAAGCTGTCGAACAACGTGATGGCCGCGCAGCTGTTCCTGACGCTCGGTGCGATCAACGGCCCTCCGGGCACGCCGGAAAAGGCACGCGCGGCGATCGCGCGCTGGCTCGCGACGCAGAAGCTCAGGATGCCGGAACTCGAGATCGCCAACGGCTCCGGCCTGTCGCGGACGGACCGCATCTCGGCACAGTCGCTCGCGGCACTGCTCGACGCCGCCGATCGCAGTCCCGTCCGCGAGGAGTTCGCGAGCTCGCTCGCGGTGGCCGCGATGGACGGCACCGTGCAGCGTCGCTTCGTCAACGGCGACGTCGCCGGCCAGGCGCTGCTGAAGACCGGCACGCTGGACGGCGTGCGCGCGCTGGCCGGCTACGTGATCGACGCCGAAGGCCGGCGCTGGATCGTCGCCGTGATCGTCAATCATCCGCGCGCGGCCGTCGCGCAGCCGGCACTCGATGCGGTCGTCGACTGGGTCTACCATGACGCGGGCAAGCTGCGGACCGAACGTGCACAGCCTTGACTGGATCGCCGAGCAGAAGATCGCCGCCGCCGCGCGCGAAGGCGCGTTCGACGGGCTGCCCGGCGAGGGAAGGCCGCTGCCACCGGACGCGGTCGCCGACGCGCCGGAGCACCTGCGCCTCGCGATCCGCGTGCTGAAGAACGCCGGCTACGTGCCGCCCGAGATCGAGACGCGTCGCGAGATGGCGGCGCTGCTCGCGCTCGTCACGACGTCCGCCGACGACGCCGAGCGCCGCCGCGCCGTCACGCGGCTCGCATTGCTCGAGGCGAAGCTCGAGGCCGCGGGAAGGTCAGCGGATTTCGGGGCCTACCGTACGACGCTGCTCGGGCGCTTGGCTCGTTGAGCCTGGCCGACCGTCGGGTTGGCGCTGCCCGCGCGGGCACACGATCAGTTGCAAAGCTCCGGACGGCTTTCCGAAGGCAAGACGCGATCGCCGACCAGCAGCCGTCCTTCTCGGTCCGTGTCGCGCGCAGTAGTGAGCTGCAATACCTGGTCGAGTTCTACGGGAATGAGTTCGTTCGATGAAGCAAACCCATAGCTCGGCTGTCCAGCCAGCTTGAACCCGGAGGCGGCAAGCGCGATCGCAACCGCCTCCCCCGAACTCGTCGTACCCGCGCAGATCCAAGCTTCGCGTTGGCCGTCGAACCTTGCGCCAGCCGCTCCAGCCTCCATCACTTTCGCGTCTCCTTCAAGCAGCGTCGTGCCGTTGAAACGCACCCAACGCACGCTACCGTCGCGCTGTTGGAATCCAAGCAGTGGCCCACCGGCGAGCAGCGAGCGCAGTGCACCGAGCATTGGCCACATGTTGCCACCCTGGTTGCCGCGCAAATCGACGACGATCGTCACCGGTCGATCCCGCCGGATATGTCGTTCGAGCCGCTTCGCGTTGACGCGCACGTAACCCTGGACGCAGTACCAGGGTTGCGAGAACGCCCCGAGCACGACCCGCAGCACACGCGTGCTCGCATCGAAGTGCATCGGCACGTCCGGAAAGGCTGCGCAGATCGCCGCGGCGTCACCGGGCTTCCGGGTGGGCGCATTCGTCGCGTCGCGCACCAGAACGCCGCTGTGAGGCAAGCCGCTGGCACGCAGCGCATTGCGCAGGACCCCGCCGTACGTCGCGGCATCGAGAGGCAGGCCGGCCGTCGTGGCGAGCGCCAGGGCTTCTATGCGCGTCCACTCGTCTGGCGCCCGCGATGCGATGGAGCGATCTCGAACGATGCGCATCGCGCGCCCCACGGCTGCGGCGACCGCGCGATCCGGCGGAATCATAGCCACCACGTCGGCCGTCAAGCCGACGACGTCGAGCGGGGCGCCCGAGCCGCTCGTCACGAACAATGTCAGGGGCGCCTGCGCATAGTCCCGCGGCAGCTGCAGACGCATGTCGAAGTAACCGTCGACCGCCGTGGAAGCTACGTAGCCAAACAAAGTAGTCGGTGGGCCTGGGACGTCGACGTCGACGTCGACGCGAAAGGCGAAATTGGGCAACGAACCGTCGGGATTGGCACGCACGCGGGCGTGTATCAACACGGCATCGTGCTCACCCACGGCGCCGAGAAGAGGCCGCGCATCGAAAGTCGCGTAGACGGTGCAACGGGATGCACTCGGCTGCGCGCCCGCTGGCATGCCTCCAAACACGACATGTGCCGGGTCGGGCACCACCGTTGCCGCGCGCCCGGGCGCGGCGCAATAGCGCGTCCATCCAGCTTCGGCCAACAGATCGGCATGCGCGAAGGAGGCGGCCGCCAGCGCGATCACCGCGGCCACGATACCTCGAACATCCGACCGCACGGGCCGCTACTTCGCCTGCTCGTTCCCGTACGTCTTGACGAGGTAGTCGACGATCGGCGCGATGTCGCCTTCGGGGACCGGCGCCTTGAAGACGTCGCGCATCCGCTTGACCATCGCCTCCCAGTACGCGCGCGGCGCGGTGGGCGGCTGGTACAGCATGTATTCGGCGGAATGGCAGACGACGCAATCCTTGCGCGCGAGCGCGTAACCTGGCAGGTCCGACGGCTTCAACTGCGCACCGTCCGGCGGGAGCGTGATCGTCTTGGCGTACGCGAGCGCCGCGAACGACACGGCGAGGAGTGCGGCGGCCGCCGCAGCGGTGATGCGCAGCGTCGAGGTCTTCATGCCGCCCTCACTTTCACCGATTCGACGACGTTGCGCATGTAGCCGCCGGGTTGCCACAGCGCGTCCAGCGCCTGGCTTTCGCCGGCGCGGTTCCATGCCCGGACGCGAATGTCGAGGTCGCCCGCGGCCGGCACGAAGCCGAACGTGAACGGGCGGAACGAGTAGCGGCCGAGGTCCTCGCCGAGCTTCGCCTCGCGCCACGTCGCGCCGCCGTCGGCCGACCACGCGACTTCGTTGACGCCGATGCCGCTGTCGAACGCGATGCCGCGCACGGTGAGCGGCACGCCGGCCGGGACGCTTGCGCCATTCTGCAGCGACGTCACGAACGAGCGCACGGTGAAGCGACCGATCGGCCGCGTCGCGGTGGGCGCCGTGCCGGGAGCGACGCACGCGCAGGCATTGTCCGGCACCCGGTACGCGGGCTTCATCCAGAAGCCGTCGAACTCGTTGGGGATGACGTGGATGTCGGACAGGTGCTTGACCCAGTACGTACCGTAATAGCCGGGCACGACGAGCTTCACCGGGTAGCCGTTGAGGAACGGGATGTCGGCGCCGTTCATCTGGTACGCGACCATCACCTCGCCGTCCATCGCGTGGCTGATGTCCAGCGCCTTGACGAAGTCGCCGCCGCCGAAGATCGCGGTGTCGAGGCCGTTGAACGTGACCTGCTTGGCGTCCGCCTTGGGGGCCGCCTGCGCGAGGATGTCCTTCAGCGGCACGCCCACCCAGCGCGCGTTGCCCATCGCGCCGTTGTACAGCTGCCCGCCCGTCACGCGCGGGTTGAACATGCCGCGGCTGTTGCCCGAGCACTGGTTGACGGCAACGATCTCGACGCTCTTGAACTTCGTCTTGAGGTCGGCGAGCTTGAGCTCGTAGGGCTTGTCGACGGACGCGCCGCCGATACGGATCACGTAACCGTCGGCGTCGATCGTCGTCGGTATCCCCGCGTTGTGATAGCGGACGAAGAACGCGTCGTTCGGCGTGATCATGCCGTCGTCGAACACCCCGAACGGCGTCTCGAGCTGCGGCGGCCGCGACGTCAGGACGATCAGCGGTCGCTTCTCGGGATAGGCGGCGAGCCTGCGCTCGCCGTTGACGAAAGGAAGCGTCACCGTATCCGCGGCGCGCGCCAGCGCCGGGGAAACCAGCGCACCCACCGCCGCGGCGCCCAGCATGCGGCGACGCATCGGGTCAGGTGCCCCCGTGCGTCGCGATCGATCGCGTGTCATCGCTCCTCCTGGCTCGGCGCTTCCTGTCGCAACCGGGATGGCCGCGCGGGCGCCTGTCGTGTGGCGATGCTACGCCGATTCGGGCGTCAGTTCATCGGCAGCGGCCTGCTGTCCTTGAAATACAGGTAGCCGCGGATGATCCGGTACAGGATCCAGATCCCGGTGAAGAACCAGATCGCGAGCGCGATCGGGATGCCCAGGAACGTGATGAAGAACAGCACACCCACGGCGGAGGCCGCGAGCGCCCACCAGAACGTGCGGATCAGGTAGGTGAAGTGCGACGCGACCCACGTCCCTCGCGCGTCGCCGCGCTTGACGTAGGCGATGATCAGGCCCACGACGCCCACCGTGCTGAGCAGCGGCGCGGCATGCGTGCCGGCGGTGGCCAGCGCGACGACGCCCGCCAGCGTGTAGAGCGCGTAGACGACCAGCGCCGCGGTGACCGGCGGCTCGGCCGCGACCGGCGGCGGGGAGGCAGGGGGCGACATTTCGTCCATCATGGTTCTCCTTGGGGGTCCGGGGCCGATTGTGGCCGACCCCGACTGTGGCTGGAAGTGGGGGCGGATGCCACGTACACCAAGGCTAGCCATGGCCGGGGAGCTCGCGGGCAGCCGGCGCCGGGAGTTGGGAAGGGGGGCGGTTGGCCTACATGTGCCGTCGGCGCCCGCCGACACGGGCGGCCGTGCGGGGTGGCTATAATCACCAAGCCCCAGACGCTAGCCCAGATCAGACACAGCGAGGAACTTCCATGAGCACTCCCTTCGATCGCACGCGCGACCAACTCGTCGACGATTTCGCGGCTGTCCTCAGCGAAGCCGAGGACCTGCTCGCGAAGGCATCCAGCGAATCCGGCGACCGCGCGCGCCAGCTTCGCGACCAGGTCCAGGCCAAGCTGCTGTCGGCCAAGATCCGCCTGCAGGAACTGCAAGGCGACGCCGTCGACCGCGCCAAGGACGCGGCCCGCTACACCGACGACTACGTCCACGACAACCCGTGGCAGGCGGTCGGCGTCGCCGCGGCCGTCGGCTTCATTGCTGGCCTGATCATCACGCGCCGCTGACCGGCGTGAGTCCTTCCTGGCCATGACCGCCACCGGGCCCGACGAGGCGCCGCCGCGCGAGGGCGTGCGCGAAGCACTCGGCAACGTCGCCTCGCACCTGATGGCGCTGGTGCAGACCCGAATCGCGCTGGCGGGCGTCGAGCTCGCCGAGGAACGCGATCGCGTCAAGACGACGCTGACGCTGGCGATCGTCGGCATCGTGTTCGCCGCATTCGCGCTGATGACGGCGACGCTGCTCGTCATCGCGGCGTTCTGGGACACGCACCGGATGGAGGCGATCATCACGGTCACCGTCGTCTACGCGGCCATCGCCGGGCTCGCGCTGTGGCGCGCGTCGACGATCCGCCGCGACGCGCCGGCACCGTTCGCCGCGACGCTCGCAGAACTGGACAAGGACCGCGAGCAGTTGAAGCGCGCGTTCGACCGATGAATCCCGTGGCGCTCGCCGCGCACAAGCAGGCCTTGATCGCCAAGGCGGAGCTCGAGCGCGCCGAGCTGGCCGTCGCCTGCCACGACGTGCGGATGCTCGTGGCCCCGCCGGTCACGGAGCGTGCGGCGGAACGCGTGCATGGCTTCACGTCCACGGCCGTGCGCACGCTGTTGCCGCTGCTCGGCTACACGCGCTTCGGCAAGCTGATCCGCTACCTGTCGATCGGCCTCACCGCGTATCGCGTCGCGCGCCGCTGGCGCTGACGCCGGCGCTGCCGCCTGCGAACAGCTCGGCGTACAGCGCGTCGACGCGCGCCTGGACGGCGGCGTCCATCGCGATGCCGCGGCCCCATTCGCGGGACGTCTCGCCGGGCCACTTGTTGGTCGCGTCGATCCCCATTTTGCTGCCCAGCCCCGCGACAGGCGACGCGAAGTCGAGGTAGTCGATCGGCGTCGAATCGACGATCGTCGTGTCGCGCCGCGGGTCGACGCGCGTGACGAGCGCCCAGATCACGTCGTCCCACTTGCGCACGTCGATGTCGTCGTCGACGACGACGATGAACTTCGTGTACATGAACTGGCGCAGGAAGCTCCAGACGCCGAACATCACGCGCTTGGCGTGGCCGGCGTACTGCTTCTTCATCGACACGACGGCCATCCGGTAGCTGCACGCTTCCGGCGGCAGGAAGAAGTCGACGATTTCGGGGAACTGCTTTGCCAGCAACGGCACGAACACTTCATTCAGCGCTTCACCCAGCACGGACGGCTCGTCCGGCGGCCGGCCCGTGTACGTCGAGTGGTAGATCGGGTCGCGCCGCAGCGTGATGCGGTCGAGCGTCAGCACGGGAAAGCGCTCGACCTCGTTGTAGTAGCCGGTGTGGTCACCGAACGGACCTTCGAGCGCTGTCTCGTAACCCGACGGATCGTTCGCGTCGGGCCGGATGTGGCCCTCGAGCACGATCTCGGCGTGCGCGGGCACCTGGAGGGGCACGCCGAGCGCATCCGCGATCTCCGTACGTGCATCCCGCAGCAGCCCGGCGAACTGGTACTCGGACAGCGTGTCCGGCACCGGCGTCACGGCGCCGATGATCGTCGCGGGATCGGCACCCAGTGCCACCGCCACGGGGAACGGCTCGCCAGCGTGCACCTGTGCGTGATCGCGGAAATCGAGTGCGCCGCCGCGATGCGCGAGCCAGCGCATGATGACGCGATTGCGGCCGATCACCTGCTGCCGGTAGATGCCGAGGTTCTGCCGCTTCTTGCCCGGGCCGCGCGTGACGGTGAGGCCCCACGTGATCAGCGGCCCCGCATCGCCGGGCCAGCACGTCTGCACGGGCAGCCGCGCGAGGTCGCAATCGTCGCCTTCCCACACGACGTCCTGGCACGGCGGGTTGCGCCGCGCCTTGGGCGTCATGTCGATCAGCTTGCGCAGCAGCGGCAGCGAATGCTGCCACGCGTCGGCGAGGCTCTTCGGCGGCGCCGGCTCCTTCAGTGCCGCGAGCACGCGTCCGACCTCGCGCAGCTGCGTGCGCCACTGCGCCGGGTCCGCGTTCAACGCCCGTGCGACGCGTTCTGGCGTACCGAACAGGTTGCCGAGCACGCGAAGCGGCTTTCCATCCGGGCCGCGCCGTCCGCCGGCCGGCGCCTCGAACAGCAGCGCCGGCCCGCCTGCCTTCAGCGTGCGGTCGCACAGCGCCGTCATCTCCAGGTGCGGATCGACGGGCTGTGCCACGCGCACGAGGTCGCCGTCGGCTTCGAGTTGCGCGCAGAACTCGCGCAGGTCGCGATAGGCCATCCAGGTCGTCGCAGCCGCTAGGGCAGCGCCTGCGCGCCGCCTTCCATCGCGACGTTCGCGCCTGTCACGTAGCTCGCTGCATCCGACGCGAGGAACACCGCGACACGCGCGATTTCCTCGGGCGTGCCGATGCGGCCCAGCGGGATCCGCGCTTGCTGGCGCGCGAGCAGCACGTCGGGGGTTTCGCCGGTCATTCGCGATTCGGCAGCAAGACCCGTCTGCACGCGACCGGTCAGCGTAATGCCCGGGTTGATCCCGACGACGCGCACGCCGCGCGGGCCGAATGCGGCGGCAAGCCCTGCCGTCGCCAGCATCAGCGCCGCATTGGCGGCACCGCCCGGCAGGTGGACGGGGCTGGCGACACGACCGCCCGCGCCAATGATGTTGACGACCACGCCGCGGCCGCGCGCCGCCATCCGCTGGACGGCCAGCGTCGCGATCTGCACATAGCTGAAGAACTTGGCGTCCATGGCCGCGTGCCATGCGGCTGCGTCGAGTTCATCCGGCGGGTAGCGCTTGGCCGCCCCCGCGGAATTGACGAGCACGTCGAGCGGCCCGAGGGCCGCCTCGGCCTCATCCAGCGCGCGCGCCGCCTCGGCGGCGTGCACGAGGTCCGCCGTGATCGTCGCCGCCGCGGGCACTCTCGCGCGCGCGGCCTCCAGGTTGGCGCGATCGCGCGACACGATCGCGACCCGTGCCCCTTCGGCGACGAACGCCTCCGCGCACGCGAGCCCGATCCCCTTGCTGCCGCCGGTGACGAGCACGCGGCGATCGGTCAGGTGAAGATCCATGCCGCAACTTTACCGCGTCGCGCTTCGCTCGCCGGCGACGGGCGTCACAGCCAGCGCGCGAGCGCACGCCACGCCGCCGTCTTCTCGGCCAGCGGCCGCGTGTACGCGGGACTGGTCGACGGCAGGCGCAGCGTCGCGTAGCCCGCGTCGCGCCACGCCGGTTCGGCGCGCGCAGCGGTATTGCCGTTGAACGCGACGGCCTCGAGGTTGCGCGCGACCCGCGCGATCCGTTCGATCTCGCCGCGCACCGGATTGCGGATCGACGCATCGAGGCTGCCGCTCCGCTGGCACGCGACGATCGTGTCCCACAGACCGACGCGCCGCGCCTTGAGCCGGGCGAGCCGCGCCGGATATGGAAGCGCGGGCAGCGGCTCGTCGAGCACCGTGCCCAGGATCGTCCAGAAATGATTGCGCGGATGCGCATAGTATTGCGCCGCCGCGAGCGACGCCACCCCGGGAAAGCTGCCGAGGATCAGGATGCGCGCGTCGCGGCCGACGACCGGGGCCAGCCCGGCGAGCGGCGCGTCGCTCAATGCATCGATGGCCACGCGCCGAACTTGACGACCAGCGCGAGCACGGTGCCGCCGAACACGATCGCGCCGAGCCACGCATTGTTGCGGAACGCCCAGAAGCAGGCATCGCGCTCGCGCGTGCGGATCACCCACACGTGGTAGCCCGCGAGCGCCGCCGCGGCGGCGATGCCGCCGAAGTAGACGATGCCGAGCCGCCGCAGCCAGCCCACCCACGCCATGCCGGCGAGATAGCCCGCGTAGCACAGCGCGACGATCAGCACGTCGTAGCGTCCGAACGTGATGGCCGACGTGTGGATACCCGTGCGCACGTCGTCGTCGCGGTCGACCATCGCATATTCGGTGTCGTACGCGAGCACCCAGAACAGGTTGATGCCCAGCATCGCCCACGCGAGCCACGGCACGCGGTCCATTTCCGCGGCGAACGCCATCGGGATGCCGAAGCTGAACGCGATGCCCAGGAACGCCTGCGGGATCGCGAACACGCGCTTGACGAACGGATAGGCGACGGCGATCGCGAGCGCCGGCAGCGACATCAGGATCGTCGTGCGGTTGGTGAACCATACGAGGACGAACGCGGCGAACGCGAGCGCCGCAGCCACGTACAACGCCTCGCGTGGCGCGATCTCTCCGGTGACGAGCGGCCGGTGGGCCGTGCGCTTGACGTCGCCGTCGAAGTCGCGGTCGGCCCAGTCATTGAGCGCGCACCCGGCCGAGCGCATCAGGATCGTACCGACGACGAAGATGATGATGTCGGCGACCGTCGGGCGGCCCCACGCCGCGATCCACAGCGCCGTCAGCGTGGGCCACAGCAGCAGCATCCAGCCGACGGGCTTGTCGAGGCGCACGAGCCGCTCGTAGGCGTCGAGCCGCGCCCGCAACGTCGTCGCGCGCGGAACCGCGATGGCGTGCGCGCCCAGTGGCAGCGCCGCGCCCTCGCCGCCCGCGGGTGACGCATCCTCCCGCGCACGTGCTTGCGGACGAGGCGGCTTCGCGCGCGCATCGCGACGCGCCCCGTCCTCCCGCCGCGGCACGGTTGCCGTGACCGGCGTGGCGGGCTTCGGCTTCGCGGGTAGCGCGAGCGTGCCGTCGGACTGCCGCGGCGCCTCGTCGATCAGCTTTTGCGCGGCGGCCACGCGTTGCTCGCGCTCCAGCTTGCGCCGCAACCTGGCGAGCGCGGCGTCCTGTGGCGAGCGCGCGGGCGGCTTGCTTTCGCTCACAGCGCCAGTTGCATCTGCCGCGCCGGCGCGCGCGGCGGCGCGGCCGCGAACATCGCGGAGGGTTCCGGATATGCAAGGCGCACGCGCAGCTCGCGCTTCATCCGCGTGTTGGCGAGGCGCCGCGACTCGCTCATGAACGACAGCAGCAACGGCGCGATGCGCGTCTCGGCTTCGTCCCAGTCGACGCGCGGCGGGTGGGGCAGGCCGTGGGCGTCGGCGACGAGGTCGAACCACGCGCCCATCTTGAGCTCCGCGTCGTCCGTGACGTTGTACGCGCGGTTGGCGCGCCCGCGGAACAGCGCCGCCACGACCGCGCGCGCGAGGTCGTCCGCGTGCACATGATTGGTGTAGACGTCGTGCGCGTCGACGAGTACCGGGGTTTGCTGGCGAATGCGGTCGAGCGGCAGGCGTGTGGATGCGTAGATGCCGGGTGCGCGCAGGATCGACAGCACGACGCCGTTGTCCGCGGCCCAGCGCCGGAGCCGGTCCTCAGCCGCCACGCGCCGCTGTGCACGCGGCGTCTGTGGGTGCCGCGGCCGCGTCTCCGCGATGCGCGCGCCGCCGCAGTCGCCGTAGACGCCGGACGTCGAAATGTAGACGAAGCGCTGTGGTATCCTGCGCGCCGATCCGAGAGCTGCGACCAGGTTGCGCGTGCGCGGATCGTCGCGGCCCTCGCCGGGCGGCGGCGCGGTGTGCAGCACCGCGTCAGCGAGCGACGCGAGCCTTGCGAGCGTACGCGGCTTGTCGAGGTCTCCCACCACCGGCACGACGCCGCGCTCGCGCAAGCGAGCGACATCGGACGCGTCGCGGGTGAGGCCCACGATGCGTGCACGGCCCCGCAGCATTTCCGCGGCGCGCAACGCAATGTCGCCACAGCCGATCAGCAGGATTCGCATCACGCGCGAAAGCCGCGGCGCGAGAACGCCGCGAGAAGAGCATCGATGTCGTTTCAGATTACCATAAAGCCCAGTGATCACGCGTTCGCGTGCGGTGTCGACGACACGGTGCTCGAGGCCGCGATGCGCGCGGACCTGCTGCTTCCCTACGGCTGCCGGAACGGCGCGTGCGGCTCGTGCAAGGGCCGCATTCTCGCGGGCGACGTCGACTACGGGCAGTACCAGCCGACGACGCTCACCGACGACGACAAGCGCCAGGGCCTCGCGTTGTTCTGCTGCGCGAAGCCGCTGACGGACCTGACGATCGAAGTGCGCGAGGTGCGGCGCGCCGGCGACATCCCGATCAAGCGGCTTCCGGTGCGCGTCGAGACGATCGACAAGCCGGCCGCCGACGTCGCGATCGTGAAGCTCAAGCTGCCGACCACCGAGCGGTTGCAGTATCTCGCTGGCCAGTACGTCGACTTCCTGCTGAAGGACAACAAGCGGCGCAGCTTCTCGCTGGCCACGCCGCCGCACGCGGATTCGCTGCTCGAGCTGCACATCCGCCATGTAGCGGGCGGGCTTTTCACCGACCCGTTGTTCACGCAATACAAGGGCCGCGAGATCCTGCGCATCGAAGGTCCGCACGGCAGCTTCTACCTGCGCGAGGATTCGGACAAGCCGATGATCTTCGTCGCCGGCGGCACCGGCTTCGCGCCCATCAAGGCGATGCTCGAGCACTGCTTCTATCACGAGGTCACGCGGCCGATGGTGCTGTACTGGGGCGTGCGCTCGCTCGCCGACCTGTACCTGCCGCACCTGCCCGGTGAATGGCAGACGCGGCACAAGCACTTCACGTTCATCCCCGTGCTGTCGGACCCGAAGCCCGACGACGCGTGGCCCGGGCGCACGGGCCTCGTGCACCAGGCGGTGCTGGACGACTTCCGCGACCTTTCCGGCTACCAGGTGTACGCGTGCGGCGCGCCGCCGATGATCGACGCCGCGCGGCGCGACTTCACGGCGCTGCGCAACCTGCCGGCCGACGAATTCTTCGCCGACAGCTTCACGTACGCGGCCGCGACGGAGTAGCGTCAGGCGCGCGGCGCGTCGAGTTCCTTGCGCCGCAGCTCGGCCAGTGCGAGCTTGAGCGCAGCCGCGAGGTGCGCGTTGGACGCATCGGCGCGGTCGAGGCGGCCCAGCATCTCGCCCAGCGCCACGTGCGCGCGCCAGCCGTTGTCGAGCGCGAGGCTCGCCTCGTAATAGGTCTGGGCCTTGCCCCACAGCTGCGCGCGCTCGCAGAGCTTGCCGAGCGCGTAGAGCAGCGATGCGTCCTGGCTGTGCGCGGACAGCCAGCGCTCCGCGTTCTCGAGCAGACGCGACGTATCCGTCGTCCGGCACTCCGCATACAGCAGCACGAGCTTCGGATCCCAGTGCGCGTCGAGGCTTCTCGCGATCAGCTCGGCCGCCTCGCGGTCACCACCCAGCGCAAGGAAGCTGCGCGCCGCCGCATCCGCGACACGCGTGCTCAGGCGGTCCGCGTCCGGCAGCCGCTGCCAGTAATCGCGCAGGCCGCCCGCGTCGTGCGCCAGCTGGCGCAGCGCCTGCGCATGCGCGCCGGCGCGGATCAGCTCGGCATGCGGCGCGTCGTAGACCTTGCGCTTGACGAGTTCCGCGACGACGCGCGGCACGTCGGCATACCGGCGCGACGCCATCAGCGCCCGCATCTCGAGGCGCAGCGCCGCCGTGTGCGAACCCGCGTCCTTCTTCAGCGCCGCCAGCTGCTGCAATGCGTCGGCCGGCAGCCCGCGTTCCAGCGCGAGCTCCGCTTCCAGCATGCGCCGCGGGATGTCGAGGCTGTGCGCGTGCGCATCGTCGCGCGCGAGGAACGTCTCGGCGACGTCGAAGTCGCGCGTCTCGATCGCCGCGCGTGCGCCAATCAGCGCGGCGAGGCCGGACGCGTGCGGCAGTGCCAGCGCTTCTTCGACGCGCTGCCGCGTGCGCCCATAGCGTCCCTCGAGCAGTGCGATCACGGCACCGTCCTGCTTCAGGCGGACGCGCTCCGCGTCGCGCATGCGCCGGCGCTCGCGCACCTCGCGGGGCAGCTCTACGATGCGCACGACGAGTCGTGCGAGCGCGATGGCCACGATGACGGCCAGCACGGCGCCCACGATGAACGCATTCAGCGAGATCTCGACGCGCCACGGCGGCGCGACGAACATCGCGTAGCCGTCGTTGGCGCGCGCGACCAGCGCCACGCCGATCGCGACGCCCGCGAGGATCAGGAACCACAGGACCCTGCGCGCGTTCACCGCGGCGTCTTCGTCAGCGCGGCGAGCGCGGACAGCGTCGGCGCGAGGTCGGGCAGCGAGCCGGGCATCGCGACGCCCGCGAGGTCGGCGAGCGTCGCGTCGACCCCCTGCACCGGCCGGGACTGCGTATCGAAGTACTTGTTGATCCACAGCGTCGCCGCGCGGATGTCGGCCTTGAAGCTCGCGTCGTTGCGCGCAATCAGCGCGTTGCGCGCAGACAAGAGGCGCAGCCGCAGGTTCTCGCGGAGGAAGTACTCCTCGCTGGGCAGCAGCAGCGGCGGCGCCGGCGCGGCCGTCGACTGGATGCGCACGATGTCGTGCATGCGCGCGAGCATGTCGTCCAGCCAGCGGCGCCACGGCGGACGCGGGTCGACGGGCGGCGCGTCCAGCTGTGGCGGGGGCACCTCGACGGGGCGCGGCGTCGTTTTCGCCGTGCCCTTCCGCGGCGCCACCGCGTTGGCGGGTGCCGGCGTGGCGGCGACCGCCGGCTTCAGACGCGCGTCGCGCGCGAGCGGCAGTGTGTCGATCGCCGCGATGACACTGTCGATCCGCGCGGTGAGCCCGGGCACGTCCAGCGACGGCACCTTCTTCAGCCGGTCCATGTCCGCGGCCAACGCGCGGCGCAGCGGTGCGAAGCGCGGTCGGTCGAGCCGCGCGAGCTTCGCGTCGGCGAGCTGCAGCGCGACGAGCGCCGCCTGCACGTTGCCCGCGAGCGCGAGCTGCTGGACGGCGACGTTGACGCTCTCCTCGATCTCGGCCAGCGCCAGGTCGTCGCGCGTCGGCGCAATGTCGCGGTACAGCGTTTCCAGCGCTTCCTCGCGCGACTGCATCTCCGCGATCCGCGCGTCGAGCAGCGCGCCCTTGGCCTGCGCATCGTGCAGCGCGGACAGGATTTCACTCTGCTGCGCCACGACCCGCGCGGTCGCCGCGCTCGATGCCGCGAGCTTGTCCGCGACGTCGGCGGCCAGCTTCCTTTGCGCGTGGCGCATGTCCAGGACGGTGACGACGCCCGCCGCCAGCAACGCGAGCGCGACGACGGCGAGCGCAAGCGGCAGCGCGCGGCGCGGCTCGCGCGTCGACGGCGGGGGTGCGTACGGCGTATCGCTCACGATCGAGTCCGGTGCGTGTTCGTCGGCGAGCCGATTCTAGCAAGCGTGCCCGTGGCGCCAGGTCCGTAAGGCAGGGGGTCGGGGTCGTCGCCACGCTGCTCTAGAATCCCGCTTTCGGTTGCGGGAGAAGGCAGTCGTGAACGGCATCACGCTCGTGGCGCTGCTGGTGCTCGCGATCGCGCTGCCCATCGCCTTCCGCATCGGCTACGACCGCGGCCGGCGGACGCCAGCCCGCGCGGCCGACATCCTGCGTCCCAACGGCTACGCCGCCGAGGTGGCGGCCCCGCCTTCGCCGCCGCCCGCGGCCCCGCTTCCCCCGGCGCCAGCCGTCGCGCCGCGCGCGCCCGCCGCGGCAGATGAACACGCAGCTGCGTACGCCGGCCTCGACGCCGAGCGCGCGCGGATCATCCGCAATGCCAGTGGCGAGACCTGGGCGCTGCGCGGCGCGCTGGCGGCCGGCAGTGCTTCGGCCTGTCGCGACGCCGAGCTCGCCGAGGACCGCCGCCGCCTGTACCGCGAACTCGCCGCCGCGCGGACGGCGATGGCGGGCTACCGGCAGCTGCTCGTCGAGCTCGAGGACAACGCCCCGCCGCCGCTGCTCGACGGCCCCAACGCCCCGGACGACCTCAAGCTGATCGTCGGCGTCGGGCCCGTGCTCGAGCGGATGCTGCAGCAGCTCGGCATCACGACCTACCGCCAGATCGCGCGGTGGAGCGAGCACGACATCGACACGTTCGACGCGCGGCTGCCGGAATTCCACGGCCGCATCCGCCGCGACGCGTGGGTCACGCAGGCGCGCGCGCTGCACCAGAGCAAGTACGGCGAGAAGCCGTGACGGCGTCGACGCCGCGCACCGTGGCGGCCATCGTGCTGCTGGCGCTCGTCTGGGGCTGCAACTGGCCGATCCTGAAGCTCGGCGTCGCCGAGATCCCGCCGCTCACGTTCCGCGCGCTGACGCTGCCGCTGGCCGCGCTGGGCATGCTCGCGTTGTCCCGCGCATGGGGCGCGACGCTGACGATCCCGCGCGCCTACCGCGGCAAGCTGCTCGTGCTCGCCGCGTTCAACATCACGGGCTGGAACGCCTTCGTGCTGTTCGGCGTCCGCGAGCTCGAATCCGGCCGCAGCGCGATCCTCGCGTACACGATGCCGATCTGGGCCACGCTGATCGCGTGGCTCACGCTGCACGAGCCGCTGTCGCGGCGCAAGCTCGCCGGCTTTGCGCTCGGCTTCGGCGGCCTCGCGGTGCTCCTCGTCGACGAACTGTCGCTGCTGCGCAACGCGCTGCACGGCACGCTGATGATCCTGGCCGCGGCCTTCCTGTGGGCGCTCGGCACCGTGCTGATGCGGCGCTGGCGCACCGATCTTCCGCAGACCACGCTGTCGGGCTGGATGATGCTCGTCGGCTGGGTCCCGATCGCGCTGGCGGTGCCGCTGTTCGATGCGCATCCGTTCGCGCGTTTGTCCGGGCTGTCGGGCGCCGCGTGGTTCTCGCTCGCCTACAACGTCGTGCTCGCGGGGACGATCGCCAACGGCATCTGGTTCATGCTGGCGCGGACGCTGCCGGTGGCCGTGTCGTCGCTGTCGTCGCTGCCGATCCCGATCGTCGGCGTGTTCTCCGGGATGCTGGTGCTGGGCGAGCGGCCCGGGACGCCCGAGTGGATCGCGCTCGCACTGGTCGTCGGCGCGCTCGCGGCCGTGCTGATGCCGACGCGACTGCGCGCCCCGCCTGCGAAGACCTAGCGCAGCTCCGGCACCAGCGTCAGCAGCGTGCCGGTGTCGAACCAGCGCTCGACATTGGCGCGGCACAGGTCCGCCATGGCAGCCCGCGTTTCCTGCGTCGCGCTGCCGACGTGCGGCAGCAGCACGACGTTGGGCAGCGCACGCAACGCAGCGGGCACGTCGGGCTCGTGCGCATAGACATCCAGCGCGGCGCCGCGCAGGCGTCCTGCGGCCAACGCCTCGATCAGCGCGGGCTCGTCGACGATGGAACCACGTGCGATGTTGACTAGCGTGCCCTTGGCGCCCAACGCTCCCAGCACGCGCGCATCGACGAGGTTGCGCGTCGCCGGGCCGCCCGGGCACGCGACGATCAGGAAATCCGCTTCCGCGGCGAGCACGGCGAGGTCCGGCACGTAGCGATAAGGCACCGGCTGCGCGCTGCGCCCCGTATACGCGATGTCCATGCGCATCGCCGCGAGCCGCTCCGCGATCGCCTTGCCGATCCGCCCGAGCCCCAGGATGCCCGCCCGCTTGCCGGCGAGTCGCGTCGTCAGCGTGCCCGTGCCGCGCGCCCAGTCGCCTGCCATCAATGCAGCGTTGGCGGCGACGAGGCCGCGCGCGCTCATCAGCACCAGCGCCACGGCGATGTCCGCGACGTCGTCGGTCAGCACGTCCGGCGTGTTCGTGACGCGAATGCCGCGCGCGCGGCAATAGTCGATGGGGACGCCGTCGTAGCCGACGCCAAACACCGAGATCAACTCCAGCGCCGGCAGGCGATCGAGCAATGCCGGCGGCGAGACGCCGCCGCCTCCCTGCACGAGCGCACGCACCGTGGCGCCTTCGCGTGCCAACAGCCCGTCCTGGTCAGCGGCGCCCGCGTAGTCGACGCAGCGGAAGCGCGCCGCGAGCGGTCCCTTCAGCATCGGTGGCAGCGTGGATGCGAGGAGCACCGATGGCGTGGCGTTCATGACGTTTCCTTGCGTGGCGCGCCGGCGTGCGCGAAATGACGGAGCAGCGCGGCGACGATGCCCATGTCGCCGGGCGCGGTGACGATCGCGTCGAGGCCCAGCGCACGCGCGGCCTCCGCGATGCGCGGGTGCGGCGCGAACGTCGGGATGGCGCGCAGCCGCGCGCGCGTCGGTTCGTCGAGCATTGCCCACAGGTTGCCGACTGCTTCGCTGGACGTGACGGTCAACGCCTGCACCGCACCGCGCGCGACGAGCGCGACGAGGCCTTCCGCGAGTCCTTGCGGCGCGATGCGGCGGTAGCAGCCGACGACGTCGACCGTCGCGCCGCGCTCCCGCAACGTGGCGGCGAGCAATTCGCGACCGCCGTCGCCACGCAGGACCAGGAAACGCTTGCCGCCGACCGCGGCGAGCTCCGGCAGCGCGAGGAGGCCTTCGCTGTCCTGCGAGCCCTTCGGGTAGCGCGCATCGGCGATGCCGGCGTCGATCAGCTCGGCTGCCGTCGCGCGCCCGGGGGCGTACGCCGGAACGCCTCCAGGCCATGCGCCCGGCGCCGGCGCGCCATACTCGACGGCGCTGCCTGAGACGAAGAACACGCCGTCATAGCGCGCGAGGTTGGCGTGCGCGGCGTCCAGCGCGTCGCGCGACTCCGGTGGCAGGATCACGATGGCCGGCACGACGATCGCGCGCGCACCCATCGCTTCCAGCTTTTGCGCGAACAGCGCTGCACGGCGCGCGGGTCGCGTGACGACGATGCCCAGGTCCGCCAGCGGCCCGACGCGCGCCGGCGCGACGGACGCGGGCGTCATGGCTGCACGAAGCGATGCGCGCCGCGCGCGAGCAGGTCGCTTGCGAGTGCGACGCCTTGCGCGTGCGCCTCGTCGGCGGTGGCGACGACGCGCTCGTCCTCGCCGCGCAGCATCTCGCTGCCATCCGGGCTCGCGATGAAGCCGCGCAGCCACAGCGTGTCGCCGAGCCATTCGGCGTGCGCGCCCATCGGTGTCTGGCAGTTGCCGAACAACGTGCGGGCGAACGCGCGCTCCGCGGTCACCGCGATCGTCGTGCCGGCATCGGCGAGCGGTGCCAGCACGTCGACGAGGTCGGCACGCTCGCTGCGACACTCGATGCCCAGCGCCCCCTGCCCGGGCGCGGGGATGCTGTCGCCGATGTCGACGAGTTCGCGGATGCGTTCGTCCAGCGACAACCGCTTGAGACCCGCGGCCGCGAGCACGATCGCGTCATAGTCGCCGGCATCGAGCTTGGCCAGCCGGGTGTTGACGTTGCCGCGCAGCGGCTTGATCACGAGTGCCGGGAAGCGGGCGCGAAGCTGCACTTCGCGCCGCGTGCTGGACGTGCCAACGATCGCACCGGCGGGCAGGTCGGCGAACGTCGCGTACGTATTCGAGACGAACGCGTCGCGCGGATCCTCGCGCGCCATCACCGCCGCCAGCACGAAGCCCTCCGGCAGGTCCATCGGTACGTCCTTCAGCGAGTGCACGGCGAGGTCGGCGCGACCGTCGGCCATCGCCATCTCGAGTTCCTTGATGAACAGTCCCTTGCCCCCGATCTCGGCGAGCGGACGGTCGAGCACGCGGTCGCCGCGCGTCGTCATGCCGAGCAGGTCGATCGTCGCGCCGCGGTAGAGGCGCGCCAGCTGCCCACGCACGTGCTGGGCCTGCCACATCGCGAGTGCGGACTCGCGCGTTGCGATCACGAAGCGACGTGATGTCCCCTTGGCCACGCCGGCGATTCTAGCAAGGCCGGGCCCGGATGCTCAGCCCGCGCGGTCCAGCACCTCGTCGACGCTGTGGTCCGTGGGCTCGACGGCGGCGATCGCCGCGTGCAGCGCCGCGATGCCCGCGCCCGCACCGCGATGCGGGTCGGACAGCAGCTGCCGGAAGCGCCGGCCGCCCGGCTGGCCGAGGTAGAGCCCGAGAATGTGACGCGTGATCGCCCGCACCGGCACGCCGCGCGCGTGCTGGCGCTCGACGTAGGGCAGCAGCGCGTGCAGCACGTCGCGCCGTGTCGGGACGCGGCCTTCGTCGCCGAAGACGCGCCAGTCGACTTGCGCGAGCAGGAAGGGATTGTGGTACGCCGCGCGACCCAGCATCACGCCGTCGACGTGCGCGAGCGCGGCGTCGACGCCCGCCCAGTCCGCGATGCCGCCGTTCAGCACGAACGTCAACGCCGGGAACTCGCGCTTCAGCCGGTGCACGACGTCGTACCGCAGCGGCGGGATCTCGCGGTTCTCCTTCGGCGACAGGCCCTTCAGCACCGCGTTGCGGGCGTGCACGATGAACGTCCCGCAACCGGCGGCGGCAAGCGTGCCGACGAAGTCACGGACGAAGCCGTAGTCCTCGTTGGCGTCGAGCCCGATCCGGTGCTTGACTGTCACGGGCACCGCCACCGCGTCGCGCATCGCGGCGACACATTGCGCGACGAGCGACGGCTCCGCCATCAGGCAGGCGCCGAAGCTGCCGCTCTGCACGCGCTCCGACGGGCAGCCGCAGTTGAGGTTGACCTCGACATAACCCCAGCGCTCGCCGAGTTTCGCAGCATGCGCGAGCGCCGCCGGGTCGGAGCCGCCGACCTGCAGCGCCACCGGTTGCTCGGCCGGGTCGAAGTCCAGGTGGCGCGGAACGTCGCCATGCACGAGCGCCGGCGCCGTGACCATTTCGGTGTACAGCAGCGCGCGGCGCGTCAGCAGCCGGTGGAAATACCGGCAGTGACGGTCCGTCCAGTCCATCATCGGCGCCACCGCAAAGCGCCACGTCGAGTGAGTCGTCATTAGTTGTCGCGTGTGCCGCCGAAACGCAGCCCACGTCCGCCGCCGCATTACGGGTCCAATCGGATAGTCGAAGCATCCGGCAGCCCGTCGCATAATCGGACGCAGGGTGGCGACCGCCACCGCGGAGCATACCGATCGCCGGCGCGACGCGGCCCGCCGGCGCGCAACACCGCCAGCGCGGTGGAATTGCGCTATGCTGCAAGCGGCCCTTCCGCCAATGGAGGCATCATGCGCAAGATCCTGTTACTCGCACTGCTGGCCGTCTCGGGTTCCGCCTGCGCGGCCACTGCGCTGCTGGCCAACGAGAGAACCCAGTCGCTGCAGGGTTCGCTATATACCGTCTGCACCTACAGCAACGGCAACCAGTCCATCGTCAAGTTTCATGAAGGCATGGTCGCTTGCGCCCGCAGCATCGCGTTGAGCAACAAGCCGATGTAGCCGGCCGTCGCCAGCGCGTGCGGGCGCGATGCCCGCGCGGCGCCGGCGCGAGCGTGGCCTGCGCCGGTCAATCGGCCAGCGACGGACGCTCGGTCTTCCTGGCGAGCGCCACGTGCGGCACGCATGCCGCCACTGCCACCAGCAGCAGCGTCAGCACGCCCATCGCCACGAACATCGTGTGGATCGCCGCCGCGAGCGCGGTGAGCAATTCGTTGTCGAGGACCTTCGCGTTCTCCGGATGTGCGAGCAGGTGCTTCAGCGCATCCGCATGCTCGGCGGCGTCACCTGGCGCACGCGCGAGCCCGGCGTTGACCACCGCGCCGAACAGCGTTGCGCCCAGCGTGCTGCCCAGGTTGCGGGCGAACACGCTCGACGCCGTCACCGCGCCGCGCTCGGACCAGGCGACGACTTCCTGGATCAGCACCATCGCGCTGACGTTGACGAGGCCCATCCCGAAGCCCATCAGCGCGGAGCCGAGGCCGGCCTGCCAGACGCTCGATTGCGGCGTCAGCGCGACGAACAGCACGGCGCCGAGCGGCAGGAACAGGCTGCCGGCGAACAGCACGTTGCGCACGCCGAAGCGCGGGAAGAACCGTGTCGACAGCGCGGCGCCTACCGGCCACCCGAGCAGCATCATCGTCAGCGCAAGGCCGGCGACGACCGGCGAGCCGCCGAGCACCACCTGCACGTACATCGGCAGGAACGTCGTCAGGCCCATCAGCGCGATGCTCGCCAGGCCGCTGACGCCGTTGGCCGTGAGGATCGGCCGCCGCGCCCACATCGCGAACGACACGATCGGATCCGTCGCGCGGCGCTCCTGCGCGTAGAACGCGAGCGCTGCGGCGACCAGCACGGCGAGCGCCAGCGCGATCCGTGACATGCTCGCGGTGCCGATGTCGCCCAGCGCGAACATCAGTGCGCCGACGACGGCGACGAACAGCAACGAGCCCAGCACGTCGATCGCGCGTTCGCGGTGCTCGACGGTCTCGTGCAGGTGCCGCGCATAGATGGCCGCGGCCACGATGCCGACGGGCACGTTCAGCCAGAACACCCAGCGCCACGACAGGTCGTCGACGATGACGCCGCCGACCAGCGGCCCGACGACCGCCGAGAACGCCCACACGCTGGACAAAAAGCCCTGGATCTTGCCGCGCTCGGTGGCCGGATAGAGGTCGGCGACGATCGTCATCGCGACCGGCTGCACGACGCCGGCCCCAATGCCCTGGATCACGCGGAACGCGACCAGCGACGGCATCGACCACGCGCACCCGCCCAGCAGCGTGCCGACGACGAAGATCCCGATGCCCGCCTGCATGACCGGCTTGCGGCCGAACATGTCGGCGAGCTTGCCCGAGATGACGGTCGTCGCGGTCTGCGCGAGCAGGAACGCCGAGAACACCCATGCGTAGTACGCGAGGCCGCCCAGCTCCGCGACGATGTGCGGCATCGCCGTCGACACGATCGTCGCCTCGATCGCGACCATGAACATCGACGCCATGATCGCGGCGACGATCCGGGAGCGGTTGGGCGGCGGTTGCGGGGAACTCAATTGCGGATGGTCAGGTCACCTGCGGCGCGCAGGCCTTGCGCACGAGGCCGATGGGATCGGACCCGCATTTTAGATCGTGTCTTCGTCGCGGTGATAGGATCGGGACATTGCTCCCAGGGGACAACGATGGCTTCGCGCTTGCGAACTTTCGCCATGGCGGCGGTGACCTTTGCGGCGCTCGCCGCCACCGCCCCGGCTTCCGCCTTGCTCCCGGTCGCCCCGGCGTATCCCAATCTGCAGTTCTCGCAAGGCCAGCTCGTCGAGGGCATCGACTTCAACTGGCTCGAGACCAACGCGTTTCGGATGTCCGGTGCCTACCGGGCGACCTACGCGACGGTGTCGTTCAAAGGCACGGTGCTGAAGATCTGCGTGCACCGGACGCTGATTTCGGGTACGGCCACGATGGCGGACACGATCAGCGTGTTCCATCCGGCGCTACCCGCCGGCGAGTACATCGCGGAGGTGTCGGAGTCCACGTCCATCGACGGGGACACTGTACCGCCGTGCACGCTGCTCCTCGAGCGGACCTTCGTCGTGCTCCCGCAATCGGCGCTGGTCGACGTGATCGAGTTCTACAACGCGACGCTCGATCACTATTTCCTGACTGCCGACCCTGGCGAGGTTGCAGCGCTCGACGCGGGTCTGTTCGCGGGCTGGTCGCGCACGGGGTACAGCTTCACCGCCTTCGCCGGCGACACGCCGTACACGCCGGACCTCGTGCCGGTGTGCCGCTTCTACGGCAGGCCCGAAGCCGGGCTCGACACGCATTTCTACTCGGCGAGCGCCGCGGATTGCGCGATCGTCGCGGCCACCTGGCCGGATCAATGGATCCTCGAGACTTCGTCGGCGTTCAAGGTAACCCCGGTCCTGAGCGCCCCGGATGTCGCGGGCACGTGCCCGACACCCGCGCGGACATACGGGCGCTTCTACAACCACCGGCCCGACGTGAACCATCGCTACGTGAAGTCCAACGGAGGCGCGTTTTCGCAGCCGTTGCCCGCCTACGACGAGATGGTTGCCAAGGGGTGGACGTTCGAAGGCTCGGCGTGGTGCGCGTGGTAGCGATGCACGCGCGCGCGGCGCGGGGAGCCTAGCGCGTCATCGCCCGTACTGGCGCCACGACCAGCAGCTTGGCCAGCAGGACGAGGCCGCCGATCACGAACGCGACGAAGCCTACCGGCAGCAGCAGCAGCCAGAGCACCGGCCACAGCACCAGCAGCACGAGTACGGCCGGCCAGAACAGCAGGCAGAAGAAGCCGAGACACAGCAAGGTGAGCAAGAGTCGCATGGCGCCTCCCGGGGTCCACGAGTGGCTGACGATACGCACGGCGGGCGACGGCGCCAGCGCGGTGCGGCGAACTCCCGCCGCGACGCGACCAGCCGCGACGGGCGCTGACGGGCCGCGCGATCTCAGCGCGGGTCGGCGCCGGACGCGGTCATCAATCCGGCCAGCCCGCGTGCGTGCGACTCGGGTCCGAGGTCGCGCATGATCGTCGCCTGCACGATGTAGCCCAGCAGCGTCGACATCAGGGTCTCCGCGACATCGATCGCCGGCACCTCCGCGCTCGCGAGGCCCGCGCGCTGCCATGCCTCGACGCGCGCCACGATCTGCGCCCGGAACTGCAGGTAATAGCCGCGCAGCACGTTGCGCACTTCCTCGTCGCGTTGCGCCTCGCTCCAGCCGTGGATGCCGAGCGGCATCAGGTTGAAGTCGCGGCGCGCGCAGAAGCGCTCGATCCCCTTCAGCATCTCGCCCATCCAGCCGGCCGGCGGCTGCGGCTCGGCGCCGGTCAGCAGCGGACCGAGAGCCGCGCCCAGCCCGGTCAGCGAGCTCGCGATCGCCGTCCGGATGATGTCGTCCTTCCCGTTGAAGTACCGGTACATCGCGCTGGCCGACATCCCGGACTCGCCGATGATGTCGTCGATCGTCGTCGCCTGCACGCCGTTGCGGAAGAAACAGCGCCACGCAGCCTCGAGGATCTGCTGCCGGCGCTCCTGCCATTGCTGTTCACTGATCTTGGGCATATCCCGAGTCTATCCTAAAGGGAATAAATATTCCTTGACAGGCCAAGCCTCTGGCTGCAATATAGGGAACAGTTGTTCCTTTTCAACCCATCAGGAGACCGCCGTGACCGCCCCCGCCGCTGCATCCGGATACCGTGTCCATCACCTGAACTGCGCCTGCATCCAGCGCCTGCGCATCCACGGGCGCCAGCTCGCCTGCCACTGCCTGCTCGTCGAGACGCCCAGCGCCGGCCTCGTGCTGGTGGACACCGGACTCGGCACGCCGGATCTCGTCGACCCGGCGGAGCGCCTGGGCCTCATGTTCACGTACGTCTACGCGAAGCCCAAGCGCGATCCGTCGCTGGCCGCGGTGAACCAGATCCGCGCGCTGGGTTTCGACCCCCGGGACGTGCGGCACATCGTGATGACGCACATGGACCTGGACCACGTCGGCGGCCTGTCCGACTTCCCGCACGCCACCGTCCACCTGCACAAGCTCGAGTTCGACGCCGCGATGCAGCGACGCGGCTTCAAGGCCAAGCATCGCTACCTGCCCAAGATGTGGGCCCACATGCCGCGCTTCGCGACGTATTCGGAGGAAGGCGAACCGTGGATGGGTTTCGAGGCCGTCCGCGGCCTCGCGGGGCTGCCGCCGGAGATCCTGCTCGTCCCGTTGTTCGGCCACACGCTGGGCCACTGCGGCGTCGCCGTGCGCGACACGCGCGGCTGGCTGCTGCATGCCGGGGATGCGTACTTCGATCCGCGCGAGGTCAACGGTCCGCAGCGGCATTGCGCGTTCCAGGTGGGCCTATTCCAGGCGATGGTGCAGACGCGGCGCCGGGACCGGCTGTCCAACCAGGCACGGCTGCGCGCGCTCACCGCGGCGCACCCGGAGATCCGCGTGTTCAGCGCGCACAACCCGTTCGAGTATCTCGACGCGATCGGCAAGCCCGACCCAGCCGGCTCTCTCCACCGCGGCCGGCCCGATTCGGCGTGGGCGCTCGCCTGATCGCGGTGGCGGCATGCTCATGAGCCCGGTATGGGTCAGCTTCGTCGCCGCCTGCACAGCGCTGGTCGCGTCGATCTGCGGGCCGCTGGTCACGCTCGCGATCACGCGGCGGCAGTTCCGCTCGAACGTGCTGTCGGTCAACCGCGAGAAGTGGATCGCGACGCTTCGTGAGATGACTGCCGAACTCATCTCGCTCGCGGCCGCCGTCGACGTCGTGCGGCGGCGCTCCGCCGGCGACTGGAAGGGCGGCCGCGACGCGCTGGCTGCAGACGTGGCTCATCTCGCGAAATTCGAGCGCCTCGTGCTGGTACGGTGGAACATCCGGCTCCTGCTCAACGCCGAGGAGCCGGCGCATGCCGAATTGATCGAAACGATCGACGCGATGGTGGCCGCGCTGCAGCAGGATCCCGACCGCGCGCAGCCGTTGCTCGACTACTCGAACGCCGTAGCCGCAACCGCGCGCGTCGTGATCCGCGCCGCGTGGCAGCGCGTCAAGGCAGGGACCTGAGGCGTCAGCCGGCGGCGCGCGCGACGTCCGCGAACGCGCCCGCGGGCTTGCCGCGCGACCGCGCGATCCACTGCGCCATTTCGGCCGCAGGCATCGGCTGCGCGAACAGGAAGCCCTGCAGCTCGTCGCATTGCGCGGCGCGCAGCACGCGCGCCTGCTCGACGGTCTCGACGCCTTCCGCGACGACCTGCAGGTTGAGCGTCTGGCCGAGCCCGATGATCGCCATCGTGATCGCGCGGTCGGACGGGTCCTCGAGCATGTCGTCGACGAACGAGCGGTCGATCTTCAGCTTGTCGATCGGGAAGCGCGAGAGGTAGGTCAGCGACGAGTAGCCGGTGCCGAAGTCGTCGATCGACAGCACCACGCCCAGCTCCTTCAGCGATTGCAGCTGGCGCAGCGTCAGGTCAACGCTCTCCATCAGGATCGACTCCGTCAGCTCGAGCTCGAGGTCCTGCGGCCGCGCGCCGTGACGTTCGAGCGCGGCGGCGATCGTCTGCCTGAGGTTGGGGTCGCGCAGTTGCAGCGCGGACACGTTCAGCGAGAGCGTGAAGCCTTCGCGGCCGCGCGTGCCGCCGCTCCATTCCGCGAGCTGGCGGCAGCCTTCGTCGACGACCCAGTCGCCGATCGACTGGATCAGGCCGCACTCCTCGGCGATGGGGATGAAACGGCGCGGCGACACCCAGCCGAGCTCGGGGTTGTGCCAGCGCAAGAGCCCTTCCACCCCGCGCAGCGTGCCGGTGGCCGCGTCGATCCGCGGCTGGTAGCAGAGCGACAGCTCGCCGCGCGCGATTGCATGGCGCAGCTGGTTCTCCATGTTGAGCCGCTCCTGCGCGCGCAGGTTGAGGTCCTCCGTGAAGAAGTGCACCTGGTCGCGGCCGCTGGCCTTCGCCTCGTACATCGCGACGTCCGCGTGGCGCATCAGCGCGTCGATGTCGCCGCCGTCATCCGGATACAGCGCGATGCCGATGCTGCACGAGATGTGCAGCTCGTCGTTCATCACCGTGTGGGACTTGCGCATCAACGGCACGATCCGCTGCTCGAGCATGCGCGTGACCTCGTCCTCCGCGTTGATGCCGGCCAGGATCACGACGAACTCGTCGCCGCCCAGCCGGCTCACCGTGTCGCCGGCGCGCACGGCCGCCTGCAGCCGCGCGGCGACGGACCGCAGCAGCGCGTCGCCGACGTGGTGGCCCAGCGAGTCGTTGACGTTCTTGAAACGGTCGAGGTCGATGAACAGCACGCCGACCTTGTCGCCGCGCCGGTCCGCCTGGCGCATCGCCGCGCGCAGCCGCTCGACGCACAGCGAGCGGTTGGGCAGGTCCGTCAGCACGTCGTGGTGCGCAAGGTAGCGGATGCGCTCCTCGCTTGCCTTGCGATCCGTGATGTCGATCGAGATGCCGATGTAGTGCGAAATCGTGCCCTGCGCATCCAGCACGGCGGTGAGCGCGAGCCACGCGGGGAAGCGGCCGCCGTCCTGCCGGCGAACCCACACTTCGCCCTGCCACGCGCCGCGCGCGTCGACGGTGCTCCACAGCGGCTCGATGTCGGCCGCGCCGTCGCGCTCCATCTGCAGGAACGAAGGCTTGGTGCCCACGACGTCACGGAACTCGAACCCCGTGCTGCGTGAGAACGCGCGGTTCACGGACAACAGGTGGTGCGTGCCGTCCATGATCATGATGCTCTCGGACGACGCCTCGAACACCTTGGCCCACAGCTCGAGGCGTTGCTCGAGCGACTTGAGGTGGTTGATCGGCGCAAACGCGGTCAGCACCGCGTCGCGGCCGAGGTACTGCAGGCGCCGCGCCGACAGCACGGCCCACGGCGTGTCGATGGCGCCGCGCCACTTGACCTCGAACTCGTCGACGGCGCCATGGTCCGCGAGCTGCTGGAACAGGCGCAACCGCACGCTCGAATCGAGGCCGCGGCTCCATGGGTCGGTCGTCGCGCCCTCGAGCCACGGTTGTGCCGGCTCGTTCGCGTGCAGCACTTCGTGGTGCGGAATCGACGTCACGACGAGCGGAATCGGGATCGCGTCGACGAGCTCCTGCTGCGCGGCCGCCGCGCGCGCATTCGCGGCCATCTCCTGCTGCACGATCCGGTTGCGGTCCAGCTGGTCCAGCATCGAATTGAACGCGCGCACCAGCCGCCCGATCTCGTCCTGGCTCGTCCAGCGCGCGCGCAACGCGTAATCGCCGGTGCGGCTCACCGTGTCGGCGACGTCGGCGAGGTGCTTCAGCGGCCGCGCGATCTGTCGCGCGACGAAGAACACCGCGGTCAGCAAGAGGCCCAGCAGCGCGAGCGCCGTGCCGAGATGCAGCCACATGCGCACGAAGAAGCCGTGGATCCGCGCGTCGAGCAGCGTTTCCATCTCGGCGTTCGTGGCCTGCCACGCGCCGCCCAACGCCTCCAGCAGGTGGCCGCGCGCAGTGGCGATCGCCTCCCAGCGCGCAGGATCCGGGCCTTCCTCGACGAACGCGCGCGTCGCCTTGCGGTAGCCGTCGATTGCGGCGGCGAGGGCGGCACGGGTCGGCCCCAACGCGTCGGCGAGGCGCGGATCCGCCGTCGACGCGATCGCCTCGCCGTAGTCGCTCTCGATGCCCTTGGCGGTGGCGTCCAGCCGGCCTTCGCGGATGAAGTACTGCGTACGCTCTTCCGAGGTCACCGGGGCGCCCGAGGCCACGCGCTTCGCGAGCGAGCTGGCGATCCCGTCCTCGATCTCCAGCAGGTCGGGGAAGCGCAGCAGCAGCAGCGACATCGTGTAGTAACTGTCGAGGTCCGGGTCCAGGATCAGGTTGGACTGGTTGCCGATGCGCGTGACAAGCGCGCGGCCGGCGTCCATCGCCGCGGTCGCGTCGCCGTCGCTGTGGCCCAGGCGCGCGAGCGACTCGCGGAACGTCCGTTCCAGCTCGGCGCTCTGCATGGCGAAACCGTAGGCCTGCTGGGCGGCCGCCACGGCGGCCGCATGGTCCCCGAACGGCACGCGCGGGGCCTCGAATTGCGCGCGTCCGATGTCCAGCAGCGCCTCGCGCACGGCAGCGATGTAGCTGTTGCCGAGGAGCTCCTTGCGGGCGAAGTCGATCGCGATGAACTTCTCGTTGATCAGGATCCCCGAGATGAAGATCACCGCCGACAGGTCGAGCAGGTAGATCAGCAGCAGCTTGCGGCCGACGGGCAGCCTGGCGAGCATCCGGGTGAAAAAGCCGCGCATGGTCGTGGCGCGATGCAACAACCGTGCCGCACCGGCGCCGACCCCGCGCGAGCCGTCAGCCGTCAGTCCTCGCCGCCAGCCCCGAGCGCGCGGCGAAGGTCGCCGACCAGCGCCGCATACAGTTCGCGCTTGCGCGCCTCGTCCGGTGCGCGCAGGACCGCCGACGGATGGTAGGTCGCCGTGACCCCGGCCCCGCTGCCGTGGCGCAACGCGGTGCCGCGCGCCTCGCCGACGCGGACGCGCCGGCCGAGCGTCGCCGCCAGAGCCGTCGCGCCCAGCGCGACGATCTGCACGGGACGCACCTGCTCGATCTCGGCCTCGAGCCACAACCGGCATGCCTCGATCTCGCGTTGGGCTGGCGTCTTGTGGATGCGACGCTTGCCGCGCAGTTCGAAGCTGAAGTGCTTGACCGCGTTGGTGATGTACACGGTGGTCGCGTCGCCCCCGGCTTCCGCGATGGCGCGGCGCAGCAGCTTGCCGGCCGGGCCCACGAACGGCCTGCCGGCCAGGTCCTCCTCGTCGCCTGGCTGTTCGCCGACCAGCATCACCCGAGCGTTGGGCGGACCCTCGCCCGGCACCCCCTGCGTGGCCCGCCCGCCCAGCGGGCAGCGGCGACATCCGTCCAGACGCGACTTGTCGGGGAATGGCAGGTCGTCGCTCGCAGTGCCGTCATCCCGCGTGCTGTCGTCCGCGGGCGCCACCGCGCAGTGCCGGGCTGCCGCTGCGCGCTGCATGCCCCGCCCCGGTGCAGGGGCGGCTGCGATCGGTGCCAGCGTCGGCGGGCGCGCATCGCGTGCGGCGACCACCAGCGCGGGAATCACCGCGGCCTCCGGCAGCAGCTTCCAGTAGGCGCGCGGCATTTCACGCTCCATCGTCGCCACGTTGAGGCGCGCGGGATTGAAAATGCTCGTGTAGTAGGTGAGCCACAGCGATTCCGCAGCGTCCTCCGACGGGGCGGGCGGCGCGTCCGCCACTGCGAACAGCGCAAGGCGACGCCGATCCCAGCGCGCGCACCCATCCGGCGTCACGAGCGTCCAATCCATCGTCGCGAAGCGCCGGACGAAGAACGGGGCCGTCAGCGCGAGGACATCGTGCTCGGGCTCGAACACCGCGATCCACCGCTCGCCCGCTTCCGTGCCGACGCGCCGGAACCGCACGAACGCGGTCATCTTGTGCCGGGCGCGGCTGACGGCCTTGGCCATGCGCGTGAGCGCGATGACATCGGCGTCGGCGGCGTCGTCGAGCAGCCCTCGCTCGCCATGCGTCATTCGCCATAGCGCACCGTACATCCGCGCATGGCGCGACGGATCCCGGTGCGCGGAAACCAGCCGGAACAGGTCGAGTGCCTGCGGGGAGATGCTCGCCACCGGCGTCGACGGCGCGTCGTCCGCGCCGGCCGCTGGCGCAGGGTCCGACCACAAGCCGCCGACGCCGGCCCAGGCATCCCAAGGAGCCGCATGCGGCGGGATGCCGGCGCGCAGCAATCGCCGCGACTCCGCGCGCCATGCGGTGAACGCGTCGTGCGCACTCACCATAGCGACGCCTGGCGCGCCGGCACGAGCGCCTTGCGCAACGTCGGTGTCGCCACGTCCGCATGGGGCGGTCGCCAGTCGGCCGTGACGACGAACGCCCGCGCCTTCGTGAGGTCGCAACGCATCGTCGCGAGATCGGCGTAGCGCAGCCGGCGCCGGCGCCGCGTCGCGACGATCCGTTTGACATTGCGCACGCCGATGCCGGGGATGCGCAGCAGCGCTTCGCGCGGCGCAGCATTGACGTCGACGGGAAAGAACGCGCGATGCGCGAGCGCCCAGCCAAGCTTGGGATCGACATCGAGGTCGAGGTTGCCTTCCGGCAGCGTGGCGACGATCTCCGCCGCGTCGTAACCGTAGAAACGCATCAGCCAGTCGGCCTGGTAGAGCCGGTGCTCGCGGACGAGCGGGGGCGCGTCCGGCAACAGGCGAGGCGATGGCGACGGGATGGGACTGAACGCGGAGTAGTAGACCCGCTTCAAGTCGTACGCCGCGTACAGCCCGGAGGCCGTTGTCAGGAATGCAGCGTCCGTCGAGCGGTCGGCGCCGACGACAAGTTGCGTGCTCTGGCCTGCGCTCGCGAAGACGGGCGCGACGTCCTTGCGCGCCAACGCGCCGCGCGCGTCGCGGCGCCGTTCGCGGTCCTGCCGCCGCGCGACGTGGATGCGCGCCATCGTCTGCTTGGCCGCATGGGAGGATTTCTCGGGCGCGAGCGCCGACAACGATGCGTCGCTCGGCAACTCGAGGTTCACCGAAAGCCGGTCCGCATAACGCCCGGCCAGCGCGATGAGACGCTCGTCGGCCGCGGGGATGGTCTTCAGGTGGATGTATCCGCGGAAATCGTGGTCCTCGCGCAGCGAGCGCGCCACGGCCACGACCTGCTCCATCGTGTAGTCGGGCGAGCGGATGATGCCCGACGACAGGAACAGGCCTTCGATGTAGTTGCGCCGGTAGAAATCGAGCGTGAGCCGCACGACCTCGTCGATCGCGAAGCGCGCGCGGGGCACGTCGCTCGACCGGCGATTGACGCAATACTGGCAGTCGTACAGGCAGAAGTTGGTGAGCAGCAACTTGAGCAGCGAGATGCAGCGGCCGTCGGGCGCGTAGCTGTGGCAGATGCCCATGCCTGTCGTCGAGCCGACGCCGGCCTGCGCACTCGACCGCCGGCCCGCCGCGCCGCTCGACGCGCAGGAGGCGTCATACTTGGCGGCGTCCGCGAGGACAGCCAGCTTGTCGATAAGGTTCATGGATCGATACCGTATGGATATACGGATGCTACCGCAACCGGGACACGCACGACCTCGTACGGTCGTACACATCGGAGCGCGCCTCGTAGAATGGGCGCCCTTCAACGGACGGCGGATCGCGGCGCGGGACGCGGAGCAGGTATCGATGGCATCGTCCCGGGCATCCCGATGAAGCTGCTCGTCGTCGAGGACGACGAGGTGCTGGCGGCCGCGCTCGCCCGCGCGCTGACGCAGGCCGCGTATGTCGTCGACTGCGTCGCCGACGGCGAGGCCGCCAACCACGCGCTTGCCGGCGCCGACTACGACCTCGTGGTGCTGGACCTGTCGCTGCCCAAGGTCGACGGCCTCGCCGTGCTCGCGCGGCTGCGCGACCGGCGTTCGCGGATCCCGGTGCTGGTGCTGACGGCGCGCGACACGCTCGACGAGCGCGTGCGCGGACTCGACGCCGGCGCCGACGATTACATGACCAAGCCGTTCGACCTGCCCGAGCTGGAAGCGCGTGTCCGCGCGCTGCTGCGGCGCGGCCAGTACAACGCGGGCGCGGACATGACGCACGGCCGGCTGCGCTTCGACGCCGCGGCACGGCGCCTGTTCCACGATGCCGTGCCGATCGAGATGTCGGCGCGCGAGCTCGCGCTGACGGAATTGCTGCTCGCGCGCCAGGGGCGTGTCGTCAGCAAGGAGCAGATCATCGACCAGATGTTCGGGTTTGCCGAGGACGTGGGCACGAACGCGATCGAGGTATACGTGCACCGCGTACGCCGCAAGCTCGAGCCGTTCGGCGTCGAGATCCGCACCGTCCGCGGGATGGGCTACCTGCTCGACAAGCACGATGCGCGCGGCTAGCGCGACACTGCGCGGCCAGCTGCTGCGCTGGCTGCTGATCCCGCTGTGCCTGCTGTTCGTGGTCGTCGTCGCGACCAGCGTGCTGCTCGCGGGCCGGCTGTCGGACCGCGTCAATGACAGCGAGCTGGTCGAGATCGCGCGGGAGCTCGCATTGCACGTGCGCGCGGCCGACGGGCACGTGGGGTTCGACCTCGCGCCGGACGCGGAACGCACGCTGCTGCTCGACCCGTTCGACACGCTGCGCTACGCGGTGTTCGACGCCACTGGCGCGCGGATCGCGGGCGACGCGGAGCTCGCGCTGCCGCCGGCAGGCGCGCCGTTCCACGATGCGCGGGTTGGCGGCGCCGCGGTACGCGTCGCGCGCTACGCCACGCGTGTCGACGGCACGCCGGTCGCGATTGCCGTCGCGTCGACGCGCCACGGCAACGACGCGCTCGCGCGCGACATCGTCGCCGGCGTCGTGCTGCCGTCGCTCGCGCTGATCCTCATCGCCGGCGCGCTCGTCGCGTGGGGCGTGCGGCGTGGCCTCGCGCCGCTCGACCCGCTGCGACACGCCGTCGCCGCGCGCTCGCACCGGGACTTGAGCCCGGTGCCGACGGCGGGCGTACCGGCCGAGGTCCGTCCCCTCGTCGCGGCGATCAACGACCTCCTGGCGCGACTCGACGAGGTCCTGGGCGTGCAGAACCGCTTCATCGCCGACGCCGCGCACGAGATGCGCACGCCGGTGGCCGGCATGAAGGCCCACATCGAGCTCGCGCTGCGCGAGGAAGACCCCGCGCGCGTGAAGGCATCGCTCGCGCACCTGTACGTCAGCGTCGAGCGGATGACGCGGCTCGTCGGCCAGCTGCTGGCGCTCGCGCGCAACGAGCCGACGACGGTGAAGGCCCTCGAGCTCGCACCGCTGGACCTCGCGCAGGTGGCGTTCGACGTCACGACCGAATGGGTGCCGCATGCGTACCGCCACGGCATCGACCTGGGCTTCGAAGGCGCGGGCCGGCACGTGACGATCGCGGGCGATGCGGGACGGCTGACGGAACTCCTCAACAACCTGATCGACAACGCGATCCGCTACAGCCGCGAGGGCGGGCGCGTGACGGTCCGCGTGCTGACGACGCCGACGCCGCGCGTGTCGGTCAGCGACGACGGGCCGACGATCCCGGTGGCCGAGCGCGAGCGCGTGTTCGAGCGCTTCCATCGGCTGCTGGGGACGCGCGCGGACGGCAGCGGGCTCGGGCTCGCGATCGTCCGCGAGATCGCGTCGCTGCACGGCGCGACGATCCGCCTCGAGGACGACGTCGACGGCGTCGGGAACACGTTCACGATCGAGTTCCCGGGCCCGCTGTAAGCCAGGCGAAAGGTCGGCGTAAGGGCTCGTTCAGCCCGGCATCGCAAGCTTGTTCCCACCCGCCGGCCGAGAGCGGGGTCCTGGAGGCAAGCCCGATGCTCGCAACATTGATGCACGACCCGGACATGTGGACCGCGCTCGCCAAGATCGCGGTCATCAACATCGTCCTGTCCGGTGACAACGCCGTGGTCATTGCGCTGGCATGCCGCTCGCTGCCGCCGGCGCAGCAGCGCAAGGCCTTCATCGTGGGTGCCGCCGGCATCGTCGTGCTGATGACGGCATTGACGTCGGTCGCCGCGCTGCTGATGAGCCTGCCGTGGATCCAGCTCGCCGGCGCCGCGCTGCTGCTGTACATCGGCATCAAGCTGCTGCTGCCGGAAGAAGACGGCGACAACGTCACGCAGTCGCACAGCTTCTGGGCCGCGGTGCGCACGATCATCATCGCCGACATCGTGATGAGCCTCGACAACGTATTGGGCATGGCGGGCGCCGCGCACGGTCACTACGGCATGCTGTTCGTCGGGCTCGCGATCACGATGCCGCTGATCCTGTTCGGCTCCGCGCTGCTGATGCGCGTGATGGAGCGCTTCCCGATCGTCGTGTGGATGGGCGCAGGCCTGCTGGGCTACGTGGCCGGCGACATGGCCGTCAGCGACCTCGCCGTCGCCGGCTGGGTGGAAGCGCACGCGCCTGTCCTCGATTACGTGGTTCCCGCCGTCGGCGTCGGCGTCGTGCTCGCCGTCGGCTACCTGCTGTCGCGCCGCCATGCGGCGCGTTCGGAGGCGCCGGCGGGGCTGGCCCGCGACCTCGGCGCCAAGCCGGCCGCCTGACGCGAAGGAACATCGATGCCCACGCTGCTGCTGCCCATCGCCACGCGCGCGGAAGCGCGCCGCCTCGCCGAACAGGTCGTCGCCCGCCACGCGGGCGAGGCCATCCGCGTGCTGCTGCTCAACGTCCAACCGCCACTGCCGCGACACGTCGCGCAGTTCTTCTCGGCGGACGACGTGCACGCCTACCACCAGGAGGCCGGCATGGCCATCCTGGCGCCTGCGATCGCCGTGCTGGACGCGGCGGGCATCGCGCACGACGCGACGGTCCGCGTCGGTCACGCGGCACGCACGATCGTAGGCGTGGCCGAGGCCGAGCACTGCGCCGACGTCGTGCTCCCCGAGCCCGCCCGTGGCCTCGCGTCGCTGCTGCGCGCCGGGTCCGTCGGCCGCCAGGTTCGCCACCTGCTGGAATCGCGCGCCGCCTGACGCGCCGTGGGCGGCCCGTAGCGGGCCGCCCGGTTCACGCCCGCGCGCCGCGCGGCGTCACGATGCATTAACCTTGCGGCGGTCCCGTACGCAAGGTCGCCCCGCATGCGGCAGTGGTTCTTCTGGCATCGGTTGCCGGCCTACGCCGTCAACGGCATCGCGGTCGCGCTTGGCATCGCGCTGATCCAGCTGCTGGCGACGCTGATCGCGGGCCCGGCCGCGGCGCCACTCGTCGTCAGCGGCGCAATCTGCACCAGCCTCCCGGACCAGCCGAACCATCCGGCACGCACGTGGCACCGCGTCAGCGCGGCGGCCCTGCTCACGTTCGTCGCCGCGCTCGCCATCGACATCGCGCGCCCCTACCCGATGGCCCTGGGCATCGCGATCGGCATCGTCGCGTTCGCTTCGATGCTCGCGATGGCATGGGGCGCGCGTGCCGGCGCCGTCTCGTTCTCGCCCATCCTGTCGATGATTTTCGCGATGGCCGTACCGCCCACCGGACATCCGCTGTCCGTGGCGATGTGGAGTGCATTCGGCGGCCTCGCTTACCTCGCGTGGGCGATGCTGTCGAACACGCTGCTGCAGCGCCGCTACCGGACGCTCGCGCTCGCGGCCGCCGTCGCCGGCGCGGCCGACCTGTTCCGCTCGCGCGGCCGCGTGCTGGGCGCAGCGGGCCGCAGCACGCCCGGCGAGCGCGCCGCCGAAGCGTGGATCCGTGGCGAGTCCGAGCTCGCGGACCGGCTGCAGGCCGCGCGCGACGTGCTCTTCGCGGCGCCCGATACGCCGCACTGGCGGCGCGACGTCGCAATCCTGCTGCGCGTGATCGACCTGCGCGACATCCTGATCGCGAGCCCGCTGGACGTCGAGCTGCTGGGCCACGACGACGCCACGCGCACGATCCTCGACGCGACCGCCGCGTCGCTCGCGGAAGCGGGCCGCGGTCTGGACCTGTGCGCCAACGCACTGCGCGACGGTGTCGCGCCCGCTCCGATCACGTTCGCGGTCGACGCGTTCGCACGGCGCCTCGAGAGCGCCCCGCTTGCGCCAGGCGACGCCAGGCTGCGGCTGATCGCGCCGTTGCGCGACCGGATGCAGCGTTTCGTCGACGACGTGCAGCGCATCCAGCGACTCGCCGCGGGCGCGGACGAGCCGCTGCCATTGACCCACGCGCAGTTGATGCAGTTCGTCGCCGCGGAAGGCTGGCCGCTGTCGGCGGTCGCGGCGCAGATGAACCTCGGCTCGCCGGTGCTGCGGCACGCGCTGCGCAGCGGCATCGCGCTGGCGCTCGCGTACTACATCGGGCTCGTGCTGCCGTGGGGTGCCCATGCGTACTGGCTCGTGCTGAGCGTGGCCGTCGTGCTGCGTGGCACGCTGGGCGAGACGCTCGCGCGCCGCAATGCGCGCGTGGCCGGCACCGTGCTTGGCTGCCTGATCGTCGTCGCGGTCGCGTCGCTGGACGCGCCGCTGCTCGTGAAGCCGCTGTTCTTCGTCGCGCTGGGTGCCGCGCACGCGTTCGCGATCCGCCGCTACTGGATGACCGCGATGGCCGCGAGCGTGATGGCGCTGCTGCAGGCGCACTTCGTCAGCCCGGAGGCCGGCTTCCCGATCGTCGAGCGCATCGCGGACACGTTGCTGGGCGCCGCGCTCGCGTGGTCGCTGAGCTACGTGCTGCCGTCGTGGGAGCGGCAGGCAGCGCGGCGCGGGATCACCCGGATCGCGGCGGCGCTGATGAACTACGCGAGCTATGCGCTGCACGCGCGCGAGGCCGATCCCGTGGCGGAGCGCCTTGCGCGGCGCCAGGCGTATGACGCGTTGCAGGCGCTGACGCTTGCGTTGCAGCGCAGCCACGTCGAGCCGCGCGCCGTGCGCCTGCCGGCGGCCGACGTGTCCGCGCTGCTCGATCATGGCGAGCGGCTGATGGCGCACCTGTCGATGGTGCGCCTGCTGCTCGCGCAGGTTGGCGACGAGACGCCCGAATCCGTCGCGCACCTGCTCGCGAAATGCCACGCGACGCTGAAGGGCGCGCTGGACCTGCAGCTGCCGGCCCCCGCCGCACCGACGACCGCGCGCGTCGACGGCCTCGCGCTGCTGCCCGAGCGGCCGGCCCGCGCCGACCTGCTGCCGTGGCTCGCGCGCCGCCTGCACCTGCTCTCGGCCGAGGCGTTGCGGCTGCGCGAAATGATCGAGCGCGTGCGCCCGCAGCCGGCGGCCGCCGCGCCTGCCACGTCGCACTGACCCGCGGCACGTACCGTCGCTCAGTCGCCGGGAAACCCGTATAGCCGCGCCGCGTTCGTCGTGAACACACGGCGCGCGCTGTCGGCGTCGGGCAGCCATCGCTGCAACGTCTCGACGAGCGCGCCGTCGTTCGGCATCGCGGCCGGATCGAACAGGCTCGTATGCGGCCAGTTGGTGCCGAACACGAGCCGGTCCAGCCGCGCGCCCGCGAGCGCGGCGACCAGCGGCTGCATGTCGCGATGCGCGCGGCCCGGCAGGTCGGAACGCCGGTACCAGCCGGACAGCTTGACCCACACGTGGTCGCAGTCGCGCAGCAGCGCCAGCAGCGCGACGAAGCCAGCCGCCATGACGCCTTCGCCGCCACGGACGCCCGCCATGTGATCGAACACGACCGGCACCGCGAGCGCGCGCAGCGCAGGCGCGAGTTCCACGACTTCGGCGACGCGCGCCAAGTGCAGCTGCAGGTGCCAGCCGTAGGGCGCGATGCGCGCTGCCACCTCGGCCAGTCGCTCGGGGCCGCCATAGCTCCGCCGCGCCGTCGAGAGCCGCACGCCGCGGATGCCGCCCGCGTGCAACGCCGCGAGCTCCGCGTCTGCCACGTCCGCGGGCACGCCGACGACGCCGCGCGCACGGTGCTGGCCGCGCGCGGCAATCGCCGCCAGTGTCAGCGCGTTGTCGAAGCCGTACACGCTCGCCGTCACGAACACCGCGCGCTCGAGCCCGACGCGCTCGCACATCCGCATGTAGTCGGCGAGCGTCGCCCACGGCGGCGTGTAGCCGCGCGTCGCGGACATCGGGTACCGCGGGTCCGGATCGAACAAGTGGCAATGGCAGTCGGTGGCGCCCTGCGGCAGCGGGTGCGCGGGGCGGTCCGGCACGGGATCAGGCCCGAGGCAGCGCGGCGGTGCGGGACCCTCGCGTTGTCCGCTGCCGGTGCTAACATTCATCGCGCGTTCTCCTTCCTGCGCACCGCGCCCGGCGTGTCCGGCGCGCGACGTGCGACATCCCTTTTGCCATGACCCTGACCGCCAGCCAGACGCTTGCGCGCTTTGCCGCCGCGCTCGACTACGCATCGATACCCGAAGCCGCGCTCGTCAGTGCGCGCCAGTGCATCGCGGACACCGTCGCGGTGGCCACGTTCGGCGCGCGGCTGCCGTGGACGCGCATCACGCAGGACTACGCGCGCCGCTATGGCGACGGCGGCCGGTGCAGCGTGCTCGGCGCCCCCGCATTGCGCGTAACGGCACCGCTCGCGGCGCTCGCCAACGGCGCCGCGGCGCATGCGTTCGAGCTCGACAGCCTGCGCTTTCCCGGCAGCGGCGTGCACCCGGGCGCGACGCTGCTGCCCGCGGCACTCGCGATTGCCGAGGAAAGCGGCGCCGACGGGCGTGCGCTCGTCACCGCGTTCGTCGCCGGCTGCGAAGTGATGTTCCGCATCGGCCTTGCGTCGCATCACAGCAGCGAGACGCTCGGCTTCCACGCACCGGGCCTCACCGGCGCGTTCGGCTCGACGGTCGTCGCCGGCAAGCTGCTGGGCCTCGACGCCGATGCGCTCGCCAATGCGCTCGGCCTCGCCGGCTCGCTCGGCGCGGGGGTGCTCGCGTTCACGAAGTCGACGCGCGGCGGCATGGTCAAGCGGCTGCACATGGGACGCGCCGCCGAGGCCGGCGTCGTCGCGGCGCGCCTCGCGCAGGGGCGCTACGAAGGCCCCGAGACGATCCTCGACGGCCGCTATGGCTACCTCGACGTGTTCTGCGAGGAGTCCGATGCCGCCGAGTTCGGCAAGGAGCTCGGCACGCGCTGGGAGACGCAGACGATCTGCCTCAAGCGCTACGCGTGCCACATCACCGCACACACGAGCGTGCAGGCGCTGTCGGCGCTGCGCGCGCAGGAAGGCTTTGCCGGTGACGCGATCGCGGAGATCACGATCGAAGCCGGCAAGAAGATGCTCAGCCATCACGCCAACGCCGCGCCGGCCGACATCATGCAGGGCCAGTACTCGATCCCGTTCTGCGTCGCGCTCGCGGCGTATCGCGACGCGCTCGCGCCCGCGTCGTTCGACGATGAGGCCGTGGCGGATACCGCGATCCGCGCGCTCGCGTCCCGCGTCAAGCTCGTCCCGGCGACCGCGCCGCTGCCGTCGTCGTGGGCCACGCGCATCGCCGTGCGCCTCCACGACGGTCGCACGTTCGCGTGCGACGCATACACATTCAAGGGCATGCCCGGCGAGCCGCTGACCGCCGCGGATCTCGAGGCCAAGTTCGTGCGCACGCTGGCGTCGGCCGGCGTCGACGACGCCGCGGCCGTCGCGAGCTTCGCGCGCTGGATGGCGGTGGACCGCGCTCCCGACGTCGCGACGCTCGTGCACGGCTAGCGCAGCCGCCGCGTCAGCGGCGCGGCTCGCCCGGGCGGATCACGTAGTCGGGCGCCGCGTCGCGATACTTGCGCTCGCGCTCGTCGGCCGTCAGGAATTCCGCCTCCAGCGCCGCGATGCGGTCGTAGTTCATCAGCGCCGTGATGTCCTCGATGCCGGCGACGAGGTCCGGCCGGTCCACGGTGACGCCCTGCTCGACCGCACCCGTGAACGCCTCCAGCGCGCGGCGCATGCCCATCAACGCGGCGGCCGGCAGCATCCGCGGCAGCGCGACCCGCGCGACACCGAGCGCCTTGAGCCGCGAAAGCGGGATCTGCGGCGACGTCGGCCGCGCGCGGATGCCGAAGCCCATGTTCACGTTGACCGGCACGTCGCCCGCCGCCGCCACGATGCGCGCGATGTCGTCCTCGCCGCGTATCGCGTCGGCGTAGATCATGTCGGCGCCCGCGGCGACGTATTCGCGGATGCGCCGCTCGGTGCCCTCGATGCCTTCGACGGCGATCGCATCGGTACGCGCGTTGACGATGAAGTCCGGGTCCTGCTTGGCCTTCACGGCAGCCGCGATCTTCATCGCCATCTCGGCCGGCGCGATCAGCTCCTTGCCGCGCATGTGGCCGCAGCGCTTGGGGTTGACCTGGTCCTCGATGTTGATGCCGACGACGCCCGCGTCCTCGAACAGCCGCACGACGTGGTAGACCGTCACCGCGTTGCCGTAGCCGGTGTCCGCGTCGGCCATCATCGGGATCGCGATCGCGCGCGCGATGCGCCGGCACGCGTCCACGTTGTCGGTGAGGCTCATGATGCCGATGTCCGGCATGCCGAGCACGCTGTTGGACAAGCCCGCGCCGGTCGTCGCGCAGGTCCTGAAGCCCATCGCCTCGACGAGCAGCGCGCTGTAGCCGTCGTAGACCGCCGGCGAGATGACCGGCCGCGCGTGTGCCAACAGGTCGCGCAGCATGCGCGCCTTGGTCCGGGGCGCCGCGGTGTTCATCGCGCCACCCCGCCGCCGGCGCACGGCGCGCCACCCGGCGTAGCGCGTGCGACAATCGTCGAATGAAGAAGAAGCCCCACGATTCCAACGTGCTGCTGGGGGACCTCGCGTACGAGGCGGTGCGCGACGCGATCGTCGCCAACGAGCTGAAGCCCGGCGACCGGCTGTCGGAATACAAGGTAGCGGACTGGCTGAAGATCAGCCGCACGCCGGCGCGCGAAGGGCTGCGCCGGCTGGAGGCGGAGGGCTTCCTGGTGCCGGCGCCGCGGCGCGGCCTGGTCGTGGCATCGGTGGACGACGAGGCGATCTACGAGCTGTACGCCGCGCGCGAGGTGCTGGAAGCGGGCGCCGCGATGCTCGCCGCGCGCAACGCGACGGACGCCGAGATCGCCGCGCTGGAGCAGATGGTGGCCGCCGAATCCGCGATGGCCGACAGTCCCGACATGATGTTCGAGCACAACCGCCTCCTCCACCAGTTCATCTACAAGATGGCGCGCAACCGCTACGTCACGCGCTTCCTGCAGTCGATCTACGATACGTTGACCGCGCAGCGCAGCATGACGACGATGCGGATGAGTGCGCGCCGCGCGGCGGTGCTCATCGAGCACCGCAGGCTGTGCGACGCGATTGCGCGCCGCGACGAAGCCGCAGCGGGCCACGCCGCTGTCGATCACGTGCGCGCCGCGCTGCGCGCACGGATGCAGATCCAGCACGCCAACCTCACCGCAGAGCGCACGCGCGAACCGCGCAAGCCGCGCGCAGCCGGCCACTGAGCGCGGCGTCCCGCGCATTGCCGCCGCCGCGGCGCTAGCGGCGCGCGAGCAGTCCCGCCAGCACGCGCGCATCGGGTTGCTCGTCGGCGTGCAGCATCCATTCGGCGATCGCCGCCACCTGGGCATGCGGCAGAGCGTGGCGCGCGAGCGACGTGAACTTGGCCACGACGTCCGCTTCGCTCGCGAAGTCCTTCTCGTTGCCGCGGCCGGCCTGCACGGTCTTCTCGCGGACGGTCCCGTCGGTGAAGTGCACCTCGACGCGGACCTCGTGGCGCGATTTCGAGCCCTTGGCCGTGATCGTGTCGTCGTGGCGGACCTCGACCTTTTCCGCCTCGCGCATCCGCGCGGGGTCCGCCACCATGGCCTCGGTGAACTGGTCGACGAAGCAGTCGCCTTCCAGCAGCAGCGTGCCGACGCAATACGGCAGGTTGAGCTGCGCCGACACGAGGCCCTGCGGGACGTACTTCCAGCCCACGTGGTCCATCGTCACCTGCGAACCGTGGACGACGATCTTCTCGACCTCGTCCGGCGTGAACGGCCGTTCCTCGCGGATCGCGCGGATGGCGTCGAGCGTCGTGTGGTTGCTGCCGACGCATGAATAGAACTTGAGCGCAATGCCCATCGTCTGCCAGACGGTGCCGAAGCCCGCCGTCAACTCCTCCAGCCTGAAGCGGTCCTGCGAACGCGAGAACGTCGTCGCAAACCCGCCGTACTCGCTCTCGAGCACGTTGCGGATGCCGGTGAACCCGGCTTCCGCGAACAGCGCGCCGTAGAGCCCGCTCTGCGCGGAGCGACCCGCGTGCATCCGCTTGACCATCGCGCCGTATTGCGCCGCCATCAGCCCCGCGGCCTGCGTGCCGGCGATGCCCAGCGCGTGGATCGTCCGTTCAGCGTCGAGCCCCAGCGCGCGCGCCGCGCCCGCCGCGGCCGAGAACACGCCCAGCGTCGCGCCCGAGTGCCAGCCTTGCGCGATGTGCTCGGGACCCATCGCGATGCCGACGCGCGGGCCGATTTCATAGCCGGCCACCGCCGCGGTCAGGAAGTCGCGCCCCGTCATGCCGGGGCGCATCTCGACGATCGTCATCAGCGCGGGCAGCACGACGGCGCCGACGTGCAGCACGCCCTGGCGGTGCACGTCGTCGAGCTCGAACGACTGCACTTCCGTCCCGTTCACCAGCGCCGCGTGCGGTGACGACAGCCTGAGGTCCGTGCCCCAGACCGCGCACTCGCGCGTGGTGTCCAGCCGCGTCAGCGTGTCCTGCAGGATCCGGCACCACTCGAGATGGGCGCCGTACAACGCGCAGCCGAGCGAATCGAGGATCAGCAGCCGCAGGCGGTGGATGACGGCGGGCGGGACGTCCTCGAACCGCAGCCCGGACACGAAGCGCGCGATGCCCGCCGTGTAGCGGTTGTCCTGGGTGGCGGCGGTGTCATGGCTCATCGGGGGAAGGACTCGCGGGAATGGCGACCCGGACGGATCGACGTTTATAGTATACCATGGTATTCTTGCCCGACGCGTGCCGCAGCCCCGGCATCCGCGCATCCGGGTCGCCAGAACCCTCGAGGAGGACAGTCCCCATGAACGCCAAACGACGCCAGTTCACGCAGATGAGTGCCGCGCTTGCCGCGCTCGCGATCGCACCTCGCGCGCTGGCGCAAGGCAACGCTGCCGCAGGCTATCCGTCGCGGCCGATCCACCTGGTCGTCCCGTTCGCGCCCGGCGGCGGCACCGACATCGTCGCGCGGACGATCGCGCAGAAACTGGGCGAGGCATGGGGCCAGTCGGTGGTCGTCGAGAACCGCGCAGGGGGCAATGGCACGATCGGCGCCGCGCTCGTCGCCAAGTCGCCGCCGGATGGCTACACGTTGACGATGATGACGGCGAGCCACTCGGTGAACGTGACGCTGCAGGGAACGAAGCATCCGTACGACCTGCTGAAGGACTTCGCGCCGATCAGCCAGGTGACGACGCAACCCTATGTGCTGGTCGTCAATCCCAAGGTGAAGGCGACGAGCGTCAAGGACATCATCGCGCTGGCCAGGGCCAACCCGGGCAAGCTGACGTACGGCTCATCGGGCGTCGGCGGCACCAGCCACCTGTCCGGCGCCCTCTTCTGCGCGCTCGCGGACATCCAGATGACGCACGTCCCGTACAAGGGCGGCGAGCCGGCGATGACCGATGTCGTGTCGGGCCAGATCGACATGCTGTTCTCGACGCTGCTGCAGTCGAAGGGCTTCATCGACGCAGGCCAGCTGCGTCCGCTTGCCGTGACCACGGTGACGCGCTCCCCGGCGCTGCCCGACCTGCCGACGATGCAGCAGGCGGGCGTTCCGGGCTACGAGGTGGCCGGCTGGTACGGCGTTCTCGCGCCCGCTGGCACGCCGGCGCCGATCATCGACAAGCTGAACAAGGAGATCGTGCGCATAGTCCACCTGCCCGACGTGACGGCCAAGATGGCCGCCGATGGATCCGAGCCAGTGGGCAGCACGCCCGCCCAGTTCCAGGCGCATATCGCGAAGGAAGTCGCGAAGTGGCGCGACCTGATCCAGCGCACGGGCATCCATACGGAGTCCTGACCGGATGAGCGACATCGCGACGGCAGCCGCGGCCCGGGATGGCCACGCTGCGCACGCACCGGCAACCGGCACCGGGCTGGCCGCCGCGTTCGCGACCCGCGTCGCGGCGTTGCATTTCGACGACCTGCCGCCGGCCGCCGTGCATTGGGCCAAGGTCGGCATTCTCGACACGATCGGCGTCACGCTCGCGGGCAGCCGCGAGGAAGGTACGCGCCTCGTCGCGCGGGCCCTGGACCTGGCGCCGGGCGCGAGCCTGTTGTGGGGCAGCGCGCGGCGCACGGGCGCGCTCGACGCCGCGATGGTCAACGGCACCGCGTCGCACGCGCTCGATTTCGACGACTGCAACAACACGCTGGGCGGACACCCGTCGGCGCCGGTGTTGTCCGCGCTGTTCCCGCTCGCCGACGAGTTGCACGCGAGCGGGCGCGAATTCATCAACGCCTACGTCGCCGGCTTCGAGGTGGAGACCAAGCTCGCGCTGGCCGTGAACTTCCACCACTACACGAAGGGCTGGCATCCCACTGCCACGCTCGGCACGTTCGGCGCCGCGGCGGCCTGCGCGCGGCTGATGGATCTCGATGCGCAGCAGACGGCCGTCGCTATCTCGCTCGCCGCGTCGTTCGCGGCGGGCATCAAGGCCAACTTCGGCACGATGGCCAAGCCGATGCACGTGGGCCACAGCGCGCGCAACGGGCTGCTGGCCGCGCGGCTCGCGCGCGAAGGCTTCACCGCCAACACCGTCAACGTGTTCGAGCACGATCAGGGCTTCCTGAACGTGTTCAACGGGCCGGGCAACTACGACGCGGCGCGCGCGCTGGCCGCGTGGGCCGCGCCGCTCGACATCGTGGCGCCCGGCATCGCCATCAAGCAGTACCCGTGCTGTGGCAGCACGCACCCGGCGATCGACGCGATGCTCGCGATCGTCGAGCGTCGCAAGCTCGCACCCGACGACATCGCGCGGATCGACGCATGGATCCATGCGCGGCGGCTCAAGCACACGAACCGGCCCGATCCCAACAGCCCGCTCGACGCCAAGTTCAGCCTGCAGTACGTGCTGGCGCGTGCGCTCGCCGACGGCCACGTGGGCGTCGCGGACTTCGAAGGCGACGCCTACCTCGATCCGCGCGTGCGGGCGCTGCTGCCCCGGGTGCACGTCGCGCCCTACGACGACAGCCAGTTCGCCGCCGACAATCACTTCGGCGGCTCGGTACGGGTAACGCTGAAGGACGGCAGCGTCGAGACCGCGCGCGTCGAATCGGCACTCGGCCGCACGTCCGCCAACCCGGTGCCGGAAGACCGGCTGAGGCAGAAATTCACGCTGTGCGCGACGACGGTGTTGCGCGCGGAAGCTGCCGATGCGATCGCCACGGCGGTCGCGCGGCTCGACACGATGGACGACATGCGCGCACTGACCGACCTCGCGGCGGCCGGTGCCATGGAACAAGGACGCCTCAATTGAAGACGACGGTCGTGCACTACGACGTATTGGTGGTGGGCAAGGGCAACGCGGCGCTGTGCGCAGCGCTCGCGGCGCGCGATGCAGGTGCCCGCGTGGGCATGCTGGAGGCTGCCTCAGAGGACGAGAGCGGCGGCAACAGCCGCTTTGCCGGCGGCGTCATGCGCTTTGCCTACGCGTCGGTCGACGACCTGAAGCGCGTCACCGACATCACGCCGCAGGAAGAGGCCGAGAGCGACTTCGGCACCAACACTACGGACGAGTTCTTCGACGACCTGTTCCGGCTGACGAGCTTCCGCACCGATCCCACGCTGTCCGAAATGCTCGTCACGCAAAGCCTCGACACGATGGTGTGGCTGCGCGAGAAAGGCGCGAAGTTCGTGCCCAACTTCGGCCGCCAGTCGGCGCTCGTCGACGGCAAGCGCCGCTTCTTCGGCCGGCTGCCGATCGAGGCGTCCGGCGGCGGCGCCGGGCTCGTCCAGGCGCTGGATGCCGCGGCGAAGAAGGCCGGCGTCGAGATCCACTACCAGGCGCGCGCCAAGTCGCTGATCGTCGAGGACGAGCGTGTCGTCGGCGTGCGCACGAACAAGGCCGGCGAGTCCGTCGACTTCCGCGCGAAGGCCGTCGTGCTCGCGTGCGGCGGCTTCGAGGCCAATCCCGAGATGCGCGCACGCTACCTGGGCGCGGGCTGGGAGCTGTGCAAGGTGCGCGGCAGCCGCTTCAACCAGGGCGACGGCATCAAGATGGCGCTCGACATCGGCGCCGCGCCGTATGGCAACTGGTCCGGCTGCCACGCGACCGGCTGGGATTTGAACGCGCCGGAGTTCGGCGACGTCAACGTCGGCGACCAGTTCCAGAAGCACAGCTACATCTTCGGCCTGTTGATCAACGCCAACGGCAAGCGCTTCGTCGACGAGGGCCTCGACTTCCACTCGTTCACGTACGCCAAGTACGGCGGCGAGGTGCTGAAGCAGCCGGGCCAGTTCGCGTGGCAGGTGTTCGACAGCAAGGTCAGCAAGCTGCTGCGCTCCGAATACCGGATCCGGATGATGACCAAGGTGTCCGCCAACACGCTCGAGGAACTTGCGGGCAAGCTCGAAGGCGTGGACCCGCAGGCATTCCTGAAGACGGTACGCGAGTACAACGCGGCCGTGCAGGCGGACGTGCCGTTCGATCACACGGTGAAGGACGGCCGCGGTACCGTGGGCATCGACCCGCCCAAGTCCAACTGGGCGCAGGCGCTCGACACGCCGCCCTACGACGCCTACGCGACGACGTGCGGCATCACGTTCACGTTCGGCGGGCTGCGCATCGACCCGGACAACGGCCAGGTGCTCGACGTCACGCTGACGCCGATCCCGGGCCTCTACTGCGCCGGCGAGATGGTCGGCGGATTGTTCTACTTCAACTATCCGAGCGGCACCGGCCTCGTGTCGGGCGCCTTGTTCGGCCGGATCGCCGGCGCGGGTGCCGGCAAGGCCGCGCAGGAAGCCGCCGCGCCTGCGTCCACCCGCACCGCCTGACGAGGAGACGCCATGCCGTCATCTTCCCGTATCTCGCGGCGCCGCTTCATCGCGCACGGCGCCGCCGCCACGCTCGGCGCGACGGCGTTCGGCCGCGTGCCGCGCGTGCGTGCCGCCGAGGAATTCCCGACGCATCCGCTCCGGATGATCATCCCCTATCCGCCGGGAGGCGCGGGCGACATCGTCGGCCGCCTGGTCGGCGTGAAGCTGTCGCAGGTGATCGGCCAGTCCGTGGTCATCGACAACAAGGGCGGCGGCGCGCAGGTGATCGCCACCGAGCTCACCGCGCAGGCACCGCCGGATGGCTACACGGTGTTCCTGTGCAGCACGACGCACGCGATCAACCCGTCGCTGCGCAAGCTGCCGTACGACACGCTGAAGGACTTCACGCCGATCACGCTGGTGGCGAGTTCGCCGCTCGTGTTCGTCGTCCATCCGGCGCTTGGCGTCAGCAACATCCAGGAGCTCGTCGCGTACGCCCGGAAGAACCCGGGCCGGATCAACTACGGCTCGTCGGGTCCCGGCACCGGGGGTCACCTGTCCGTGGAGCTGCTGTGCTCGATGGCCGGCGTCAAGATGACGCACGTGCCCTACAAGGGCGCGGCGCCCGCGCTGACCGCGCTGCTCGCGAACCAGGTACAGCTCGTGTGCACCAGCCCGTTGCCCGCGATGCCGCACGTGAAGGCGGGCGAGATCAAGGCGCTCGCGCTGACGTCGGCCAAGCGCTCCGCGCTGTGGCCCGACATCCCGACCGTGGCCGAATCCGGCTATCCCGGCTACCAGTCGACGCTGTGGTATGCGTTGCTCGGGCCCGCGAACATCCCCGCGCCGATCGTCGCCAGGCTGCATGATGCGATGGTGACGACGCTGCGCTCGCCCGAAATCGCCGATGCGTTGCACAAGCAGGGCGCCGAAGCGATCGGCAATACCCCGGCAGAGCTGCAGGCCTTCCTCGGCGAGGAAGTCCAGCGCTGGGGCGGGGTGATCGCCGATGCGCACATCGTCTCCACCGAGTAAGGAGCGGACCATGACCCGCACGATTCGTCTGTACGACCCCACGGGCGTCGCGCTGCCCGCGGCGGCCGGCATCCAGCGCACGTTCACCGCGCTGGCCGGCAAGGTCGTCGGCTTCATCGACAATTCGAAGCCCAACTTCAATTTCCTGGTCGAGGACCTCGCCGCGCTGTTGCAGCGGGACTTCGGCGTCGCCGAGATCGTCCGGCATGCGAAGCGCGCGGCCTCGGTGCCCGCGGCGCCCGCCGTGCTGGACGACATGGCGCGTCGCTGCGACCTGGTGATCGCAGGCTCAGGCGACTGAGGCTCCTGCACGTCGTGGAGTGTCCACGACAGTGTGGAGATCGCCCGGCGCGGCAGGGCCGCGTTGACGGTGTGCTCGACAGCGTTCGTCGCGATGGGACGGGCGCAGGCCGTGAAGCTCGGCTTCGCGGGGTTGCCGATCGGCGTCGTGCCGCACCCGTTCGGGCTGCGCACGCGCGCCGAAGTGACGACGATGGCGGAGAAACTGGTGCAGGACATCGCAACACTCGCAGGATCGGACGCAACGAAGTGACCGCCACGCCCCAGGCCGCGCGCGTGCCGCCCGCCCTGCTCGTCGAGACCGACGACGATCTCGACGCGATCAACGCGCTCTATCGCGACAAGCGGTGGAGCGATGGGCTGCCGATCGTGCCGCCGACGGAAGGCCGCGTCGCCGCGATGCTGGCCACGCTGCCGGAACGCGGACGCGACGACGTCGTCGCCACGCTGGCGCCGGCGTTCAACGCGGCCACCGTCGAGCGCATCGCAATCAACGCGGTGATGGCAGGTTGCGGACCCCAACACCTCGCGCCGCTGGTGGCGGCCGTCGAGGCCTGCGCCGCCACCGAGTTCAACCTGCAGGCGATCCAGGCGACGACCAACTCGGTGGCCGTGTGGATCGTCGTCAACGGCCCCGCGGCGCGCACGCTGGGCGTCAACGCCACGTTCAACTGCCTCGGCGAGGGCGCGTGGGCCAACGCGGTGCTGGGACGCGCGCTGCGGCTCGTGCTGCGCAACGTCGGCGGCGCGCTGCCGGGCGACCTCGATCGCGCGACGCACGGCCAGCCCGGCCGCTACACGTTCTGCTGCGCCGAGCACGAGGCCGGCAGCCCGTGGTCGCCGCTGCACGTCGACCGCGGCTTCGACGCGACGCAAAGCACCGTCACCGTCGTCGGCGCCGAAGGCACGATGAACATGAACTCGCACAGCAAGACCGCCGACGAGCTGCTGCGCGTGTTCGCCGAGACGATGGTGCACCCGCCCAGCAACGAGTACACGCACGGCGGCGAACCGTGGGTGATCGTGGGACCGGAGCACGCGGAGATCCTGGCGCGCGCGGGCTACGGCAAGGCCGACGTGCAGCGCGCGCTGTGGGAGCAGACGAAGATGCCGGGGTCGCGGATGGCCGCGCGCGATTTCCAGCGCGTCGTGCTGTCGCGCAAGGCGGAGCTCGGCGACATCACGCCCGACACGTTGCTGACACTCGCGCCGACGCCGGAAGGCATCAAGCTCGTCGTCGCGGGCGGCCCGGGCACGCATTCTGTCTACGTACCCTGCTTCGGCAACTCGCGCGCCGTCACGCGCGCCTTCGGCTGACCGCGCGATGATCATCGCCACCGCAGGCCACGTCGACCACGGCAAGACCGCGCTGGTGAAGGCGCTGACCGGCGTCGACACGGACCGGCTGCCGCAGGAGAAGGCGCGCGGCATCTCGATCGACCTGGGCTTCGCGTACACGCGCGCGCCCGGCGGCGCGACGCTCGGCTTCGTCGACGTGCCCGGCCACGAGCGCTTCGTCCGCAACATGCTCGCGGGCGTGTGCGGCATCGACTACGTGCTGCTGGTGGTCGCGGCCGACGACGGTGTGATGCCACAGACGCGCGAGCACCTCGACATCCTCGACCTGCTGGATGTGCGCGACGGGATCGTCGTGATCACCAAGGCGGATGCGGTCGATGCGCAACGCCTTGCGGCCGTGCGCCAGGAAGTCGCCGCGCTGATGACGCCGACGACGCTGCACGACGCCGCCGTCGTCGCCGTGTCCTCGCTGACCGGCGCCGGGATCGCCGACCTGCGCGCCACGCTCGACGCGGCCGCCACGCGGCACGCACGCACCGCGCGCGAGGGCCGCGGCTTCCGCTTCGCCGTCGACCGCGTGTTCACGGTGGCCGGCAGCGGCACGGTCGTCACGGGCACCGTATTCGACGGCAGCGTCCGTGCGGGCGACGCGCTGGTGATCGCGCCGTCGGGCCGGCCGGTGCGCGTGCGCGGCGTGCAGCATGCGGGGCACGCGGTCGACAGCGCCGCGGCGGGCGAGCGCTGCGCGCTGAACGTGACCGGCGCCAATGTCGACGACATCGCGCGCGGCGACTGGCTGCAAGCGGAACCGCTGGCGACGACGCGGCTCGACGTCGAGCTCACGGTGCTGGCCGGCGCGCCACACCCGCTGCGCCACTGGACGCCGGTGCACCTGCACATCGGCACGGCGGCCGTCACCGCGCGTGTCGCGATGCGGCGGGGCGAGTCGGTGGCGCCGGGCGCGACGGTCGTCGCGCAACTGTGCACGGATCGTCCCATCGCGGCCACCAACGGCGACCGTTTCATCGTCCGCGACCCGTCGGCCACGTTCACCGTCGGCGGCGGCGTCATCATCGATCCGCTCGCGCCGACGCGGCGCGTGCCGCAGTCGATCCGCAGCGTCGAGCTCGCGGCGCTTGCCACGCGCGACCCGGCGCAGGCGCTCGCCAAGCTGCTGGCCGGCAGCGCCGAAGGCGTGGACATCGCGCGCTTCGCCCGTACGTTCAACCTGGCGCCTGCCCACCGCGACGCGTTGCTCGCCGCGGCCGGCGCCATCGTCGTCGACCGCCGGCACGCGCTGCCCGCGGTGCGGATCGCAACGCTGGAGGCGGACGCCGTCGCGGCCGTGGATGGCTTCCACGGCCAGCATCCGCAACTGCCGGGCCTCGCGCTCAATGCGCTTCGCGCGGAGATCGCGCCAGCGCTCGGCGACGAGACGTTCGCCGCGCTGCTGCGCACACGCGCCGGGGCGCTCGGCCTCGAGATCGGCGGCGCGACGGTCCATCGGCGCGGCCACGTTACCACCGCGAACAAGGCCGACGAGACGCTGTGGCAGCGGACGCTGCCGCGCCTGATCGAGGCGGGCTTCCACGGCATCGCGCTCGCGGACCTCGCACTGGACCTGCGCATCGGCGAGAGCGTGCTCACGGACTTCCTGCATCGCAAGGCCGCCACCGGCGACGTGCATCGCGTCAACCCGCACCGGTTCTATCCGCGCGCGCTGATGGCGGAACTCGCCGCGCTCGCGACGGACATGGCGGCGAACGCGCCCGACCAGTCGTTCATCGCCGCGCAGTTCCGCGACCGCAGCGGCGTCAACCGCACGCTCGCGATCGAGATCCTCGAATGCCTGGACCGGCTCGGCATCACGCAGCGCGTCGGCGACGCGCGCAAGGTGCGCAAGGACTTCGTCGCGATCCTCGGACCTGCGCGCGTGCCACCACCTGCGCCGCCCAAGCGCGTGCAGTCGACGCAGAAGCGCCAACCGCCCGCGCGCCATCCCTGGACGCGTCCCCATCACGCCGCACGCTGAACAGCCACCCATGACTGCCCCTGCCTACGACGTCGTCGTCATCGGATCCGGCATCGCCGGACTCACCGCCGCGAAAAAGCTCGCGGCGACCGGCCTCAAGGTCGCCAACATCGAGGCGACGCTGTTCGGCGGGCTCGTCACCAACATCAACGAGCTCGAGGGCGCGTACGAAGGCTCGGGCGCCGACCTCGCAAGCGGGCTGATGATGGAGGTCGCCGATCTTGGCTGCGACACGTTGTCGGAAGTCGTGACCGGCATCGAGCGCGACGGCGACGGCTACGTGGTCACGACGGAAGCGGCCCCGCACCCCGCGCGCGCGGTGATCGTCGCGTCGGGCGCGCGGCTCAAGCGCCTCCACGTACCGGGCGAGGCGGAGTTCGAGTACAAAGGCGTGTCGCATTGCGCCGACTGCGACGGCCCGATGTACCAGGACCAGGACGTCGTCGTCATCGGCGGCGGCGACTCCGCGCTGCAGGAAGCGCGGGTGCTGAGCCACTACTGCCGGCACGTGTACATCGTCCACCGGGGTGCCGCCTACACCGCAGGTCCGCACTGGATCCGCGCCGTCGCGGCACGCGACAATGTCACGCCCGTCCCTGACAGCGAAGTCGTCGCGATCACCGGCAGCGACATGGTGGAAGCTGTCACCGTCGTCGACGCCACCGGCGCGACGCGCACGTTGCCGTGTACCGGCGTGTTCCCGTACATCGGCCTCGAGCCGATGTCGACGTTCCTGCCGGAGCCGATCGTGCGCGACGCGCACGGCGCCGTCGTCACCGACGACGCACTCGAGACGGCGTGGCCCGGCGTCTACGCAGCCGGCGCCGTACGCGCGGGCTATGGCGGCACGCTCGACGACGCCGTACAGGAAGCCCGCCGCGCCGCCGACGCGGTCATCCGCCGCTTGCAGGACTAGCAGCCACGCCACGCCGCACACGATCCGATGGAGGAGACGATGAACGCACGCACCCGAATCCCGCTGCACCCGACGAGGCGGCGCCTGCTGCTGGCGATGCTCGCCGGCGCTTGTGCCGCCGCCCCGTTCGCGCACGCGCAGGCGCCGAGGATGGCCGATCCCGGCTTGCCGCAGGGCCAGCTGCGCATCGTCGTGCCGTACACGCCGGGCGGCGGCACCGACATCCTGGCGCGTGCCATCGCGCAGCAGTTCAGCGAGCTCTACAACCGCACGGTGATCGTCGACAACCGGCCGGGCGCCAATGGCACCGTCGGTGCCGCCTACGTCGCCAAGCAGCAGCCCGACGGGCTCACGATGCTGATCGTGCCGGCGGGGTATGCCGCCAATCCCGCCCTGTACAAGTCGCTGCCGTACAACCAGGACAAGGACCTCGCCCCCGTCAGCGAGCTCGCGACCGGTCCGCTGGTGCTCGTCGTGCACCCGTCGCTGCTGGTGCACTCCGTCAAGGAGCTGATCGCGCTGGCCAAGAGCAAGCCGGGCGAGCTCAACGTCGGCAACGCGGGCATCGGGTCGCTGCCGCACCTGTCCGGCGAACTGTTCAACTCGCTCGCGGGCGTCAAGATCACCGCGGTGCCGTACAAGGGCGCGGGCGCCGCGCAGGTCGACGTGCTGTCCGGCCGCGTGCCGATCTACTTCATGAACATCCTGCAGGCGCTGCCGCTGATCAAGGAAGGCAGGCTGCGCGCGCTCGGCG
>JAFEDG010000145.1 GCA_018241745.1 Pseudomonadota bacterium
GAACGCGAGCGTGATCGCGTTGACGATCTCGTCGCGCGTGAGGCCCAGCATCTGCGCGACGACGGCGGTCGACGCCACCTTGACGAGCAGCACGTGGTCGAGGCCCACCTTGTTGAACGAGTTCTCGAGCGCGATGCAGCCCTGGATCTCGTGCGCCTTGATCATGCCGGTCAACACCGTGTCCATCGTCAGCGGCGGCTTGCCGGCCGCGATGGCAACGCGCGACAGCCAGTCGGCGGTGGCCAGGATGCCGCCGAGGTTGTCGGACGGATGGCCCCATTCGGCGGCGAGCCACGTGTCGTTGAAGTCGAGCCAGCGGATCATCGCGCCGATGTTGAACGCGGCCTGGACCGGGTCGAGCACGAACGAGGTGCCCGGGACCTTGGCCCCGTGCGGCACGACGGTCCCCGGCACGAGCGGGCCGAGCAGCTTGGTGCACGCGGGGTACTCGAGGGCCTCGAAGCCGCAGCCGAGCGTGTCGATGAGGCAGTAGCGTGCCGTCTCGTAGGCTTCCTTGGACTTGACCTTGTAGCCAATGACGTAGTCGGCGATGTCGGCGACGACCTTGTCGACGGGCGGGCGAACGTTGGAGATGTGGGCGGACATGGACGGGGGCGCGGGAGCGCCGGTTCAGGATTCGGGATGACAGTCGGAAAGGAGCGGCCGCTTGTTGTGCGTGCTGCGCAGCTCGCTGCGGTTGGGCGAGCTCCACCATTCGAGCGCCGCCATCGCGTTGATGTAGCGCTCGCCGCTCGCGAAGCTGCCGCTGCGTTGCAGCAGCACCGTGCGTCCCTGCCAGCTGAGGCGCACCGTGGCGCGCCGCGCCGATGGGTCTTCGGGATAGCCCACGACGATGCGCTGGTGGTTCGCGCACACGTAGGTGACGACGCGTGCGTGGCCGGCATCGGTCGCGGCGCACGCGGTGCCGGCTGAGAGCGCCAGCAATGTCGCGAGCGCCACGCCGGTTGCCGGCGTCGTGGCCTTCATCAGCGGCGGTCCTTCAGCGCGACGAACGCGCGGTCGTCCGGGCCGATGTAGTTGGCGGACGGGCGGATGATCTTGCCGTCCTCGCGCTGCTCGATCACGTGCGCCGACCAGCCGGACGTCCGCGCGATCACGAACAGCGGCGTGAACATCGCCGTCGGCACGCCCATCTGGTAGTAGCTGACCGCCGAGTACCAGTCGAGGTTGGGGAACATCTTCTTCGCGTCCCACATGACGGTCTCGAGGCGCTCGGCGATCGCGTACATCGCGCGGTCGCCGGCCTCGTCGGCGAGCGTCTTCGCGACCGACTTGATGATCTTGTTGCGCGGGTCTGACACCGTGTAGACGGGGTGGCCGAAGCCGATGATCACCTGCTTGGCCGCGACGCGCTCGCGCACGTCCGCCTCGGCCTCGTCCGCCGTCGCGTAACGCTGCTGGACGTCGAACGCGAACTCGTTGGCACCGCCGTGCTTGGGGCCGCGCAGCGCGCCGATCGCGCCGGTGATGCACGAATAGATGTCCGCACCGGTGCCGGCGATCACGCGCGCGGTGAACGTCGACGCGTTGAACTCGTGCTCGGCATAGAGGTTGAGCGACGTGTGCATCGCGCGCACCCAGGACGCCGACGGCGCGCGGCCGTGCAGCAGGTGCAGGAAGTGCCCGCCGATCGAGTCGTCGTCCGTCTCGACGTCGATCCGCTTGCCGTGCGTCGCGTAGTGGTACCAATAGCAGAGCATCGAGCCGAACGACGCCATCAGCCGGTCGGCGATGTCGCGCGCGCCCGGCGCGTTGTGGTCGTCCTTTTCGGGGAGCACGGCGCCCAGCACCGAGCAGCCGGTGCGCATCACGTCCATCGGATGGGCGGCGGGCGGCAGCGCTTCCAGCGCGGCCTTGACCGCCGCGGGCAGCCCGCGCATCGACTTCAGCTTGCGCTTGTAGGCGGCGAGCTGCGCGACGGTGGGCAGCGTGCCGTGGACGAGCAGGTGGGCGATCTCCTCGAATTCGCACGTCTCCGCGAGCTCCAGGATGTCGTAGCCGCGGTAGTGCAGGTCGTTGCCGGTGCGGCCGACCGTGCAGATGGCGGTGTTGCCGGCGACGACGCCGGACAGCGCGACGGACTTCTTCGGCTTGTGGGGGGTGGTCGGGGTAGCGGGGGCAGCGACTTCGGACATCGTGGGGTCTCCAGCGCCGCGGGTCGCGCGGCGTGCGGTCGTGTGGGGTCAGTCGGCGGGCCGGCCACGCGCGAACAGCGCATCCAGCTTCTGCTCGTACGCGTGGTACCCCAGGTAATCATAGAGGTCGGCACGTGTCTGCATCGTGTCGACGACGGCCGCCTGCGTGCCGTCGGCGCGCAGGTGCCGGTAGACGTTCAGCGCGGCGAGGTTCATCGCGCGGAACGCGGACAGCGGGTACAGCGCGATGGCGACGCCGGCGTCCTTGAGCTGCTCGAGCGTGAACAGCGGCGTCGAGCCGAACTCGGTGATGTTGGCCAGCACCGGCACCTTCACCGCGTCGACGAAGCGGCGGTACATCCACAGTTCGGTCATCGCCTCGGGGAAGATCATGTCGGCGCCGGCACCCACGCACGCGACTGCCCGCTCGATCGCGGCGTCGAGGCCCTCGACAGCCAGCGCGTCGGTGCGCGCCATGATCGCGAACGTCGAATCCGTGCGCGCGTCGACGGCGGCCTTCACGCGGTCGACCATCTCGTCCTGCGTGACGATCGCCTTGCCGGGCCGGTGGCCGCAGCGCTTGGCGCCCACCTGGTCCTCGATGTGCATCGCGGCCGCGCCTGCCTTGATCAGCGAGCGCACCGTGCGCGCGACGTTGAACGCCGACGCGCCGAATCCGGTGTCGACGTCGACGAGCAGCGGGAGCGGGCACACGTCGGTGATCCGCCGCACGTCGACCAGCACGTCGTCCAGGTTGCTGATGCCGAGGTCCGGCATGCCCAGCGACCCGGCAGCGACGCCGCCGCCCGACAGGTACAGCGCGCGAAAGCCGGACTTCTGCGCGAGCAACGCGTGGTAGGCGTTGATCGCGCCCGGCACCTGCAGCGGTTGCTCCGTCGCGAGCGCCGCGCGGAACAGGCTGCCTGGCGTGGCGGCGGTCATCGAGCGTGCCCCGTCAGCCCAGCAGCGAGGCGACGCCCGCGCGTTCCTCTTCCAGTTCCTTCAGCGTCGCGTTCATCTTCTCGCGCGAGAAGTCGTCGATCGGCAGGTCGCGAACCAGCGTGTACTTGCCGACCGCGGTGGTGACCGGCACGCCGTACATGACGCCTTCCGGGATGCCATAGCTGCCGTCCGACGGCACGCCCATCGTCACCCACTTGCCGTCGGTGCCGAGCATCCAGTCGTGGACGTGGTCGATGGCCGCGTTGGCCGCGGACGCGGCGGACGACAGCCCGCGCGCCTCGATGATCGCGGCGCCGCGCTTGCCGACGGTGGGCAGGAACACGGTGCGGTTCCAGTTCTCGTCGTTGATCATGTCCTTGAGCGACTTGCCGCCCGCCGTCGCGAACCGGTAGTCGGCGTACATCGTCGGCGAGTGGTTGCCCCAGACGACGAGCTTCTCGATCGAGCCCACCGGCACGTTGGCCTTCTGCGCGAGCTGCGTCAGCGCGCGGTTGTGGTCGAGGCGCAGCATCGCCGTGAAGTTCTCCTTGGGCAGCGACGGCGCCGACTTCATCGCGATATAGGCATTGGTGTTGGCCGGATTGCCGACGACCAGCACCTTGACGTCGCGCGAGGCCACGGCGTCCAGCGCCTTGCCCTGCTCGATGAAGATCTTGGCGTTCTCGAGCAGCAGGTCCTTGCGTTCCATGCCCGGGCCGCGCGGACGCGCGCCGACGAGCATCGCGACATCTGCGTCCTTGAACGCGACCTTGGGGTCGGACGTGCCGACCATGCCCGCGACCAGCGGGAACGCGCAGTCGTCGACTTCCATCATGACGCCCTTCAACGCGGCCTGCGCCTTGTCCATCGGCAGCTCGAGCAGCTGCAGGATGACCGGCTGGTCCTTGCCGAGCATCTCGCCCGAGGCGATGCGATACAGAAGGCTGTAGCCGATCTGGCCGGCAGCGCCGGTGACGGCGACGCGGAGGGGTGCTTTCATGGCGCGAAACTCCTGCTGGATGGGGGATTGCGTTGGAACCGAAAGGGCGGGCGCCGCGCGAGACCGGCGCCGCCGGCTCCGGGCCGCACCCGAACCGCCACGCGGCCGCCGTGCGGACGTTGCCGGAGCCCGCAAATCATACGGCCGGGGCCAGCCCAGTGTCAATTCATTCCTATATCAGTTATCTTATAGAGGACTTACGAACAGAACCCTGCAAGGAGCGCCACGATGGATGCCGACCGCCCCCATGCCGCCGCGCCGGCCACGCCGCGCTACGCACCGCTGTACCAGCAGGTGCGCGAGATGCTGGTCGCCCGCCTCGCGGCCGGCGAATGGAAGCCCGGCGAGGCGCTGCCCAGCGAGCTCGACCTCGCCGCGCGCTTCAACGTGGCGCCGGGGACGCTGCGCAAGGCCATCGACGCGCTCGCCGCGCAGAACCTCGTCGTGCGCCGGCAGGGGAAGGGCACGTACGTCGCGACGCACACGGAGGAACACGCGTCGTCGTTCCGCTTCCTGCGCATCCGCAGCGACACCGGCGCCACCGAATACCCGGGCAGCCGCCTGGTCGACGTGCGGCGCGGCCGCGCGAGTGCCGACGCGGCGCGGCTGCTGGCGCTGAAGCCCGGCGAGGCGGTGCTGCAGCTCCGGCGCGTGCTCGAGTTCGACGGCGCGCCGGTCGTCTGCGACGACATCACGCTGCCGGCCGCGTTGTTCAAGGGGCTGACGCGGACCCGCTACGAAGCCTACGACGGCTCGATGTACGGGTTCTTCGAAACGGAGTTCGGCGTGCGGATGCTGAAGGCGCACGAGCGGATCAAGGCGGTGGCGGCCGATGCGACCGCCGCGCGGCTGCTGCGGGTCGCGCCCGGCGCGCCGCTGCTGGCGGTCGAGCGCGTGACGACGACGTTCGGCGACCGCCCGGTGGAGCTGCGGCGCGGGCTGTATGCCACCGCACATCATCATTACAGCAACGACCTGGGCTGACGGGACCTGCCGGCTCGCGCTATAATTTCTTGCTGCGCACAAATCGCGCCCGCCGCAAGTCCGACATTGACGGCCGGGTGCCATGCCAACGATCCGCGCCCCATGCCCGTCGCCCCGCCTACCCGCAAGCCGCGCCCGGTCTACCTGGACCTCACGTCGATCCGCCAGCCGTTGCCGGCGGTCGTCTCCATCCTGCACCGGATCAGCGGCGCGCTGCTGTTCGCGTTCGGCATTCCGCTGCTGCTGTGCACCGTGGCCACGAGCGTCGCGTCGGCCGAAGCGTACGCGCGCTTCAAGGGGCTGATCGGGAGCCCGCTCGCCAAGCTCGTGCTGCTGGTGCTCGCCTGGGCCTACCTGCACCATCTGTTCGCGGGCATCCGGCATCTGTTCGCGGATGCGCACGTCGGCGTCGACCTGCCGAGCGCGCGCCGCTCGGCAGCCATCGCGCTCGTGCTGGCCCTGGTCTGCACGATCGCGCTCGCGGCGAGGTTGTGGTGAGCGCGCCGGTCAAGTCGCCTGTCGGCGCGCATTACGGGCTGCGCGACTGGGTCGCGCAACGCCTGACCGCGCTCGTGATGATCCTGTACACGGCGCTGTGGCTCGTCGTCCTGCTGTGGCATGGCGGCCTGGATTACCCGCAGTGGAAGGCGCTGTGGAGCGGCAACGCGTTCCGCGTCGCCACGTTCGTCTTCATGTCCGCGCTGCTGTGGCATGCGTGGATCGGGATGCGCAATATCCTGATGGACTACATCAAGCCGTTTGGCATCCGCATCGCGCTGCAGGGCGCGGTGATCGCGGTGCTCGTGGGCTACCTCGGCTGGACGATCAGCCTCCTGTGGGGAGGACCCGCCGCGTGAGTGCGATCACTCGAGGACACTGCAGCGGGATGCCCGCATGACGCTGCCCGTTCGCCATTTCGACGCGGTCATCGTCGGCGCCGGCGGCGCCGGCATGCGTGCGTCGCTGCAGCTCGCGCAAGCCGGCCTGTCGGTCGCCGTGCTGTCCAAGGTCTTCCCGACGCGCTCGCACACGGTGGCGGCGCAAGGCGGCATCGGTGCGTCGCTCGGCAACATGTCCGAGGACCACTGGATCTGGCACATGTACGACACGATCAAGGGCTCCGACTGGCTCGGCGACCAGGACGCGATCGAGTTCATGTGCAAGGCGGCGCCCAAGGTCGTCTACGAGCTCGAGCACTTCGGCATGCCGTTCGACCGCAACGCGGACGGCACGATCTACCAGCGCCCGTTCGGCGGGCACTCGGCCAACTTCGGCGAGAAGCCGGTGCAGCGTGCCTGCGCGGTCGCGGATCGCACCGGCCACGCGCTGCTGCACACGCTGTACCAGCGCAACGTGAAGGCGCAGACGCAGTTCTTCGTCGAATGGATGGCACTCGACCTCGTGCGCGACGCCGACGGCGAGGTCCTCGGCGTCACCGCGCTCGAGATGGAGACGGGCGAGATCGTCATCCTGCAAGGCAAGGCGACGATCTTCGCGACCGGCGGCGCCGGGCGGATCTTCGCCGCGTCGACCAACGCGTTCATCAATACCGGCGACGGCCTCGGCATGACGGCGCGCGCCGGACTGCCGCTCGAGGACATGGAATTCTGGCAATTCCACCCGACGGGCGTGGCGGGCGCCGGCGTGCTGATCACCGAAGGGGTGCGCGGTGAAGGCGGCATCCTGCTCAATTCGCAGGGCGAGCGCTTCATGGAGCGCTACGCGCCCAACCTCAAGGACCTCGCGTCGCGCGACGTCGTGTCGCGGTCGATGGACCAGGAGATCAAGGAAGGCCGTGGCGTGGGCCCGCACAAGGACCACGTGCTGCTGAAGCTCGACCACCTCGGTCCCGAGGTGATCATGAAGCGGCTGCCGTCGATCCGCGAGATCGCCATCAAGTTCGCCAACGTCGACCCGATCAAGGAGCCGATCCCGGTCGTGCCGACGATCCATTACCAGATGGGCGGCATCCCGGTGAACATCCACGGCCAGGTGGTGGCGCCGCAAGGGGGCAATCCCAACGCCGTCGTGCCCGGGTTCTATGCGGTGGGCGAGTGCTCGTGCGTGTCCGTGCACGGCGCCAACCGGCTCGGCACCAATTCGCTGCTGGACCTCGTCGTGTTCGGCCGCGCCACCGGTGATTTCATCGTCGGCGAGAACCTGAAGGCGCGCTCGCACAAGCCGCTGCCGAAGGACGCCGGCGAGGCTGCGCGCGAACGTGTCGCGCGGCTCGACGCCTCCAAGGGCACGGAGCGCGTGCAGGACGTCGCCAACACGCTGCGCAAGACGATGCAGGCGCATTGCGGCGTGTTCCGCAACCAGCAGCTCTTGTCGGAAGGCGTCACGCGCGTGATGGAGCTCGCGGAGCGCGCGCAGCACGTGGCCATCGGGGACCGCAGCCAGACGTTCAACACGGCGCGCGTCGAGGCGCTGGAGCTCGACAACCTGATGGAGACGGCGAAGGCGACGATCGTGTCCGCCGAGGCGCGCCGCGAGAGCCGTGGCGCCCAGGCGCGCAGCGACTACCCGACGCGCGACGACGTCAACTGGCTGAAACACACGCTGTGGTACAGCGAAGGCAACCGGCTCGACTACAAGCCCGTCAACCTGACGCCGCTGACCGTCGAGTCGTTCCCGCCCAAGGCGCGCACCTACTGACCGGCCGACGATGAAGTTTCGAATCTACCGCTACGACCCCGAGAAGGACGCCAAGCCCTACCTGCAGGACTATGACGTCGCGCTCGACCCGCACGACCGGATGCTGCTGGACGCGCTGGTGCGGCTCAAGATGGTCGACGACTCGATCGCGTTCCGCCGCAGCTGCCGTGAGGGCGTCTGCGGGTCGGACGCGATGAACATCAACGGCAAGAACGGCCTCGCGTGCATCACCAACCTGCGCGACCTCGTCGAGCCGGTGGTGCTGAAGCCGCTGCCGGGGCTGCCCGTGATCCGCGACCTGATCGTGGACATGAGCCAGTTCTTCAAGCAATACCACTCGATCAAGCCTTACCTCGTCAACGACACGCCGCCGCCGGAGAAGGAGCGGCTGCAGTCCCCGGAGCAGCGCGACGAGCTCGACGGGCTGTACGAATGCATCCTGTGCGCGTGCTGCTCGACGTCGTGCCCGTCGTTCTGGTGGAATCCGGACAAGTTCGTCGGCCCGGCAGGGTTGCTCGCGGCCTACCGCTTCATCGCCGACAGCCGCGACCTGGCCACGAACGAGCGGCTCGACAACCTGAACGACCCGTACCGGCTGTTCCGCTGCCACACGATCATGAACTGCGTCGACGTGTGTCCCAAGAGCCTCAATCCGACACGCGCGATCGGCAAGATCAAGGACATCATGGTGCGGCGCGCCACCTAGGCGCCGCCACCCGGACCGATGACCGGCTCGCCGCCGCCCGCAGACCCGATGCCGTCCCGCGCGGATGCCGGGGACGGTGCGCGCGCGATGCTCGACGCGACGCGGCTTGCGCGGATGCGCTGGCGCTGCCGGCGCGGGATGCTCGAGAACGACATCGTGCTGACGCGGTTCCTCGACGCGCGGGGCACGGACCTCGACGAAGCCGACGCCCGCGCGCTCGACGCGCTGCTGGACCTGACCGACGGCGAGCTGTGGGACGTCATCGCTGGCCGCAGCGAACCCGCCGACGCGGCGCTGGCGACGATGGTCGCCGCGCTGCGCGCCGCATGAACCTGCAGGAGAACCCCGATTGCGAGCGGGCACGCAAGACCCGCCTCTTCGATGGAGCTAGAGCCGCATGACCGAACGCACCGCCACGCTGACCTTTTCCGACGGCACGCCGTCCGTGACCTTCCCCGTGCTGCCCGGCACGATCGGGCCCGATGTCATCGACATCCGCACGCTGTACGGCAAGACCGGCAAGTTCACGTTCGACCCCGGCTTCCTGTCGACCGCGGCGTGCAGCTCGGCCATCACGTACATCGACGGCGACAAGGGTGAGCTGCTGTATCGCGGCTACCCGATCGAGGAACTGGCCACGAAGTGCGACTTCCTCGAGGTCTGCTACCTGCTGCTGTACGGCGAGCTGCCCAACGAGGACCAGCGGTCGCACTTCGACGAGCTGGTGACGCACCACACGATGGTCAACGAGCAGATGCAGTTCTTCCTGCGCGGCTTCCGTCGTGACGCGCACCCGATGGCCGTGATGACGGGCCTCGTGGGCGCGCTGTCGGCGTTCTACCCCGACTCGATGAACCTGCACGACCCGAAGCAGCGCGACATCTCGGCCATCCGCCTGATCGCCAAGATGCCGACGCTGGTCGCGATGGCCTACAAGTACACGATCGGCCAGCCGTACATCTACCCGCAGAACAACCTGTCGTACGCGGCCAACTTCATGCGGATGATGTTCGCGACGCCGTGCGCGGACTACAAGGTCAACGACGTGCTCGTACGGGCGCTCGACCGCATCTTCATCCTGCACGCCGACCACGAGCAGAACGCGTCGACGTCGACGGTGCGCCTGTGCGCGTCGTCGGGTACCAACCCGTTCGCGGCGATCGCGGCGGGCGTCGCGTGCCTGTGGGGCCCGGCGCACGGCGGCGCGAACGAGGCCGCGCTCAACATGCTGTACGAGATCCAGGCGCAGGGCGGCACCGCCAAGCTGGGCGAGTTCGTCGCCAAGGCCAAGGACAAGAACAGCAACGTGCGGCTGATGGGCTTCGGCCATCGCGTGTACAAGAACTACGACCCGCGCGCCAAGCTGATGCGCGAGACGTGCCACGAGGTGCTCGAGGCGCTGGGCCTGCACGACGACCCGCTGTTCAAGCTCGCGATGGCGCTGGAAAAGGTGGCGCTGGAGGACGAGTATTTCGTCCAGCGCAAGCTCTACCCGAACGTGGACTTCTACTCCGGCATCGTGCAGAAGGCGATCGGCATTCCGGTGCCGCTGTTCACGGCGATCTTCGCGCTCGCGCGGACGGTCGGCTGGATCGCGCAGCTCAACGAGATGATCGCGGACCCCGACTACAAGATCGGCCGCCCGCGGCAGCTGTTCGTCGGGGCCACCCGCCGCTCGGTGCCGGCGATCGGGGAGCGCTAGGCGGCAGCATCGAAATCGCGCCCGCCGCCCCCATATCGGGGTTGCGGGCCACGAGGTGACGACATGGGAACGATGAAGGAACTCGCATCCACCAGCACGCTGTTCGGCAGCAACGCGCCGTTCATCGAAGCGCTGTACGAGCGCTACCTGGCCGACCCGGCCAGCGTCGACGCGGAATGGCGGGGCTACTTCGACGAGCTGCGCGGCGGCGCCGACGACGTCGCGCATACGCCGGTCATCGACGCATTCGTCGAGCTGTCGCAGAACCGCAAGCTCGCGGCCTCGATGGTGGACTCGCAGGCGATGGCCAAGCAGGTGCTGGTGCTGCGGCTCATCAGCAAGTTCCGGACGCTTGGCTTCTTCGCGGCCGACCTCGACCCGCTCAAGCGCGATACCCCGCCCTACATCCCGGACCTCGACCTCGCGACATACGGCTTCACCGATGCCGACATGGAGACGGAGTTCGACGTCGGCTCGCTGAAGGCCGGCCCGGCGCGGATGAAGTTGAAGGACATCGTGGCCATGCTGCGCGAGACGTACGTGCGCACGCTGGGCCTCGAGTACATGTACATCGCGGACACGCCGATCAAGCGCTTCTTCCAGCAGCGCGTGGAGCCCACCCGCGCGCATCCGAGCTACAACCCGGAGCAGCGGCTGCACATCCTGGAGCGGCTCACGGCGGCGGAAACCCTCGAGCGCTACCTGCACACGAAGTACGTGGGCCAGAAGCGCTTCTCCGGCGAAGGCGGCGACACGCTGATCCCGATGCTCGACCAGCTTATCCAGCGGGCCGGCGCGGCCGGCGTGCAGGAGATCGTCATGGGCATGGCGCATCGCGGGCGCCTGAACGTGCTCGTCAACACGCTCGGCAAGGTGCCGGCGGACCTGTTCCTGGAGTTCGAGGGCAAGAAGCACTCGGACCTGCCGGCCGGCGACGTCAAGTACCACCAGGGCTTCTCGTCCGACGTCGTCACGCCGGGCGGGCCCGTCCACCTGACGCTCGCGTTCAACCCGTCGCACCTCGAGATCGTCAACCCGGTCGTCGAGGGCAGCGTGCGCGCGCGCCAGCATCGCCGTGGCGACCGGATGGGTGACCAGGTGCTGCCGGTGCTGATCCATGGTGACGCCGCCATCGCGGGCCAGGGCGTCAACCAGGAAGTCCTGAACATGGCCGAAACGCGCGGCTATTACACGGGCGGCACGATCCACATCGTCGTCAACAACCAGATCGGTTTCACGACGTCGGACCCGCGGGACACGCGCGGCACCACGTACTGCACGGACATCGCGAAGATGGTCGACGCGCCCATCCTGCACGTGAACGGCGACGACCCGGAAACCTGCGTCTACGCGATCGAGCTCGCGCTCGAATACCGTCAGAAGTTCCACAAGGATGTGTTCATCGACCTCGTGTGCTTCCGCCGGTACGGCCACAACGAGGCCGACGAGCCGATGGTGACGCAGCCGCTGATGTACAAGAAGATCGCCCAGCATCCTGGCACGCGCCGGCTGTACGCCGAGATGCTCGCCAAGGCCGGCGTGACCACGCTCGAGGACTCCGACGCGCTGGTCGCCCACTATCGCGCTGCGATGGACAAGGGCCAGAACACGAACAAGACGATCCTCGGCAACTACAAGCCGCCGTACACGGTGGACTGGACGCCGTACCTCGGGCAGCACTGGTCCGAGGCCGTCGACACGCGCGTGCCGCTCGCGAAGCTCAAGGACCTCGCGCACCGCGTCACCACGCTGCCGGAGGGGTTCAAGCTGCATGGGCGCGTCGAGAAGGTCGTCGCCGACCGCCGCGCGATGGGCGAAGGCACGCAACCGCTCGACTGGGGCATGGGCGAGACGCTGGCGTACGCGACGCTGCTGGACGAGAACTACGGCGTGCGCATCTCCGGCGAGGATGTCGGCCGCGGCACGTTCTCGCACCGCCACGCGGTGCTGCACGACCAGAACCGCGACAAGTGGGACGGCGGCTACTACGTGCCGCTGCAGCACGTGAAGAAGGACCAGCCGTCGTTCGAGATCATCGACTCGGTGCTGACCGAGCAGGCGGTGCTCGGCTTCGAGTACGGCTACGCGACGTCGGACCCGACGCGCCTCATCGTCTGGGAGGCGCAGTTCGGCGACTTCGTCAACGGCGCGCAGGTCGTCATCGACCAGTTCATCAGCGCGGGCCAGGTCAAGTGGGGTCGCATCTGCGGGCTCACGATGCTGCTGCCGCACGGGTACGAGGGGCAGGGCCCCGAGCACTCGTCGGCGCGCCCGGAGCGCTTCCTGCAGCTGTGCGCGCAGCACAACATGCAGGTGTGCGTGCCGTCGACGCCGGCGCAGATCTACCACCTGCTGCGCCGGCAGATGATCCGCAAGTGGCGCACACCGCTGATCGTCATGAGCCCGAAGAGCCTGCTGCGGCACAAGGAGGCCGTGTCGTCGCTCGAGGAGCTGGCCGACGGCCGCTGGCAGAACGTGATCGGCGAAGTCGACAAGCTGGAAGCGAAGAAGGTGCGCCGCGTGCTGCTGTGCTCGGGCAAGATCTACTACGAGCTGCTGGCCTGGCGACGCGAGCAGAAGATCGACGACATCGCCATCCTGCGCATCGAGCAGCAGTATCCGTTCCCGCACGAGGAGTACAAGGCGGCAGTCGCGCGCTTTGGCGCCGCCACCGAGGTCGTGTGGGTCCAGGAGGAACCGCAGAACCAGGGCGCGTGGTACCGGCTGCGCGCCTACCTCCGGGCCGACATCGACGCGAAGAAGGTCCTGTACTACGCGGGCCGGCCCGTGTCGGCGTCGCCGGCCGTCGGATATGCCGCCAAGCACAACGCCGAGCAGAAGAAGGTCGTGCTGGACGCCTTCGCGCCGGAGCTGTCGAGCGGCGAGATGGTGCTCGCGCGCTGACGCGCCAACCCACAACGGAACATCATGCGAATCGAAGTCAAAGTCCCGCAGCTCCCCGAATCGGTGGCCGAGGCCACGCTGGTCAACTGGCACCGGAAGGCGGGCGAAGCGGTCAAGCGCGACGAGAACCTGATCGACATCGAGACCGACAAGGTCGTGCTCGAGCTGCCGGCCCCGGCGGACGGCGTGATCGCCGAGGTGGTCAAGGCCGACGGGTCGACGGTCACGTCGAACGAAGTCATCGCGATCATCGACACGGACGCGAAGGGCGCCGCGGCGCCCGCCGGCAACGGCAAGGCCGCGCCTGCCGCCGCGGCGGCGGCGCCCGCACCGACGCCCGCACCTGCGCCCGCCAAGGCGCCGGCCGCCCCGGCTGCAGCCGCCAAGCCCGCGCCGGCCGCTGCCGAAGCGCTGCCAGCCGCCCGCAAGATGATGGCCGAGCAGGGGCTCGGCGCGGGCGACGTCGAAGGCACCGGTCGCGGGGGCCGCATCACGAAGGGCGACGTGCTTGCGGCGGCCAGCGGCGAGGCCAAGGCACCCGCCGCCGCTGTGGCCGTCAGGCCCGCGCCGTCGGCACCGTCCGTCACGCTGCCGCCGGACCTCGGCAACCGGCCCGAGCAGCGCGTGCCGATGTCGCGGCTGCGCGCGCGCGTCGCCGAGCGTCTCGTGCAGTCGCAATCGACGGCCGCCATCCTGACGACGTTCAACGAAGTGAACATGCAGCCGGTCATCGACCTGCGCAACCGCTACAAGGAGCGGTTCGAGAAGGAACACGGCGTGAAGCTCGGCTTCATGAGCTTCTTCGTCAAGGCCGCCGTGCACGCGTTGAAGAAGTATCCGGTCGTCAACGCGTCGATCGACGGCGGCGACATCGTCTACCACGGCTACTTCGACATCGGCATCGCCGTCGGCAGCCCGCGTGGCCTCGTCGTGCCCATCCTGCGCGACGCGGACCAGTTGTCGATCGCGGGCATCGAGAAGCAGATCGCCGACTTCGGCAAGCGCGCGCAGGACGGCAAGCTGACGATCGAGGAGCTCACCGGCGGTACGTTCTCGATCTCCAACGGCGGCGTGTTCGGCTCCATGCTGTCGACGCCGATCATCAACCCGCCGCAATCGGCCATCCTGGGCATCCATGCGACGAAGGAACGTCCCGTCGTCGAGAACGGCCAGGTCGTGATCCGGCCGATCAACTACCTGGCGTTGTCCTACGATCACCGGATCATCGACGGCCGCGAGGCCGTGCTGTCGCTGGTCGCGATGAAGGAAGCGCTGGAAGACCCGGCGCGGATGCTGCTGGACCTCTGATCCATGGCCGACACGTTCGACGTCATCGTCATCGGCGGCGGGCCCGGCGGCTATACGGCCGCCATCCGCGCCGCGCAGCTCGGCTTCAAGGTCGCGTGCATCGACGACTGGACGCGCGCCGACGGCAAGCCGGCCCCGGGCGGCACGTGCACCAACGTCGGCTGCATTCCGTCGAAGGCGCTGCTGCAGTCGTCGGAACATTACGAGCACGCAGGCCATGCGTTCGCGGACCACGGGATTACGGTCAAGGGCCTCGGCGTCGACGTGGCGACGATGCTGGCGCGCAAGGACAAGGTCGTTGCGCAGAACAACGACGGCATCCTGTTCCTGTTCCGCAAGAACAAGATCGCGTTCTTCAACGGGACGGGGAGCTTCGCCGGCAAGGGTGATGCGGGCTTCACCGTCAACGTCGCGGGCAAGGACAACGCCGAACTCGTCGGCAAGTACGTCATCGTCGCCACCGGCTCCAAGCCGCGCGCGTTGCCCGGCGCGCCGTTCGACAACAAGCTCGTGCTCGACAACGCGGGCGCGCTCGCGATTCCCGAGGTGCCCGGGAAGCTCGGCGTCGTCGGCGCCGGTGTGATCGGGCTCGAGATGGGCAGCGTATGGCGGCGCCTCGGTTCCGAAGTCACGGTGCTGGAGGCGCTGCCCGCCTTCCTCGGCGCCGCCGACGAGGCCGTCGCAAAGGAAGCGCAGAAGCAGTTCACGCGCCAGGGCCTCGGCATCCAGACCGGCGTGAAGATCACGGCGGTGAAGCCCGGCAAGAACAACGTCGCCGTCGAGTGGACCGACAGCGCGGGTGCCGCGCAGAAGGCGACGTTCGACAGGCTGATCGTCTCCATCGGCCGCGTGCCGTACACGGACGGCCTCAACGCCGCGGCCGTGGGGCTCCCGCTCGACGAGCGCGGCTTCGTCACCGTCGACGCCCATTGCGCGACGTCCGTGCCCGGGGTCTACGCGATCGGCGACGTCGTGCGCGGGCCGATGCTCGCGCACAAGGCGGAGGAGGAAGCCGTGGCGGTCGCCGAGGCGCTGGCGGGCCAGAAGCCGCACGTCGATTTCAACACCATCCCGTGGGTGATCTACACGTCTCCGGAGATCGCATGGGTTGGTGCCACCGAGCGCCAGCTGAAGGAGCAGGGCGTCGCCTACAAGGCGGGCCAGTTTCCGTTCACGGCCAACGGCCGCGCCCGCGCGATGGGCGAGACGGCGGGCTTCGTCAAGATCGTCGCCGACGCGAAGACGGACCGCGTGCTGGGCATGCACGCGATCGGCCCGATGGCCTCCGAACTGATCGCCGAAGGCGTGATGGCGATGGAATTCGGGGCGTCGAGCGAGGACATCGCGCGCATCTGCCACGCGCACCCGACGCTGTCCGAGGTGACCAAGGAAGCCGCGCTCGCGGTGCTCGGCCGCACGCTCAATCTCTGACGTCGTCGTGACGGAAACGGCCGCCGACCTGCGCGCCGCCGACCCGCGTGCAGCCCTGGCCGCCGCACTGGGTCGCCGCAACGCAGTGCCCGATGCTGCGCAGCACGCCGCGATCGACCGGCTTGCCGAGCTGGCCGCGCAGCTCGCGGCTTTCCGCGCCGCCCGCCAGTCGCGGCTCAAACGCCTGTTCGCGCCGCCGTCGGTGCCGCGCGGCGTCTACCTGTGGGGCGGCGTCGGCCGCGGCAAGAGCATGCTGATGGACGCGTTCTACGCGAACGTGGACATCCGCCGCAAGACGCGCGTGCACTTCCACGCGTTCATGCGCGACGTGCACGGCGAGCTCGCGACGCTCGCGCACGAGGAGGACCCGCTGGCGATCGTCGCCGCGCGGATCGCGAGCCGCTGGCGGCTCGTCTGCTTCGACGAGTTCCACGTGTCCGACATCGCGGACGCGATGATCCTCGCGCGCCTGCTGCAACCGCTGTTCGAGGCGGGCGTCGTGTTCGTGATGACGTCCAACTACCGGCCCGACGACCTGTGGCCCGGTGGCCTCAACCGGGAGCGCTTCCTGCCCGCCATCGCATTGCTGAACCAATGGCTGGACGTGCTCGAAGTCGATGGTGGCACCGACTACCGGCTGCGCGCGCTCGAAACGCTCGACGGCTACTACGTGCCGGACGACGCGGCTGCCGACGCGGCGATGACGCGTGCGTTCGACATGCTCGCGCACGGTCCCGACGAGGATCCGCGCCTCACCGTCGACGGCCGCGCGCTGGTGGCGCGGCGCCGCGCGGGCGGTGCCGTGTGGTTCGACTTCGCGACGCTGTGCGAGGGGCCGCGCTCGCAGCGCGACTACCTGGAGATTGCGCGGCGCTTCGCCCTGGTGTTCGTCTCGGGCATCCCGGTGATGGGCCCGGCGACGGCCGATGTCGCGCGTCGCTTCACGTGGCTCGTCGACATCCTGTACGATCACCGCGTCAAGCTGATCGCGTCCGCCGCCGCGCCCCCCGAGCGGCTGTACGTCGAGGGCGTCCACGCGGCCGAGTTCGCCCGGACGTCCAGCCGCTTGATCGAGATGCGGAGCCGCGCATACCGCGCCGAGCCGCACGTGATATCCGCGAGCGACGCGGCCGCGTCCCAGCCGGCCTGACGCCCGCCATACCCGCCGCAACGACGGCGCGCGAAGGAGGAGGCACCGATGCAGGCACCCACGGCCCGTCCGGTCAAGGCCAACGCTTTCAGGGCCTATCGCACGTTCGACGAGGACGGCAAGATCGTCAGTCGCTTCGTCGACATGACGGTCGACGAGCTCGACCCGGGCGACGTGGTCGTCCGCACCAAGTACTCGACGATCAACTACAAGGATGCGCTGTCGCACAACGGTACCGGCAAGATCATGCGGCGCTTCCCGACCAACGCCGGCATCGACATGTCGGGCACCGTCGAGACGTCAGGCGACCCGCGCTGGAAGCCGGGTGACAAGGTCATCGTGCATGCGTACGACTTCGGCGTCGCGCACGACGGCGGCTACGCGGAGCTGGTCCGCGTGCCGGGCGACTGGGTTGTGCGTCGTCCCGACGCGATGAGCGCGTTCGATGCGATGGCGATCGGCACGGCCGGCTTCACGGCGGCGCAGGCGGTCGCGCTGATGGAGCACAACGGCCTCAAGCCGGCCAACGGTCCCGTCGCGGTGACGGGCGCGACGGGCGGCGTGGGATCGGTGGCGATCGAGATCCTCGCGAGGCGCGGCTACGAAGTCGTCGCGTTCACCGGCAAGGCGGAGGAGAGCGGCTATCTCAAGTCCCTCGGCGCGCACGACGTCAGGTTGCGCCAGGATATCGACCTCACGAAGATCCGGCCACTCGACAAGGCATTGTGGGCCGGCGCCGTCGACAACCTCGGCGGCCCGCTGCTCGCCTGGCTGCTGTCGACGAGCCGGATCGCGGGCACGGTGACGTCGATCGGGCTCGCCGCAGACTACAAGCTGCCGACGACGGTGATGCCGTTCATCCTGCGCGGCGTCGCGCTGCTCGGCGTCGACAGCGCCAACGCACCGATGGCGCTGCGCCAGTCGCTGTGGGACCGGCTCGCCGTCGAATGGCGGCCCGACAAGGTGCACGACAGCGTGCGCACGATCGACTTCGACGACCTGCCGTCGCATTTCGAGGCCTACCTGAAGGGCCTGGTCCGCGGCCGCACCGTCGTGCGCATCGGCGCCGACTCGCATCCGTGAGCGGGGTCGCGATGGAACGCTACCGCGCCTATCACCGCCGCTCGCTGGACGACCGCGACGCGTTCTGGCGCGAGCAGGCGGCGCTCGTCGACTGGCATGCGCCGTTCACCGACGTACTCGACTACTCGAATCCACCCTTCGCGCGCTGGTTCGTCGGCGGCACGACCAACCTGTGCCACAACGCGGTCGACCGTCACCTGGCCGCGCGCGGCGACCAGCCGGCGCTGATCTACATCTCGACGGAAACCGGTGCGCGCGCGACGTACACGTATCGCGAGCTCCACGCCGAGGTGAACCGCTGGGCCGCGATGCTGCAGGACCTGGGCGTCGGCCGCGGGGACCGCGTGCTGGTGTACATGCCGATGATCGCCGAAGCCGTGTTCGCGATCCTCGCGTGCGCGCGGATCGGCGCGATCCACTCGGTCGTGTTCGGGGGCTTCGCCGCGGCAAGCCTCGCGACGCGCATCGACGACGCCCGTCCCAAGGTGATGGTCACCGCGGACGCCGGCATGCGCGGCGGCCGCGTCATCGCGTACAAGCCGCTCGTCGACGGCGCCATCGCGCTGGCCGCGCACCCGCCGGCGCACGTGCTGATCGTCGACCGCGGGCTCGACCAGGCGATGACGCGCGTGCCGGGTCGTGACGTCGACGTCGCGACGCTCGCGGCGCGCCATGCCGGCGCGAACGTGCCGTGCGCGTGGCTGGAGTCGAGCGAGCCGTCGTACATCCTGTACACGTCGGGCACGACCGGCAAGCCGAAAGGCGTGCAGCGCGACACCGGCGGCCACGCGGTGGCGCTCAACCTGTCGATGCGCGACATCTTCTGCCTCGCGCCCGGCGAGACGATGTTCTGCACGAGCGACATCGGCTGGGCCGTCGGCCATTCGTACATCATCTACGGCCCGCTGATGCGCGGTTGCACGACGATCATGTACGAGGGCCTGCCGATCCGGCCGGATCCGTCGATCTGGTGGAGCATCGTCGCCGAGCACAAGGCGAAGACGATGTTCACGTCGCCGACGGCCATCCGCGTGCTGAAGAAGGAAGACCCCGCGCACATGCGCAAGCACGACCTGAGTTCGCTCCAGTACCTGTTCCTGGCCGGCGAGCCACTCGACGAGCCGACGGCGCGCTGGGCCTCCGACAACCTGGGCGGCAACGTCGCGATCGTAGACAACTACTGGCAGACCGAGACGGGCTGGCCGATCCTGTCCGCGCAGCCCGGGGTCGAGGACACGCCGCGCAAGTTCGGCAGCCCGTCGTTCCCGACGGCCGGCTACGACCTCAGGCTCTTGCGCGACGGCACGGCGGAGGAAGTGGGTGCCGACGACAAGGGCGTGCTGACGATCCAGCCACCGCTGCCACCCGGCTGCATGACGACGATCTGGGGCGACGACGCGCGCTTCGTGCAGACGTATTTCAAGACGGTGCCGGGCGCGCTGGTCTACTCGACGTTCGACTGGGCGACGCGCGACGGAGACGGCTACTACTTCGTGCTCGGGCGCACCGACGACGTGATCAACGTGGCGGGCCATCGCCTCGGCACGCGCGAGATCGAGGAAGCCGTGCAGGCCCATGCGGGCGTCGCCGAAGTGGCGGTCGTCGGCGTCGCCGACAACCTGAAGGGCCAGGTGCCCGTCGCGTTCGTCGTCGTCAAGGATCGGACGCGTGTCGAAGGCGCGGACCGCGCGGCGACGATGCGCCGCGAGGTCATGGAGACCGTCGATCGCGAGCTGGGCGCGATCGCACGGCCGGGCGCGGTCCATTTCGTCACGCTGTTGCCCAAGACCAGGTCGGGCAAGCTGCTGCGCCGCTCGCTGCAGGCGCTGGCCGAAGGGCGCGACCCGGGTGACCTGACGACGATCGAGGATCCGGCGGCGCTCGAGGCGATCCGCGCGCTGCTGGCGGTGCCGGCACGGCCTGCTTAGCATCCGGGGTCCGGCCCGGGTCCGCGATCGGCGATAATCGAGGGTTGAGCCTACCTGCCCCCCGTTCCTTGAGTTCCCATTCCGTCGCGCGGGCTGCCGCGCCGCTTGCCGAGATCCTGCGCGGCGATACCGTCGAGAGCGTCCACCTGGGCCACGTCGCCGTCGTCGATGCGGCGGGGCACGTCCTGTACGCCGCCGGCGATCCGCACGCGGAGGTCTACACGCGCAGCACGCTGAAGCCGTTCCAGGCGCTGCCGTTCGCCCGGGCCGGCGGCCCGGGGCAGATGGGCTTCTCCGCGGCGCAGGTGGCGCTGCTGTGCGCGAGCCATTCCGGCGAGCCGATGCACGTCGCCGGCGCCGGCGGCATTCTGCAGCGCTGCGGCTGCACGGAGGCAGACCTGCTGTGCGGCACGCACGAGCCTTACTTCTACGAAGCCACCGGCGCCTTCCCGCCGCCGCCGCCGTATTCGCCGCTGGCGCACAACTGCTCCGGCAAGCACTCCGGGATGCTCGCGTGCTGCGTGATGCACGGCTGGCCGACACGCGACTACGTGCTGCCGGGCCATCCGTTGCAGCAAGCCATCCGCGGGGCGGTCGCCGGCGCCTGCGGCGTGGATGCGGGGTCGATGCCGGAAGGCATCGACGGCTGTTCCGCGCCGAACTACGCGTTGCCGCTGGCGGCGCTGGCGCGCGGCTATGCCCGGCTGGGCAGCGCCCGCGCGGACGCGGGCGACGCGGACGAGGCGGCGCTGGGCCGTCTGGCCGATGCGATGCGCGCCCATCCCGAGATGGTGTCCGGCGAGCGCCGCGACGACCTCGCGCTGGCGGTCGCCGGGCGCGGCGACTGGCTGCCCAAGGCGGGCGCCGAGGGCGTGCAGGCGCTGGCCATCCGCTCACGCGGCCTCGGCGTGGCGGTCAAGGTGCTCGACGGCAACAAGCGCAGCATTCCGACGATAATTGTCGCGATCCTCGACCAACTGGGGCTCATCGGACCGGAACAGCGCATGGCGCTGGGGACGTTCGGCCGCCAGCCGCTGCGCAACCTGCGTGGAACGGTGACCGGCCACACGCGGGCAGCGTTCGCGCTGCAGCCGCCGGGCGTGTAACGCGCCGCCACACTGTGAACTAAAGACATGCCGCCCGGTCAACAACCGCAAGCTCGCCATGGGTGATCGCGAAGTCGATCAACAGCTGGTGGAGCGCGCCCAGTCGGGGGACAAGCGGGCGTTCGAACTGCTGGTCGCGAAGTACCACCGCAAGCTCGGGCGCCTCCTCTCCAGGCTCGTGCGCGATCCGGCCGAGGTGGAGGACGTGACGCAGGAAGCGTTCATCAAGGCCTATCGCGCACTGCCCGGTTTCCGCGGCGACAGCGCGTTCTACACGTGGCTGTACCGGATCGCGATCAACACGGCGAAGAACTACCTGGTGGCGATGGGGCGCAGGGCGCCGACGTCGACGGGATTCGATCACGAGGACGCGGAGAATTTCGAGGAAGCGGAAGGCCTGCGCGATGTCGCGACGCCGGAGAGCGAGCTGATCGGCAAGGAGATCGGCCAGACGGTGAACCGGGCGATGGAAGCGCTGCCCGAAGACCTGCGCACCGCGATCACGCTGCGCGAGATCGAAGGCTTGAGCTACGAGGAAATTGCAACGGTGATGAATTGCCCGATCGGCACCGTGCGTTCGCGGATCTTCCGCGCACGCGAAGCGATCGCACAGGAATTGCGGCCGCTGCTGGGCACGGACGAGAACCGGAGATGGTGATGAAGGAAGATCTTTCGCGGCTGATGGACGGCGACCTCGACGACGAGGCTGTGGCCGCGGTGTGGCCGCGGCTGAAGGGCGACGATTGCCTCGCCGTCTGGTCGTGCTACCACGTCATCGGCGACACGTTGCGCGGCAACGCGGCGGGGCCGTCGATGGCCGTCGTCGGGCGCACGTGCCTCGATCTGCAGGCCGAGCCCACCGTGCTCGCACCGTCCCGCCGGCGTGCCACGCCGAAGATGAGCTTCCTGTGGTCGGCCGCCGCGACGGTGGCCGCCGTCGGCGTCGTCGGCTGGACCGCCGTGTCGCTGACCAACGCGCCGGCGACGGCGCTTGCGCGCGCCAAGGCCGCGGGGGATGTCAGCCCCGCGCAGGTGCACGGGCAGGCGGTGCCGGCCGACTACCTGCTCGCGCACCAGGAGTATTCGCCGGCGACCGCGATGCAGGGCGTCGGGCCCTACCTGCGCGCCGTGTCGGCGCCGGCCAACGACGCGCGCTGACCGGTTTCATGCAAGCTTCACTGTCCCGCGCGCGGGAAGCGCGCCCGCGGCACCTGCCGCGCATGCTCCGGATCGTGTCGCGGCGGCGCGCGCGGCGGATGCTGCTCGTGCCGGCGACGGCGGTCTCGCTGTGGGTCGCGCATCCCGCGTGGGGCCAGGACGCGACGCAATGGCTCGCGCGCGTGTCGGAAGCCGCGCGCACGCAGAACTACGTCGGCACGATCGTCTACCAGCACAACGGCCGCGTGGAAACGTCGCGGCTCGCGCACATCGCCGACAACGGGCAGGAGTTCGAGCGGATGACGAGCCTGGACGGCCCGGCGCGCGAGGTCGTGCGCAGCGACACCGAGGTCCGCTGCTACTACCCGGACGCGAAGGTGCTGCGCATCGAGCCGCGCACGTTCCGCAACGTGTTCCCGTCGCTGACGCCGGAACAGCAGTCGGTGCTCGCGCAGTTCTACGATTTCCAGAAGGGCGAGCAGGCGCGCGTGGCCGGGTACGAGGCACAAGCCTACGTGTTCGTGCCGAAGGATGGCCTGCGCTACGGCCACAAGTTCTGGGCCGACACGAAGACCGGGCTGCTGCTCAAGGCGCGCGTCATCGGTGACAACGGCGACGTCGTCGAGCAGTTCGGCTTCATGGACGTGACGATCGGCGGCCCGGTCGATCGGGCACTCGTGCAACCGACGTGGCCCGTGACGCCGCCCGACTGGAAGGTGCGCGAAGGGGCAGGCGAGACCACGTCGCATCCGACGGGATTCACGGTTACCCGGCTGCCGCCCGGCTTCGTCAAGATCATGGAAGGCTACCGGACGCTGCGCGGCAAGCCGGAGCCGGTGGCCCACCTGGTGTTCTCCGATGGCCTCGTCGCCGTCAGCGTGTTCGTCGAGCCGGCGGCCACGGCGCCCGCGCACGCAGGCTTCGGCCAGCAGGGCGGCGTCAACATCTACAGCGTGCGGCTGGACGACAACCTCGTGACGGCGCTCGGCGAAGTGCCGGCCGTCACCGTCCGCCAGATCGCCAACGCCGTCGCCAGGCGTTGATCCGAATCCCCGAGCGACTTTCATCCCGCGCCCGCAAAGCGCCACCCGCTGACTACAAAGGCAACTGCATGACCCGCACCCCGATCACGTCCATCCTCCGTCACTCGCTCGCTGCGCTGATGCTGGCCACGCTCGCGTTGCTCGGTGCTGCCGCACCCGCCGCCGCGCAGACGCGCGCGGCCGCGACGTCCGGGGGCCTGCCGGACTTCACGGAACTGTACGAGCGGCAAAGCCCCGCGGTCGTCGCCGTCGACGTCACGCAGAAGCTCAAGGCGTCGCGTGGCATGCCCGACATCCCCGAGGACGACCCGTTCTACGAATTCTTCAAGCGCTTCGGCCCGCAGCTTCGACGCGGCCCCGAGCCGCAATACGCGCAGGCCGCCGGCTCGGGCTTCATCGTCGGCGCGGACGGGTACATCGTCACCAACGCGCACGTGGTCGACGGTGCGGACGAGGTGAAGGTCACGCTGTACGACAAGCGCGAGTTCCCGGCCAAGGTCGTGGGCGCGGACAAGCGCACCGACATCGCACTGCTGAAGATCGACGCGACCAACCTGCCCAAGGTGACGATCGGCGAACCGGACAAGCTGAAGGTCGGCGAATGGGTCGTCGCGATCGGCAAGCCGTTCGGCCTCGAGAACACGATGACGGCGGGCATCGTCAGCGCGAAGGGGCGCGACCTGCCGCAGGAAAACCTGGTCCCGTTCATCCAGACGGACGCGGCGATCAACCCGGGCAACTCCGGCGGCCCGCTGTTCAACCTGCGCGGCGAGGTCATCGGCGTCAACTCGTTGATCTTCTCGCGTACCGGCGGCTACATGGGCCTCGCGTTCGCGATCCCGATCGACGTGGCGATGAACACGGCGGACCAGCTCAAGGCCAAGGGCAAGGTCACGCGCGGCCGCATCGGCGTCGTGATCCAGGAAGTGTCGAAGGACGTCGCCGAGTCGCTGAACCTCAAGCAGGCAGGCGGCGCGCTTGTCGGTTCCGTCGAGAAGGGCGGCCCCGCGGACAAGGCCGGTGTCGAGCCGGGTGACGTGATCGTCAAGGTCGATGGCCGGGACGTGCGCTCGAGCTCCGAGCTGCCGCGCATCATCACGGCGATCAAGCCGGGCACCAAGGTCACGCTGACCGTGTGGCGCAAGAGCGCGACGCGGGAGATCCCGATCACCGTCGCCGAGATGACGGACGAGGATGCGAAGGCCGCGCGCGGCGGTCCGACGCCGCAGAAGGACAAGGCCAAGCCCAATCGCTTCGGGCTCGCGCTCGTCGACCTCACCGACGACCAGAAGAAGGATGCGGAGGTGAAGAGCGGCGTGGGCGTCGAGGCCGTGGCGCCGGGCGTGCGCGGCAACGTGCAGCCCGGGGACGTGATCCTCGCGCTGGTCGCGCGCGGCGTTACCGTCGAGGCGAAGTCCGTCGCGCAGGTCAACGACGTGCTCGCCAAGCTCGACAAGGGCGCCGTGGTCACGCTGCGGCTCAAGCGCGGCGACAATACGTTCTTCGCGGCGCTCCGGCCAGTCGCTCCCGACACCGAGTGACGCGGCAGCTGACGCTGCTGACCCGCGCGTACTGTCACCTGTGCGATGACATGCGCGCGGCGCTGGCACCGCTGGTGGCGGGTTGCGACGTGACCGTGGTGGAGCTCGACGTCGACGCGGATCCCGCGCTCGAAGCGCGCTACGGCGACGACGTCCCGGCCCTGGTCGACGGCGCGCCGGGCGGCGGCCGCCTGCTGGCCCGCTGGCGCCTGGACCCGGCGGCCGTCTCCGCCGTGGCGGCCGCGCTCGCGACCGCCGCCGCGTCCCCGCGAAATTCGCGGTAAAATTCGCGTTCCTTGGAGCGCATCCGCAATTTCTCGATCATCGCCCACATCGACCACGGCAAGTCGACGTTGGCGGACCGTTTCATCCAGCGCTGTGGCGGCCTCGCCGACCGCGAGATGAGCGAGCAGGTGCTCGACTCGATGGACCTCGAGCGCGAGCGCGGGATCACGATCAAGGCGCAGACCGCCGCGCTCCAGTACCAGGCGCGCGACGGCCAGACGTACAATCTCAACCTGATCGACACGCCGGGCCACGTCGACTTCGCCTATGAGGTCTCGCGCTCGCTCGCGGCGTGCGAGGGTGCGCTGCTCGTCGTCGACGCGTCGCAGGGCGTCGAGGCGCAGACCGTGGCCAACTGCTACACGGCGATCGAGCAGGGCGTCGAGGTCGTGCCGGTGCTGAACAAGATCGACCTGCCGTCGGCCGAGCCGGAGCGCGTCATCGACGAGATCGGCGACATCATCGGTATCGACGCCACCGACGCCGTGCGCGCCAGCGCCAAGAATGGCGTCGGCATCGACGACATCCTCGAGGCCGTCATCGCCAAGGTGCCGCCGCCGACGGGCGACCCGGCGGCGCCGCTTTCGGCGCTGATCATCGACTCGTGGTTCGACAACTACGTCGGCGTCGTGATGCTCGTCCGCGTGATGGACGGCACGCTGAAGCCGCGCGACAAGATCCTGCTGATGGCCACCGGCGCGACGTACGGCTGCGAGCAGGTCGGCGTCTTCACGCCCAAGTCCGTCGCGCGCGAGTCGCTGTCCGCGGGCGCGGTCGGCTTCATCATCGCGGGCATCAAGGAAATCGACGCCGCCAAGGTGGGCGACACGGTGACGCTGGCCACGCGTCCGGCCGCCGCGCCGCTGCCAGGCTTCAAGGACGTGAAGCCGCAGGTGTTCGCGGGGCTGTACCCGGTCGAGGCCAACCAGTACGAAGCACTGCGCGATGCGCTCGACAAGCTGAAGCTCAACGACGCATCGCTGCACTACGAGCCGGAAGTCTCGCAGGCGCTGGGTTTCGGCTTCCGCTGCGGCTTCCTGGGCCTGCTGCACATGGACATCGTGCAGGAGCGGCTCGAGCGCGAGTACGACATGGACCTGATCACGACGGCGCCCACCGTCGTCTACCAGGTGCTGCTGCGCGACGGCAGCGTGATCGAGATCGAGAACCCGTCCAAGCTGCCGGACCTGTCCAAGGTCGAGGAGATCCGCGAGCCGATCATCACGGCCACGATCCTGATGCCGCAGGACTACGTGGGCGCCGTCATCACGCTGTGCACGGAAAAGCGCGGCGTGCAGAAGAACATGCAGTACCTGGGCCGCCAGGTGATGCTGACGTACGAGCTGCCGATGGCCGAGGTGGTCATGGACTTCTTCGACAAGCTCAAGTCCGTGTCGCGCGGGTACGCGTCGCTGGACTACGAATTCAAGGAGTTTCGCGCGGCTGACGTCGTCAAGCTGGACATCCTGATCAACGGCGAGCGCGTCGACGCGCTGTCGATCATGGTCCATCGCTCGGTGTCGCTGTACCGGGGCCGCGAGGTGGCGGCCAAGATGCGCACGCTGATCCCGCGCCAGATGTTCGACGTGGCCGTGCAGGCGTCGATCGGCTCCAACATCATCGCGCGCGAGACGATCAAGGCAATGCGCAAGAACGTTCTCGCCAAGTGCTATGGCGGCGACATCACGCGCAAGAAGAAGCTGCTCGAGAAGCAGAAGGCCGGGAAGAAGCGGATGAAGGCCGTCGGCAGCGTCGAGATCCCCCAGGAGGCGTTCCTGGCCATCCTGCAGGTCGGGGACAAGTAACGCGCCGCGCCAGCCGGCGCGACGAACGCCCGATCGGCACGGACGGGCAGCAGGCTGCGATGCCCCGTGCGTGCGACAATCCGCTGCCCTTTTTCCAGGCGCCGTGCGCCCGACCGCCCCCGACCCCACCATGAACTTCGCGCTGATCATTTTTTCGCTGACTGTCGCCTCCGGCATCGCCTGGCTGATCGAGCGCTTCGTCACGCGCCCGCGGCGCGTGGCGGCGTCCGCTGCGGCGCTCGAGGAGTTCGACGCGCGGATGAAGCGCGAGGGCGTCGCGCCCGCGACGGTCGCCAAGGAACGTGCGGCGCTGGAGGAGCGCAATCTCGCGACGCCTGCGTGGGTGGACTACACGGCGAGCTTCTTTCCGGTGCTGCTGGGCGTGTTCCTGCTGCGCAGCTTCGTCGCCGAGCCCTTCCGCATCCCGTCGTCGTCGATGCGCCCCACGCTCGAAGTTGGCGACTACATCCTCGTCAACAAGTTCATCTACGGCATCCGGCTGCCGATCATCGAGCGGAAGATCATCCCGCTGGGCACGCCTGAGCGCGGCGACGTCGTCGTGTTTCGCGCGCCGCCGCAGCCGGACGAGGACTTCATCAAGCGTGTCGTCGGCGTTCCCGGCGACGTGGTCGTCTACAAGGACCACAAGCTGACGATCAACGGCGAGCCGCTGCCGCAGGTTGCGGACGGCACCTACAGCTGGATCGAGGAAGGGCAGCGGTTCATGACCGCCGAGCAGTACAAGGAGACGGCCCACCCGTCCGGCGAGCCGGCCCGTACCTACGATGTCGCGCAGATGGCACAGGCTTCGTCGGTCACGGATTCCAACGTCCGCGACTTTCCCCACCGCGAGAATTGCGAATACAATGGGGATGGCAGCGGCTTCACCTGCCGTGTGCCGCCGGGTAACTACTTCGTGATGGGCGACAATCGCGACAACAGCCTGGACAGCCGGTACTGGGGCTTCGTGCCGGACGAGAACCTGCGCGGCAAGGCGTTCTTCATCTGGTTCAACCGGGACGACATCATGAGCCTGGCGTTCAAACGGGTCGGCAGCGGCATCCACTAGAAAGCGCTACATGAAGACGCGCCACGCACAGCTCGGCCTTACCCTGATCGGGTTCCTGTTCGTCGTCGCGGTCGTCATCGTCTTCGCGCTCGTCGCGTTCCGCACCATCCCGTCGTACATCGAGTACTACACCGTCAAGAAGGCGGTGCAGGGCGCGCTGGACGACACCCCGGACGGCAACGCGGTGTCGATCAAGAAGGCGTTCGAGCGACGCATCGGCGCCGATTATGTCGATTCGGTGTCATGGCAGGACCTGCAGGTCACCAAGCAGGGCAACGACATCGTCGGCACCATCAGCTGGGAAAAGCGGCTGCCGCTGTTCTACAACATCAGCCTGCTGCTCGATTTCGACGTCACCGCCTCGAAGTGACCGCGGCACGGCGCACGCTCCCCCGCGGTTCGCGACGACGATGAACGACGCGCTCGCCGCGCGGCTCGGTCACGCGTTCGGCAACGCAACGCTGCTCGCGCAGGCGCTCACGCACCGCAGCTTCGGCAGCCCCAACAACGAGCGGCTCGAGTTCGTCGGCGACGCGGTGCTGAACTGCGTCGTCGGCACGCTGCTCTACGAACGCTACCCGGGACTGTCCGAAGGCGAGCTGTCGCGCGCCCGGGCGGCGCTGGTCAACGGCGAGACGCTCGCGCGGCTTGCGCGCGACCTGGACGTCGGCCACGCGTTGAAGCTCGGCGACGGCGAACGCAAAAGCGGCGGTGCTGCACGGCCGTCGATGCTCGCGGACGCGCTGGAAGCGCTGTTCGGCGCCGTGTTCCTGGATGCAGGCTATGCGGCCGCGCACGCGGCGATCGTGCGCGTGTACGGCGGCGTGCTCGATACGGCGACGTCGACCGTGTTGCGCAAGGACCCGAAGACGCGGCTGCAGGAATGGCTGCAGGCGCGCCGCCTCGCCGTGCCGGAATATGCGGTGGTCGCGATCGCCGGCGAGGCGCACGCGCAGGACTTCGACGTCGAATGCCGGATCCCGGCGCTGGACCTGCAGGCGCGTGGCCGCGGCACGAGCCGGCGTGGCGCGGAGCAGGCGGCGGCCGAGGCCGCCCTCGCGTTGCTCGGCGCACGCGGCATGCCGGTGGATGCGACGCGATGAGCGACGCCGGCGTCCCCACGGAAGCCCATCGCTGCGGCAGCGTCGCGATCGTCGGGCGCCCGAGCGTCGGCAAGTCCACGCTGCTGAATGCGCTGGTCGGGCAGAAGATCAGCATCACGTCGAGGAAGCCGCAGACGACGCGGCACCGGATCATGGGCGTGCTGACGGAGCCGCACGCGCAGTTCGTGTTCGTCGACACGCCGGGGTTCCAGACGCGCCACCGCTCGGTGCTCAATCGCCGGATGAACGCGACGGTGAGGGCAAGCCTCGCCGACGTCGACGTGATCGTGCTGGTCGTCGACGCCGCGCGCATCGCGGACGCCGATCGCGAGGTGATCGCGCTGCTGCCCAAGGGCACGCCGGTGATCGCGGCGGTGAACAAGACGGATGCGCTCGCCGACAAGCGCGCGCTGCTGCCGCGACTCGCCGAACTCGCCAGGCTGTGGCCGTTCACGGCGATCGTGCCGGTGTCGGCGGAGCGGGTTCGCCAGCTGGACGATCTCAAGGCCGAGATCGCGAAGCAGTTGCCCGCAGGCCCGGCGCTGTACGCCGACGACACGCTCACCGACCGCGACGAGCGCTTCCTCGCGGCCGAGCTGATCCGCGAGAAGATCTTCCGGCTGCTCGGCGACGAGGTGCCGTATGCGACGACGGTGACGATCGAGCGCTTCGAGGAGGACGGCAAGCTGCGACGCATCGCGGCGGTGGTGCTCGTCGAGCGCGCGGGCCAGCGCGCGATCCTCGTCGGCGAAGGTGGCGCGACGATGAAGGCGATCGCCAGCGACGCGCGCCGGGACATGGAGACGCTGTTTGGCGGCAAGGTCTTCCTCGAGGTGTTCGTCCGCGTCCGCAGCGGGTGGTCGGAGTCCGAGGCCACGCTGAAGCGCCTGGGTTACGAATGAGCGGTCACCGTGAGCGACAGCGGGCAAGTCCGGGTTGACGACGAAGCGGGCTACGTGCTGCACACGTACCCGTACCGCGAGACGAGCGTCATCGTCGAGGCGTTCACCGAGCGCCATGGCCGCGTGGCCGTGATCGCACGCGGCGCCAAGCGGCCGCGCTCCGAGATGCGGGGCGTCCTGCAGGCGTTCCAGCCACTGCGCCTTGCGTGGGCCGGCGCGCGCGAGCTCAAGATGCTCGTGCGCGCCGAGTGGCAAGGCGGCCTGCCGCTGCCGGCGGGCGCGGCCCTGCTCAATGCGTTCTACCTGAACGAGCTGCTGCTCAAGCTGCTCGCGCGCGAAGACCCGCATCCTGCGCTGTTCATCGACTACGAAGCCGCGCTGGCTGCGCTCGTGAAGCCCGGTGATCCGGCGCCGGTGCTGCGCCGCTTCGAGCTGGCGCTCGTCGCGGCCCTGGGCTATGCGCTGAACCTCGCCACCGATGTCGAGTCGGGCGCGGCGCTCGACCCGGACGGGAGCTACTATTTCGCCGTCGAGCGCGGCGCCGAGCGGTTGCCGGCACGTGGCGAGGGGCGCGGGATGATCGTGCGCGGCGGAACACTGGTCGCGCTTGCCGAAGGCGCGTATCCGGACGCCGCCACCGCACAGGAAGCCAAGCAGCTGATGCGGATGGTGCTCGACCACCACCTGGATTCGCGGCGCGTGTTCAGCCGTCGCATCGTGCAGGACCTGATCGCACTCGAGGAACGGGACCCGTCGTGATCGAACTGGGCGTCAACATCGACCATGTGGCCACGCTGAGGCAGGCGCGGCGCACCTACGAGCCGGATCCCGTCTGGGCGGCCGTCGAGGCGCACCTCGGCGGCGCGGACGGCATCACCGTGCACCTGCGCGAGGACCGCCGCCACATCCAGGACGACGACGTGCGCCGGCTCCGCGACCTCGTCCACATCAAGCTGAACCTCGAATTGGCCGCCACGCCGGCGATGCTGGCGATCGCCTGCGCGCTGAAGCCCGAGATGGCGATGCTCGTGCCCGAGGGCCGGCAGGAAGTCACGACCGAAGGCGGCCTCGACGTCGCCGGGCAGCAGCCCGCGCTGCGCGACGCGGTCGCGCAACTGGCCGACGCCGGGATCATGACCAGCGTGTTCATCGATGCGGACCCGGCGCAGGTCGACGCGGCGGCCCGCATCGGCGCGCGCGTCTGCGAGCTGCACACGGGGCCGTATGCACATGCATTCCACGCGCGCGGCCGCGACGCCGATGCGCCGGCGGTCCGCGAGGAGCTCGCCAGGCTGCGCCACGCCGGCGACGCCATCCGTGCGGCCGGCATGCGGTTCAATGCCGGCCATGCGCTCAATTACTTCAACGTGCAGCCGGTGGCGGCGTTGCCGGGCGTGCGCGAGCTGCACATCGGCCACGCGATCGTGTCGCGCTCGGTGTTCGTCGGCCTCCGCGAGGCGGTACGCGAGATGAAGGCGTTGATGCGCGAAGGCGCCGCGTGACCGCCAGCCTCGCCCGCGGTCCGTTGCTGGTTGGCATCGAAGGCCCCGCGCTCACCGCCAACGACCGGCGGCGCCTGCTCGATCCGCGCGTCGGCGGCGTGATCCTGTTCACGCGCAACTACGTGGACCGCGAGCAGGTCGCCGCGCTGGTCGCGGAGATCCGCGCATTGCGCGCGCCGGCGCTGCTCGTATCGGTGGACCACGAAGGCGGGCGCGTACAGCGCTTTCGCGCGGGCTTCTCGGCCATCCCGCCGATGCGCGGATTCGGCGTCGAATGGGACGGTGACGTCGCCGCGGCTGCGCGCGACGCGCGGGCCTGCGGTGAACTGATCGCGCGCGAGCTGCGTGCGGTGGGCGTCGACTTCAGCTTCACGCCGGTGCTCGACCTCGACTTCGGCACCAGCAGCGTGATCGGCGATCGCGCGTTCCACGGCAACCCGAATGCGGTCGCGCACCTCGCGCTGGCGTTGAAGCAGGGGCTCGCGGATGGCGGATGCCCGGCGGTCGGCAAGCATTTTCCCGGGCATGGGCACGTCGCGGCCGACTCGCACCTGGAGCTGCCGGTCGACGAGCGTCCGCTGGCCGCGTTGCGCGCCGCGGACCTCGTGCCGTTCGCGTCGCTGGTCCATGCGGGCCTCGAAGGCATCATGCCCGCGCATGTGGTTTACCCCTCCGTCGACGCCGCACCGGCCGGGTTCTCGCCGGCGTGGCTGCAGGGCATCCTGCGCGGCGAGCTTGGATTCGACGGGATCATTTTCTCCGACGATCTCGGGATGGCGGGGGCGTTCACCGCCGGCGACATCGTCGCGCGCGCGGACGCGGCACTGGCCGCAGGTTGCGACATGGCGCTCGCGTGCAACGACTTCGACGCGATCGACGAGTTGCTGGAACGGTGGACGCCGCCGGCGCAGCCGGAGCTTGCGCGGCGCACCGCGCTGATGGCAGGTCGCTAGCGCCGCGCTCAGCGCGGATGCAACGACCGCCCGCCCATCCGTCGCGTCACTTCGTCCGCCGTGTGCGCGACGAGCGGTCCCAGCTGGCGGATGCGTTCGTCGGGCAGCCGCGAGTTGGGCCCGGCGAGCGACAGTGCTGCCAGTACGTCGCCGTGCTCGTCGAAGATCGGCGACGCGACGCAGCGCGTGCCGTGCAGGTGCTCCTCGTCGTCGAACGACCAGCCGCGCTGGCGGATCACGCGGATCGCCGACCACATCGTTTCCGGCGACGTGATCGTCGTCGCGGTGATCCGCGGCAGGCCTTTCACCTTGAGGATCGCGTCGATCTGCTCGTCGGGGAGCGCGGCGAAGATCGCCTTGCCGACCCCCGACGCGTGCAGCGGGACGCGGCTGCCCAGGCGGACGATCGTGCGCATCGTCTCGCGGCACTGGACCTGGTCGATGAACACCGCTTCGGTGCCGTCGAGGATCGCAAGGTTGGCCGTCTCGCCCGACTGTTCCATCAGCCGCCGCATGTACGGGTGGCTTTCCGCGACGAAGTCGCGGTTGAACAGGAAGCTGGACCCGACGGTGAACGCGGACAGCCCGATGTACCAGAGCCCCAGCGGCCCGGTCTGGCGCACATAGCCGCCGCGCTCGAGCGTCGCCAGCAGCCGGTGCGCGGTGGACGGCGCGAGCTGGGTGCGCTGCGCGACGTCGGTCAGCGTCAGTCCGCCCTCGGCCGCGGACAGCGCCTCCAGGATCGCCAGGCCGCGCGTGAGGCTCTGGACCTGTGCCTTCTCGGCGGACGGATCGGCGGGGGTGCGCCCGCGGCGTGGCGTCGTCAGGTGACGGGGGTGGCGCTCGGTCATGGTCGTGGTCCTGGCCCGCGACGCGCGGCGCCGCGGCCATCCACTGTAGCAAACGCGAAACGCTAGGTCAGAGCTTGAGCGCGGCGACGCCGGCGACGACCGTGGCCGCGCCGGCCATGCGCCGCCAGCCCAGGCCTTCCTTCAGTACCCAGGCGCCGATCAGCGTCGCGAACAGCACGGAGACCTCGCGCAGCGCCGCGACGACGGCGACCGGCGCGCGCGTCATCGCCCACAACGCGATGCCGTAGGCGGCGAGGCTCGCGCCACCGCCGGCGATGCCGCGCCGCCAGCGCGCCGCCACATAGTGCACCGCGGCTCGGCGCCGCGTCGCGAGTATCCACCCGAGGAACGGGAGCCCCTCGAGGAACGTGAGCCACGTGGTGTAGGCAACCGCCGCCCCCGACGCGCGTGCACCTGCGCCGTCCACCAGCGTATACAGCGCGATGATGCATGCGTTGCCGAGCGCCCACGCGGCGGCGATGCGGTCGTGGCGGCCGCCGGCGTACCACGCGATGACGATGATGCCCACCGAGATCAGCGTGATGCCGATCGCGCCGTGCACGCCCGGGTGCTCGTCCAGGAACGCGACACCCAGCACGGTGACGATCAGCGGCGCGACCCCTCGCATCAGCGGGTAGGCGAATGACAGGTCGCCCCGGCGGTACGCGCCCGCCAGCGTGACGTAGTAACCGAAATGCACGCACGCCGACAGCGCCATGTAGGGCCACGCAGCGACATCGGGGCGCCCGACGAACGGCACGACCGCGCATGCGACGACGCTCGCGCCGGCGACGATCACCGCCGTGTCGAGCAGCGGATCGCCGGCCGCCGACTTGAGCAGCGCGTTCCACAATGCGTGCAGGAAGCCCGCGCCGAGGACGGCGAGGGTGACCGGAAGCGTTATTTCCATGCGCCGGTCAGGAGGCCGGCGTGGCGACGCGTGCTGCGATCGCGAGGAAGTGGGTGAGCGGTGGCGTGGTTGCGCCAGGACACTTGGCGCGGTCGTCCCAGATGCGAACCCGCACCGCGTCGGCGGCGAAGTCCTGGCGCAGGAAGCTGTCCGCTTCCGTGTCCGAGTAGGCGCCGCCCTGCAGCGCGAGGCTGCGCTTCGAATCCTCGGACAGCGCATCGTAATAGCCGGGTCGCGCGCGGCACAGATAGCGCTTGGCGTCGACGTGCAGCTTGATGGGCTCCAGCACCGCGTCCGGGAACAGCCCCCGCAGGAACGGAAGGGCCGCGTACTGATGGACGTCATCCACGCCGCGGAGCGTAGGCGTCTCGCCCTGGTCGTTCAGCATGTGGCCGAGGTCGTGCAGCAGCGCGGCGACGATCAACGCGTCCGCCGCGCCTTCTTCCTCGGCCATCGCGGCCGCCTGCAACGCGTGCTCGAGTTGCGTGACGCCTTCACCGTCGTATTCGCGGCTGCCCTTGTCGGCGAACAATGGGTGCAGGTCGGAAAAGGCCAATGCCATGGTTCAGACGGTCCTCGTGTCGCGGGGTTTCCAGCCGGCGGTGCGACCGTCGCCGGCGGTGTCGGGTGCGTTCGCGTCGGCCGTGGCGGACTTGAGCCGCGTGTGGGCCAGCACGCCCGCGTTCTCCAGGATCGGATAGGCAATCGAGCAGATGTGCGAGTTGATGCGCTTCAGGTCGGCGAGCAGGTCGAGGTGCAGCGACGACGTCTCGATGCTCTGCACGGTGTTGCCGGCAAGCCGGGCGAGGTGCGAATCCGCATAGGCGCGTTCCAGGTCGCGGAACAGCACCTTCTGCGCGAGCAGCTCCTGCGCGCTCTTCAGGTCACCGTTCAGGAACACGCTCATGCCGAGCCGCAGGTTGGCCGTGAGCCGCGCGTGCAGGTCGCAGATCTCCGTCATGCCGGCCTCGGAGAAGTTGCGGCCCTTGTCGATCTTCTTTTCCTCGATCTCGCTGATGATGCGGTCGATGATGTCCCCGACCTGCTCCATGTTGATCGTGAACGACACGATGTCGGTCCAGCGCCGGCCTTCGCCCGGCTCGAGTGCCTCGCGCGAGATCTGCGTCAGGTACAGCTTGACGGCGGTGTACAGCTGGTCGACGACGTCGTCCATCCGGCGCAGTCGTTGCGCCAGTGCGCGGTCGTTCGTCCGCAGCACCGTCAGCATGCCCTGCAGCATCTCGTCGATGACGTCGGCGATGCGCAGTGCTTCACGCGCGGCGTTGCCGATCGCCAGCGCCGGCGTCGTCAGCGCGGACGGGTCGAGGTGCCGCGGCTTGGCGGGGTCGTCGGTCGCGGGGCGCGCGGGCAGCAGCCGCTCGGCGATCCGCGCGATCGGTTCGGTGAGCCACAGGAACAGCACGGCGAGGGCGACGTTGAACGCGAGGTGGAAGAACACGACTTCTGCGCTGTCCGAGAGGTCCCAGCGATGGATCAGCGGCTCGACATAACGCAGCACCGGCACCATCACCAGGCAGCCGATGAGCTTGAACAGGAAGTTGCCGAGCGTGACGCGGCGGGCCTCCGGCGTCGCGCGCAGCGTCGACAGCATGCCGAGCAGGCCGCTGCCGAGATTGGCGCCGAGGATCAGTGCCATCGCCACCTGCAGCCCGATCACGTGCAGTCCCGCGAGCGTGGCGACCAGCAGCACGACGGCGAGGCTCGAGTAGCAGAGGATCGTGACGGCCGCCGCGACGAGCATGTCGAGCATCACGTCGCCGGTCAGCGACGCGAAGATGACCCGCATCCCGTCGCCCTGGACCATCGGGCGGGCGCCGACGGCGATCCACTGCAGTGCGAACAGGATCAGGCCGAGGCCGATCAGGATGTGCCCGAAGCGGCCGGCGTTGCTGTCCTGCCGCGCGAGGAACAGCACGACGCCCACGAAGATCAACAGCGGCGACAGCCACGACAGGTCGATCGACAGCACTGCGGTCATCAGCGCGGTCCCGACGTCGGCGCCCAGCATGACGGCCAGTGCCGGCGCGGTGGCGATGAGGCCCTGGCCCGCGAACGCGGCGACGATCAGCGCCGTGGCCGTGCTGCTCTGGATCAGCGCCGTGACGCCGAGGCCGGCAAAGAACGCCGTGACGCGCCGCTGGACGCTGTGCCGCAGCACGCGGCGCAGGTCGCCGCCGTACAGCCGCAGGATGGCCGTCCGCACGATGTGCGTGCCCCAGACCAGCAGCGCGACACCGGCGAGCAGGTGCAGCAGCGTCTGCATCTAGCGGCGGGCCTCGCTCACCATGGCAGCGAATACGTCTTGATGTTCGTGAAGCTCTTCATCGCCTCCTGCACGCCTTCCTTGTAGCCGAGGCCCGAATCCTTGATGCCCCCGAACGGCGTCAGCTCCAGCCGGTAGCCCGGGACCTCGCGCACGTTGACGGTGCCCACTTCGAGCTCGGCGACGAAGCGCGTGATGTAGTCGAGCCGGTTGGTGCACACCGCCGACGACAGCCCGTACGCGGTGCCGTTGGAGATGCGGATCGCGTCGTCGATGTCCTTGAAGCGTATCACCGGCGACACCGGGCCGAAAGTCTCCGTGCGCACGACGTCCATCGCAGGGTCGACGTGGTCGAGGACGGTGGGCGAATACACGGCGCCACGCCGCTCGTTGCCGACGAGCAACTGGGCGCCGCCCGCGACAGCGGCGTTGACCTTGGCTTCGAAGCCGCGCGCCGCTTCCTCGTCGATGACGGTACCCATCTCGAGCTTGTCGTTCATCGGGTCGCCATACGTCCACGCCCTGGTCCTGGCGACGAGCCGCGCGACGAAATCGTCGGCCACCTTCTCGTGCACGAGCATCCGCTTGACGGCCGTGCAACGCTGGCCGGAATTCTTGTACGAGCCGGTGGCGGCGAGCGTGGCGGCTTCCTCGATGTCGGCATCTTCCATGACGATGATCGGGTCGTTGCCGCCGAGCTCGAGCACCTGGCGCTTGTACACGGCCTTGGCGGCGATGTACTTGCCGATCGGCACGCCGCCCGTGAACGTGACCAGCTCGATGTCGTCGTTCGTCAGCAGCTCGTCGGCAATCTCCTTCGGATCCCCCGTCACCACCGAGAACATCGGGGGCGGCAGCCCGGCCTCGTACAGCACGTCGGCGAGCACCAGCGCGGACAGCGGCGTCTTCTCGGTGGGCTTGAGGACCATCCGGTTGTTGGTGGCCACCGACGGTGCCACCTTGTGCGCGACCTGGTTCAGCGGATGGTTGAACGGCGTGATCGCGCTGATGACGCCGCGCAGCGGCTCCCGCAGCGTGTAGACCTTGCGCGACTTGCCGTGCGGCGTCAGGTCGCACGAGAACACCTGGCCGTCGTCGTTCAACGCGGCGTTGCCGGCGAACACGAACACGTCGCACGCGCGGCCGACTTCGTAGCGGGAATCCTTCTTGCCGATGCCGCATTCGGCGCTGATGAGGTCGGACAATTCCTCGGTCCGCGCGCGCAGCAGTTCCGCGGCCTTGTAGCAGATCCGGTAGCGCTCGTAGCGCGTCAGCGTGGCCTTGTAGCGGCGCGCCGTCGACAGCGCGCGCCGGATGTCGTCGATGCCGGCCTTGGGCACCGTGGCGACGCGGCCGCCGGTGAAGGGATTCATGACGTCGAGCGTGCGACCGGTGGAAACGCGCTCGCCGGCGATGCGCATGGGTTCGTGACGGGTATCGGTGGCGTTCATCGTAGGTGTCAAGGGTGAGCGGCAGCCGCGCGTGCGGCGCCGATGAAATTCTTCCCGCGCACGCCGTCGAGCGCATCCGCGATCATCCGGCGCTCCGTGGCCGCGTCGACGCCATAGGCCGCGAAATCGGTCCGCACGCCGACGCCTTCCAGGAAGGTGGCCAGCCTGGCGGGAGCGCCCGCCAAGTCGGCACCGAAGATTTGCGCCAGTACGGCGTCACGGTCGGGAAGGGCACCGCGCGCACGGTCCAGCACCATCGGGAGCGTGAACGAGCATGCAATGCCGTGCGGCAGCCCATGACGCAGCGTCATCTCGTAGGAGATCGAGTGCGCCAGCGCCGTCTTGGTGTTGGAAAACGCCAGCCCGGCTTGCAGCGCCGCGAGCGACATACGCTCGCGCAACTCTGGATTGCGCAGGTCGGCCATCAGCCGGGGAAGGACCTCGAGGACCGTCGATGCGGCAGCAATCGCATGCGTGTCGGACACCGAATTGGCGTTGACGTTCCAGATCGACTCCAGCGCGTGCGACAGCGCGTCGAGCGCGGCCGCCAGCGTGGGGCCGGCGGGCAGCGATTGCGTGAGCTCGGGGTCGATGATCGCCGCCGTCGGCCACGTCTCGGGCAGGTGCAGCGAATACTTGCGCTGGGCCGCGCGATCCCAGACCGTCGCCCATGGCGTGACCTCGCTGCCGGTGCCGGCGGTCGTGGGAATCGCGATCAGCGGCTTGACCGCGTGCGGCGTGAACGGCTTGCCGGTGGCCAGCAGCGCGACGAGCGAGGCGAAGCGGTGGTCCGCGGTGCCCACCATCAGCGCCTTCGCGGTATCGATGGCGCTGCCGCCGCCGACGGCGACGATCACGTCGGGCGGGTTGGCGCCGGCCCAGAACGCTTCGTACAGCGACGCGAGCCCCGCGACATCGGGATTCGGCTCCGTACGGTCGATGACGACGGCGAGCGCATCGCCGAGCAGCGCCGCGAGCCGGGCCGTGACGCCCACCGACGCGGCTTCCGGGAACACGACGGCGGCGACACGCCGGCCACGGACGAGTTTCGGCAACTCGGCGAGGCTCCCGGGTCCGAAGCGCACGTCGACGGGATTGTGATAGCGCCAGCTCATCGCGTCACGCACAGTGGTTGAGCGCGAGGTCGACGATGTCGAAATTGCGCAGCCTGCGGCCCGACGGAACGTTATGCAGCGGGCGGTTGAAGATCAGCGGCACCTTCTGCTCCGAGATCCCGCCGTGCGAGCGCAGCGGCACCTCCAGCGCCGACAGGTCGTGACGCGACGCCGTCGTGCCGAGGACGTTCAGCTTCTCGGCGATGACGACGATGTCGCCGAGCCGGTCCGGCGGCAACTCGAAGCGCCTGGCGGCCTGTGCCCGTGTGTACACGGCCTCGATCCCAGGGACCGCGACGAGGCCCGCCGTGACGTCGGCGATATCCGCGTCGGCGGGCAGGTAGCATGTCGCGTACGATCCAAGCGCGCCGTGATGCACGACGTAGGGATCGGTGATCGGCAGGATGACGCGCGCGCGGCCGGCGCCCAAGCGCGCGTCGAACCACTCCTGCAGGTAGATGATCTGCGGCGCGCCGCCGGCATCCGTCTTGGCGCTCATCCCATGGTCGGCGGTGATCGCGACCACCGCGCCCAGCCGGTCCAGTTCCTCCAGATAGCCGTTCATCATCGCGTAGAACGCGTTCGCCTCCGCCGTGCCCGGCGCGTGCTTGTGCTGCACGTAGTCGGTCGTCGACAGGTACATGAGGTCGGGGCGGTCCCGCTTCATCAGCGCGACGCCGGCCGCGAACACGAACTCCGACAGGTCGGCCGAGTACACCGACGGCACCGGCTTGCCGACGAGCGCCAGCACGTCCTCGATGCCGTTGTCCGCAAGCGTCGCCTTGTCGGCCTTCTCGGACGAAAAGCAGATGCCCCGCATGCCGTGGCCGAGCATCGCGCGGAGCTTGTCCTTCGCCGTCACGACGGCGACCTTGGCGCCCGCATTGGAAAACGCCGCGAGGATCGTGCCTGCACGCAGGTACTTGGCGTCGTTCATCATCACTTCCTGGCCCGTGTCGGGATCCCAGAAGAAGTTGCCGCAGATACCGTGGACGGACGGCGGGGCGCCGGTGACGATCGACAGGTTGTTGGGATTGGTGAAGCTCGGCACCACGCAGTCGGCGAGCGTCGACGCGCCGCGCTCGCACATCCTGGCGAGGAATGGCGCGACGCCGGCCTCGATCGCCTGCGTGATGTAGTCCGGCTCGCAGCCGTCGACGCAGACGACGACGACCGGCTGGCGCATCCACTGGTAGCTGCGGCCGTTGACTTCGATCGGGGTACGGGTAGGGGAGGGCATCGGAAGGATTCCGGGACGTTCGAGGGTCAGGCGATCGCGCGCGCGATGCGACCGCGCAACCACGACGAGAAGAGCTCGGCAATGAGCACGACGATGATGATCGACAGGATGATCGCGGCGACTTCCTGCGACGCGATCCGCTGCATGCTCTCGCGCAGGTACCAGCCCATGCCGCCGGCGCCGAAGAAGCCGACGACCGTCGCCGCGCGAAACACCACGTCCCACGTGTAGATGGACGTGCCGGTCCACGCGACGCGCACCTGCGGCAGCACCGCGTAGACGAACGTCTGCAACGGGTTGGCGCCGGTGGCGCGCATCGCGTCGACGGGGCCCTGGTCGATGGCCTCGATCGCCTCGGCGAAGAGCTTGCCGGCGAACCCGACGCAGAACAGCGTCAGCGCGAGCACGCCGGGCAGCATGCCAAAGCCCAGGATCGAGACGGCGAGGATCGTCCAGATCATCTCGTGCACCGAGCGGCACGCCATGATCGCGAGCCGCGAGAGCGGGTACAGGATCCGCTTGCTGGGCGACATGTTGGCCGACGCGAACCATGCGAGCGGGATGGCCAGCACGATGCCGACGACGGTGGCGAGGTAGGCCATCTCCAGCGTCTCGAACACCGAGCCCAGGTAGTCGCGCTGCGTGATGCGCGCGATGTCGGGCGGAAAGTAGCGCGTCATCAGCGTCTCGCCCATCCGGCCCAGGATGCCGGGCAGGCGGTCGAGCGGGATGTCGAGCCGGTCGATCGACCAGACGACCAGCCCGATGAGGCCGGCCCAGACGAGGTCGCGCTTCCACTTGCGCCACCGCAGCGTGCGTGGTGGCGCCAGCGCGTCGCCGGCGACCGCGCGCTCGCCGTCTTCCAGCAGCGTCGTCACCTCGACGTCGTCGATGACGGCCGCGTCAGATGATGGCTTTGCGTGCATAGTGCGAGACGAATTCGCCGACGATGATCAACGCGAGGACCGCCGCCAGCACGGTGGCGATACCACCGTAGTTGGAGCGCGCCATTTCGCGGAACAGCACGAGGCCGAGGCCGCCGGCGCCCACGAGGCCCATGATCGTCGAGCGGCGGATGTTGATGTCCCACTCGAAGATGACGGTGCCGAGGACCACGGGGAGGACCTGCGGCACGATGCCGTACCAGAGGATCTGGAACTTCGTGCCCCCCACGGCACGGATGGCCTCGATGGGGCCCGGCTGCACGTCCTCGATCGCCTCGGCGATGACCTTGGAGATGAAGCCCACCGAGCGCACGGCCATCGCGAGGATGCCTGCCAGCACCCCCAGGCCGACGGCCGACACGAAGATCAGCGCCCAGACGATCTCGTGGACCGACCGCGACAGCGTCATCAGACCGCGCCCGAACACGTAGCTCGCGCGCCCGAGCGGCGTGATGTTGCGCGCGCCGAGCCACGCGACCGGCAACGCCAGGAAAAGGCCGAGGAAGCTTGCGAGGGTCGCCATCAGCGCGGTGTCGATCGCCGGATCGACGAGGCCCGGCAGCGCCGACGTGTCGAACTCGGCGAAGCGCGCCAGGGACGTGGCGACCGACTGCCACGTGAGGCGCGCCCAGTCGGTGTCCTTGATGACGATCGCATAGACGGTGCCCAGCACCAGCGCGAGCGCGACCGCCAGCGAGGCGAGCCGCGAGCGCCGCGTCGTGCGCCGCTCGCGCGCGATCGCGTCGATGCGCCGGTCCAGTGCCGATGACGGCTCCAGCGTCGCGGCGGTCATCGTGAAGCTCTCCGCGCGTCGTTCACAGGACCTCCAGCGCGTAGATGTCGTGCATCGCCTTCTCGTTCAGGTCCGCCGGGCGTCCTTCGAATTTCTTGACGCCGTCCTGCAGCCCGATGATGTGGCTGCAGAAGTCGAGCGCGAGCTTGACGTCGTGGATGTTGCATAGCACCGGAATGCGCCGCTCGCGCGCGACCTCGCGAATCAGTCCCATCACTTCGCGGGCGATCTTGGGATCGAGTGCGGAGGTCGGCTCGTCGACGAGCAGCAGCCGCGGGTTCTGCATCAGCGCGCGCGCGATGCCGACGCGCTGGCGCTGGCCGCCCGATAGCCGGTCCGCGCGCTTGTGGACGTGGTCGGTCAGGCCGACGCGGTCCAGCAGCGTCAGCGCCTGCGCGATGTCCTCGCGGCGGAACATGCGGAACAGGCTGCGCGTCGTGCCCGTATGGCCGAGGCGTCCTGCCAGCACGTTGTCGAGCACGGACAGCCGCTCGATCAGGTTGAACTCCTGGAAGATCATGCCGATGTTGCGGCGCGCGAGCCGCAGCGCGCGCTGGCCGATGTCGAGGATCTCCTCGCCGTTCAGCCGGACCGAGCCGCCCGTTGGCTCGACGAGCCGGTTGACGCAGCGGATCAGCGTCGACTTGCCGGCGCCGCTCGGCCCGATGATCGCGAAAAAATCGTCGGGCGATACGGTGAAGCTTACGTTCTTCAGGATCTGCCGATCGCCGTAGCCGGCGCACAGGTCCCGGACTTCGAGTGCGATGTTGCTCATCGATCGTTCTCCGCGCTGGGCAGCGCCGTGCGGAGCAGGGTCCGCACGGCCGCCGCTCCACGCTACTTGACGCCAGCCTCGCGGATGATGTTGTAGTCGGAGTCCTTCATCGTCACGAACTTCTCCGAGTCGACGTTCTCGAGGAATTTCTTGCCCTCGTCCGTGTTCTGCAGCGTCGTGAACGTCTCGACGATCTTGTGCTTGAGCTCCGGGCACAGCGTGCCGCGGTAGACGAACGGGTCCTGCGGGATCAGCGGCGACGACCACAGGATGTTGAAGTCCTCGAGCTTCACCTTGCCGGTACCGATCGTGTTCATGAAGCGGTGGCTGGCGACGAACGCGACGTCGGCCTTGCCGTCGGCCACTGCGAACGTCGACAGGTCGTGGCCGCCCGAGAACGCGACGCGGCTGAAGTATTCCTTCAGCGGCATCTTGATCACCTTCTTCGCGAATTCAGATTCCGGGATCAGCGCGCCCGACGTGCTCGCGGGGTCGACGAGCAGCATCACCGAGCCCTTGGTGGACGGGATGTCCGTGAACTTGCTGCCCTTCTTGGAGATCAGCAGCGACTTGTAGCCCGGGCCCGCCTCCTGCACGCCGAGCTTCTTCTTGTAGTACGTCGCGAACACCTCGATGTTGGGGTCCTTGTTGTGCGCGATCACGTAGGACTCGGGGCCGAGGACGGCGACGTCGACCCACTTGCCCATCAGCGCCTCGACAACCGACGAATACGACGTCGGCATGTAGAACTCGATCTTCTTGCCGGTGTTCTTGGCGAGCAGGTCCACGATCGGCTTGTACAGCGTCAGCTCGCGCACCGTTTCCTGCGTCGGGATGATCGAGAAGCGGAGGACCTTGGGGTCTTCGCACTGTTGCGCGGAGGCCGGGAGACTGGCGCCTAGGAACGTCACGGCCGCGAGGCCGGCGAGTACGTGGGCGGCCGCGCGTCCCAGCGCGCGGAGCGAGAGCAACGGATTCGTAGCGACCTGCATGTAGACCTCCTGGTTCGGTGATGCCGGCTTGGCCGGTCTGGGGGATGTGACTGCGCGGCGTTACACGTTCATTTCGTACCCTTGCGCGCGGGGAGGGCGGGGGCGCCCGGCGCCTCCGCGGCGGCCACGGACGCGTGCATCCGCTCGCGGCTCGCGATCACGTGCGCGTACAGCGCACGCCCTGCTGCCTCGGGTTGCCCGTCGGCGATCAGGCGGACGATGTCGCGATGCTCGCGCGTCGACACCGGGAGCGTGCCGCCCTGCTCGAGGGCGACCCTGCGAAAGAGGTGGAGCTCGTTGACGAGGCGGCGGTAGACGAGCAGCAGCTTGTCGTTGCCGGTCAGCTCGACGAGCCGGTCATGGAAGGCGAGGTTGGCGGCGAGGTAAGCCGCGACGTCGGTGGACGACGTGGCCGCATCCATGCGGGCCACCAATTCCTTGAGTTCGCGGATCTGCAGCGGCGTGATGGTCTGCGCGAGCTTGCGACCGACGAACTCGTCGAGCACCGCGCGCAGTTCGTAGATCTCGTCCGCCTCGCGCACGCTGATCTGGCGGACGTAGACGCCGCGATTCTTCTCGAGGCGGACGAGGCCGGATTCCTCGAGCGCACGGAACGCCTCGCGGACCGGTCCCCGCGACACGCCCAGCATGGCCGCGACCTCGACCTCGCGCAGCTGCTCGCCGGCGGGCAGGTCACCCGCGAGGATCATCCGTTCCAGCTCGCGCTGGACGAGCGTCGGCAGCGAATTGGACTGGATCAGCGAGATTGCGCGCGTCGGGTCCGCGTCACGGGCGGGCACGGCGTGGAGGCGCGCGGGGGCCTCCTGGGGAGACGATGCATTCGAGCGTGGGCGAGCCATGCCCCACTGTAGGGCCACCGATGTAGATTGTCAACAATCAGCAATAAACAGTGGGCAAACGCGCGCCGGGCCGTGCCTCGGCCCGGCGTGTCAGCGCGCGGATCCGCGCACGGGAATGCGGCTCAGGCCCAGCAGGACCAGAAGCGTCGTCGCGGCCAGCAACATCGTGAGCGCCGCGGCGTCGAAGATCGAACCGCGGTCCGACAGGGCGAAGATGCCCACGGGCATCGTCACCCAGCCTGGCGGGTAGACCATCACCGTCGCGCCGAGCTCGCCCATCGACAGCGCGAACGACAGGCTGAACGCGGCGATCAGGTAGGGCGCGAGCAGCGGCAGCGTGACGCGGCGCAGCCGGTAGCCCGGGCGCGCGCCGAGACTTTCCGCCACCTGCTCGACGTCGGCCGGCAGCCGCGCGAGCCCGGCGGTGACGTTGCCGTACGTGAATGCCGAGATCAGCACGAAGTGCGCGATCAGCACGATCCACACGGTGCCGTTGAGCAGGAACGGCTTGTGGCTGAACGCAACGAGCAGCCCCAGGCCGACGGACACGGACGGCACGGCGCTCGGGATGAAGAAGATCGCGTCGAAGACGCGCGCAGGCAGCCGCCGCGCGCGGCGCAGCGCCAGCGCGGCCCACGTACCGGCGACGAGCGCGACGAGGCTCGCGACGCAACCGGTGACGAGGCTGTGCCGCAGCTGGTCGAACGAGTCGCCGCGGAACGCGTTCACATAGTGCTCGAGCGTCATCTGCGACGGCAGCACGTTGTTCCACTGGCCCGCGAAGCTCGCCAGCGCGATGACACCGAGCGGCAGGCCGTACAGCACGCCGAACAGCGCGAGCGCGAGCACGAACGTGAGGAGCCGGCCGCGCCTAGACCAGACCAGCACGCCGCCTCCCGTAGCGCGCGAGCACGAAGCGATAGACCGTGTAGAGGCCCAGCGACAGCACGATGTTGACCACGGCGATGATGCACGCGCTTGCGTAGTCGAACTGCTGGATCGCGAGGTCGTAGACGAGCAGCGGCAGCGTGATGACGTCCTTCGCGCCGATGAACAGCACGATGCCGAACTCGTTGACCGTCAGCAGCAGGCACAGGCTGCCGCCGGCGATCAGCGCCGGCAGCGCGGCAGGGAAGATGATCCGGCGCACGATCGTCAGCGCGCGAGCCCCGAGGCTGCTCGCCACCTCGATCTGGGCCGGGTCGAGCTGCGAGAACGTGGCCAGCAGCGGCCGCATGACGAACGGCGTGTAGACGGTGATCTCGGACAGGATCACGCCCCATTGCGAATACAGGAAGTCGACCGGCGGACGCGCGACGCCGAGCACGTGGACGAACGTCTCGTTGATCATGCCGGCCGAGCCGTAGATGAACGTGAACGCCAGCGCGACCAGGAACGTGGGCAGCGCGATGAACGTGTCGATCAGCCGCGCGACCATGCGGCTGCCGGGGAACGGCGTGAACGCGAGCAGCACCGACAGCACGAAGCCGAGCACCAGGCAACCGACGGTCGACAGCGCGGCGATCACCATCGTGTTCCACAGCGCGCTGCGGAACATCCGCGAGCCGAGCACCTCGCCGAAATGCGCGAGGCCGGGGACCTGGCCGTCGCCGCCCAGCGCCTCGCGGACGATCAGCAGCAGCGGGTAGAAGAACAGCAGCGCGAGCAGCAGCAGCGGCGGCAGCACCCACGCGCCGGCGCTGCCGCTGCGCATCCGCGGCGACGCCACCGCCGCGTCAGCCAAGCGCGGCCCCGACCGGCACCAGCGTCGCCTGCGTGCCGCGGAAGTGCAGCGGCAACGGGTCGCCGATGCCGGGTAGCGTCAGCCGCGGCGGGCAGGCGAGGCGCAGCACGTGCTCGCCGAGCGCGAGTTCCACGCTTTGCGTGTCGCCTTGCCACTGGATGCTGCGCACCACGGCCACCAGCGTGTTGTCGGTGTCGGCGTGCGGCTCGACGTGGACGTCGTGCGGGCGCACGCAGAGCAGGCATTCGTCGCCGGCGGGCAGCGCATGGTGGTTGCGCGCGGTCAGCGCGACGTCGCCGAAGCGCACGCGCGCCATGCCGTCGGCGGCGGGCTCCAGCCCGGTGACCGGCAACAGGTTGGCGCGGCCCAGGAACTCCGCGGCAAAGCGGTTGGGCGGATGCCGGTACAGCGCCTGCGCCGGGCCGAACGCGACGAGCTTGCCGTCGCGCATGATGCCGATGCGGTCGGCGAGCGTCAGCGCCTCGATCTGGTCGTGCGTCACGTACAGCACGGTGAGGTCGGGCAATTCGCGGTGGAGCCGCGCGAGCTCGTCGAGCATCGAGCGGCGGATCTGCGCGTCGAGCGCCGACAGCGGCTCGTCCAGCAGCAGCACCTGTGGCTTGATCGCCAGTGCACGGGCGATCGCGACGCGCTGCTGCTGGCCGCCGGACAGCTCGCGCGGAAACCGGCGCGCGTACGCCGCCATGCCGACCATCGCCAGCGCCTCCGGCACGCGTGCCGCCACCAGCGCCGACGCGGCCTTGCGCGCGCGCAGGCCGAACGCGACGTTCTCGTCGACGCGCATGTGCGGGAACAGCGCGTAGTTCTGCACGACCATGCCGATGTTGCGGTCGTGCGGCGGGACGTCGGTGACGTCGCGCGTGCCGATGCGGATGCGACCGGTCGCCGGCTGCACGAAGCCCGCGACGGCACGCAATGCGGTGGTCTTGCCGGAGCCCGACGGGCCGATCAGCGCGACGATCTCGCCGGGGTTGACCGTGAGCGTCAGCGCCTCCAGCACCGTCACGCCGCCGTAGGCGACGCTGACGCCGTCGAAGGCGATGCCGCTGCCGCGGTCAGCGGCCGGCGCGACGGCGCGATACGCCGCGGCGCCGGTCCCGAGCGGCGACTTCAATTGCCGGAGATCGCCTGGTTGTAGGCGGCCACGTCGGCCTTCAAGTCCGTGAGCACGGCGTTCCAGTCCGGCGACCAGACGTCCATGCCCTGCAGCATCGAGCTCATCATCTTGTACGTGTCATCCTCGGGCTTGACGTCGGTGCGCACCGGGAAGCCCATCGCGACCTTGCTGATCTCGGCCTGCGCGGACGCGCTCATCAGCCAGTCGATCAGCTTCTTGCCGTTCTCCGCATTCGGCGCGCCGTTGACGAGGCCGATGTAGTAAGGCAGCGAGAACACCGACTTCTTGCCGTCCGGTCCCGAGGGCCAGAAGATCTTCACGTTGGGGTTGGTGCGCATCTGCGCGAGGTTCATCTGCAGGTCGCCGTTGGCGACGTACAGCTCGCCCTTGTTGACGAGTGCCGTCAGCTTGCCCGTCGACGACGACGGGCCGAGGTTGTTCGCCTGCAGCTTCTTGAGATAGGCGAGTCCCGCTTCCTTGCTGCCGAACGCATGGAACGTCTGCAGCATCAGCGCCGTGCCGTCCCCGGCCTGGCCGGGCGTCGAGTACTGCAGCTTCTTCGCGAACTTGGGATCCAGCATCTCGGCATACGTCTTGGGCGGCTCCTTCAGCACGGCCGAGTTGTAGATGAACGTCGGGTAGTTGTTCATCATCGCGACGTACTGGCCCTTCGGATCCTTGTCGCGCGGCAGCAGCACGTCGGCACCCTTGGGCGTGTACGGCTGCAGCAGGCCCTCGGCCGCGGCGCGCTGCATGAACGGCGGCAGCGTCACGAGCACGTCCGCCTGCGTGTTGGACTTCTCCTTGGACAGCCGGTCCACGACGCCGCCGGAGCCGGCCTCGATCAGCTGGACCTTGATGCCGGTGGCCTTGGTAAACGCGTCGAACTGGTTGCCGTACCAGCTGGGATTGCCGTCGTGCAGGCCGTCCGCCGAATAGATCGTGACGACGCCTTCCGCCGCCGCCGTCGTGGCGAAGACCGCGGCCGCGAGTACGCCGAGAAGCTTGCTTGCGAGTTTCATGACCATCTCCCTGGGTGAAGCGAGCATTGTGACCCGAGGCCGGTTGCGCTGGCGTGACAGCCGGCACCCGTGTACGGCTTGCGCGACTCCGGCCGCCACGGATTGTTGACAATCTACATGCCGCCACTTCTAATGACAACCGTCCGTCCGCTGCACCGCCAACGTGCGGGCGGCGCACCACAATCTCTCTCCGGACCACGATGCCGCTTCCCGTACGCGATCCCATCCTGCTCACGCCCGGCCCGCTGACGACGTCGCTCGCCACCAAGGCCGCGATGCTGCGCGACTGGGGCTCCTGGGACGCGGCCTTCAACGCGGTGACGGCGTCGATGCGCGGCAAGCTGGGGCAGATCGTCAACGCGGGCGACACCCACGTCTGCGTCCCGTTGCAGGGCAGTGGCACGTTCGCGGTGGAAGCGGCCGTCAACACGCTGGTGCCGCGCGACGGCCACCTGCTGGTGCTCGTCAACGGCGCGTACGGCAAGCGGATGGCCAGGCTTGCGCAGATGATGGGCGTGCGCACGTCGGTGTTCGAGACGGCGGAAGACGCGCCCACGACGCCGGCGGACGTCGAGCGGCTGCTGACGGCCGACGCGTCGATCACGCACGTGGGCCTCATTCATTGCGAGACGTCGACGGGCATCGAGAACCCGCTCGCCGCGATCGCGGCGGTGATCGCGCGGCACGGTCGCGCGCTGATCGTCGACGCGATGAGCTCCTTCGGCGCGCTGCCGATCGACGCGCAGCGCATCCCGTTCGACGCGCTGGTCGCGGCGTCCGGCAAGTGCGTCGAAGGCCCTCCCGGCATGGGCTTCGTGTTCGTCCGCCGCACCGTGCTCGAGCAGGCCGCCGGACGCTCGACGTCGCTGGCGATGGACCTGCACGACCAGTGGGTCTACATGGAGAAGACCACGCAGTGGCGCTTTACGCCGCCGACGCACGTCGTCGTCGCGCTGGACGCCGCGCTGACGCAGTTCGCCGACGCCGGCGGCCAGCCGGCCCGCTACGCGCGCTACCGCGCGAACTGCGACACGCTGCTCGCAGGCCTTGGCGAGCTGGGCCTCGTTTCGTTCCTGCCGCCCGCCATCCAGGCGCCGATCATCGTCACCGTGCACGCGCCGCCGGACCCGCGCTTCGCATTCAAGGAATTCTACGAGCGCGTCCGCGACCGCGGCTTCGTGCTTTACCCCGGCAAGCTCACCGCCGTGGAGACGTTTCGCGTCGGCTGCATCGGCGCGATCACGCCGGCAGACCTGCGCGCCGCCGTGCACGCGATGGGCGACGCTCTCGACGCGATGGGGGTCCGTGACCGCGCGCCGCGCATCGGATCGGCGGCACCCGCGACGGTAGCCGCCTGACGGCGGGTCACGCCGCAGGCTGCGGCGCGTTGCGCTCCAGGCAGTCCAGCGCGACGAGCGCCGCGTCCGGCGTCATTGCATCGGGATCGTCGGCGAGCGCCATCAGCCGCAGCGCCTCGGCGCGGTCGACGAGCCGGTGCTCGACGACTTCGCCGTCCTGGTTACGCGGGACGAAACCCGCGGGCAACCACAGGTCGTAGGCGAACACGGTCTCGTCGACATAGCCGTTGCCCGCCACCTCGCGGAACGCGAGGGTCGCGGCAGGCGTCCGGGTGTGCGGCGTGACGAGCGCCGCCGGGATCCCGGCTTCTTCCCAGGCTTCGCGCACCAGCGCGGCTGCGGGCATTTCGCCAGCGGCCATGCCGCCGCCGACGAGGTTGTCGAGCATGCCGGGATCGATCGGCTTCGCGAGGCTGCGCCTCGCGATCCACATGCGCCAGCCGTCGCGCGTGGCGACGAGGCCGTTGGCGTGGACCGCGTGCGTGCGCAGGCCGAAGTACCGCGCCGCGGCGCGTTCGAGCAGGAACCACGGCGGCGCGCCCAGCGCCGGTGCTGCCGCGTAACGCTCGTCGCGCCAGCGGGTGAGGGCGCCTTCGGCCGCGAGCGTCCGCGCGACGCGCGCCAGCGCTGCGGTGCGCGCAGGCTCGTCGGCCAGCGCGGGGACGAAGCGCAGCGCGTCGTCGAGCGTGAACACGTCCGCGAACGCGGCGAGCCGCAGCGCGCGCGGCGGCGACATGCGACCGGCGACTTCGTCGCCGATGCGCAGCGTGATCCAGTCGGAAGGCGCGTCCTGCTGCGCTCGTGCAAGGCGTGCACGCACGGCGGCGATCGTGTCGTCGAGGGCAACGGCATCGGGCATGCCGCGCATTCTAGTCACGCGTCGGCGCACCGCGCGCGGACGCTACAATCGCGGCTTCCCGAGTTACGCACGCGACGCATGGCTGCGTCGCGCTCCCAGATGCTTCTCGACGGCAAGGCCGTGGCCCAGCAGGTAACCGCCGAAGTACGTGCCGGCGTCGACGCGTTCGTGGCCGCAGGTCACGCGGCGCCCGGGCTCGCCGTCGTGCTCGTCGGCGAGAATGCCGCGTCGCAGGTCTATGTGCGCAACAAGCGGCGCACGACGGACGCCGTCGGCATGCGCTCGTTCGCGCACGACCTGCCGGCAACGACGCCGGAAGCCGACCTGCTGGCACTGATCGATCGCCTGAACGCCGACCCGGCCGTCAACGGCATCCTCGTCCAGTTGCCGCTGCCGCCGCACATCGACGCGGACCGCGTGACGGACCGCATCGATCCCGCCAAGGACGTCGACGGTTTCCATCCGTACAACATCGGATTGCTCGTGCAGAAGCGCCCGCGGTTGCGGCCGTGCACGCCATGGGGCTGCATGCGCCTGCTGGCCGAGACCGGCGAGCCGCTTGCGGGTAAGCACGCGGTGGTGATCGGGCAATCGCAGATCGTGGGCCGGCCGATGGCGCTCGAGCTCCTGATCGCGCGCTGCACGGTGACGGTGTGCCATTCGGCAACGCGGGACCTGCCCGCCATCGTGCGCCAGGCCGACATCGTCGTCGCGGGCGTCGGGCGCCCCCGCTTCGTCCAGGGCGACTGGGTGAAGGAGGGCGCGATCGTCGTCGACGTGGGGATCAACCGTGGCGACGACGGCAAGCTCGTCGGCGACGTCGACTTCGCCGCCGTCGCGCCGCATGCCGCGTGGATCACGCCGGTCCCCGGTGGCGTCGGACCGATGACGATCGCGATGCTGCTCGACAACACGCTGAAGGCGGCGCGGCTGCAGGCCTAGGTCGGGTACCTGCAGGGCGCGCCGCCTGCCGCGTCAGGTGCGCTCGAGAATGTGGCAGCCGCGGATGCGGTCGAGCAGGTAGATGAGCCCGCGGTCGTCGATCGTGCAGTCGTTGCTCTGCACGCGACCCTTGGCGCGCGGGTCCGACGACGGGTCCGGCATGTACCACGCCACCTCCTGCGGCGCGTGCGGGTTCGCGAAGTTGAGCACGCGCAAACCGTAGGCGAACCACGCGATCGGAATGTCCTCGCCGCGCACGACCTCCGACGGCTGGTGCACGCCGGTGAACTCGGGCTGCGGCGAACCGTCCACGTCGGGCATCTGGTAGCTCGCGAACGGGATCGGCTGCTTCTCGTCCGTCACGTCGTACACCCACAGGAACGCCGGGTAGAAGTCGCGTGCGCGGCCGGCGTCCTCGCTCGCGAGCAGCATCAGCTCGCGGTTCTGCACCTTGTAGGGCAGCTTGAGGCAGGTGTGCGTCGGCCACGGGAAGGCAGGGTAGGTGTTGAAGTGCGACACCATCTTCGGCTTCGTGATGTCGTCGATGTCGAGGATCACGAAGCCGCCGTGCCAATAGCTCGTGTACAGCCGGTTGCCGAGCCGCAGCGGGTGGTGGCAGCGGAAATCCGTGCCTTGCCAGGTCGGCACCTCGCCGCCCTCGATCCATTGCCCGGGCATCCACCAACGACCCACTTCCTCGGGCCGTGCCGGATCCTTGAGATCGAGGATCACGACGATGTTGCCGCGGTAACCCTTGTACGTCGGCGAGATGTACGCATAGCGCCCGTCGAAATCGAAGCGGTGCACGCCCATCCCCTCGGTCTCCCAGCGCGTGATCAGTTTCGGGATACCGCGCCGCGAGACGTCGTAGATCGCGACGCCCCCCTTGTAGTCGGCGGGGGCGCCGCCTTCGAACGGATTGATCTCGCGGTTGGTCACCATCAGGTCGCCTTCGACCCGGACCTTGTGCGTATGCGTGCCGCGGTCCACGGTCAGCAGCGCGAGCTCGCGCGGCTTCGACGGGTCCTCCACGTCGACGATCATCGTGCCTTCCGGCGAGCGCATGTTGCCGATGTAGGCGACGTTGTTCTTGACGACGACCTGCCCGCCACCGGGGCAGTCGATGTAGCCGACGCTGCGTATGCCTTTGCCTTGTGCCATGTCAGTCGATCTTCGCGCCCGAGATCTTGACGATCTTGGCGGTCTCCGTGATGTCGTGCTCGAGATACTGCCGGTATTCTTCGCGCGACATGATCATCGGTCGCGCCCCCTGCTTGGCCCAGTACGCCGTGCTTTCCGGCGTCGACAGGACCTTGTTGATCGCGTCGTGCAGCTTGTCGAGGACAGCGGGCGGCGTGCCCTTCGGCGCCATCAGGCCGACGAAGATCGTGCTTTCGTAGCCCGGGACCGTCTCGGCGACCGTCGGCACGTCGAGCACGCTCGAGCGCGTCCTGGCCGTCGTCGCGAGCGCCCGCATCTTGCCGGCGCGAATCAGTTCCAGCGACGACGGCAGCGCGTCGAACATCACCTGGATCTGGCCCCCGATCAGGTCCGAGCGCGCATTGGCCGAGCTCTTGTACGGCACGTGCGTCATCTGCGTGCCGGTCATCGACTTGAAGAGCTCCGCGGCGAGGTGGTAGGCCGAGCCGTTGCCGCCGGACCCGAAGTTGACCTTGCCGGGATTCGCCTTCAGGTACGCGATCAACTCCGGCACGGTCTTGACCGGCAGTTCGTTGTTGACCATCAGCACCATCTCGGTGAAGTTGAGCGACGCCACCGGGTCGAAGTCCTTCATCAGGTTGTAGCCCCGGTTCGGGATCAGCGACTCGTTCGCCGTGTGGCTGCTCGATATTTGCAGCAGGTTGTAGCCATCCGGCGCCGCGTGCGCGACGACACCGGCCGCGAGCACGCCGTTGGCACCGGGCTTGTTCTCGATCACGAAGTTCTGCCCGAGTTCCTTCTGCAGGCCCTGCGCGATGAAACGCGCCGTCAGGTCGCCCGGCCCGCCGGGCGCGAAGGGTACCGTGATCGTGACCGGGCGGTTGGGGTAGGGATCGGCCGCGCTCGCCGGCAGCGCGCACGCTGCGAGCACGGCCGCCGCTGCGGCCAGCATCCATCGTCGTTGCATGTTCGTCTCCTCCGTCGTGGTCGTCATGCCGCCATCTGTCGCGTGCCCGGGGTCGCGGTCCGCATCCGGTACACGGTCGACGACGCGGTGATGTAGAGCGTCCTGAAGTCGTCGTCGCCGAACGCGAAGTTGGCGACCGGTTCGGGCGTGTTGATGACGCCGAGGCATTCGGCATCGGGGGTGAACACGTGGATGCCGCCGGGGCCGCAGGTGTACAGGTTGCCTGCCACGTCGAGCTTCATGCCGTCCGGGTTGCCGGGCTTGCTGCCGACGGTGTCCGCCCATACCCGGCCGTTGGCGAGGGCGCCGTCCACCTGGACGTCGAACACGCGCACGTGCCGGCGGACCGTGTCGTTGACGAACAGCCGGCGTTCGTCGAGCGAGAAGCACAGGCCGTTGGGTTGCTCGAAGTCGTCGGCGAGCAGCGTCAGCGCGCTGCCGTCGGGCCGCACGCAATAGACGCCGCGGAAGTCGAGCTCGGGAGCGCGCGGCCGGCCGTAGTACTCGACGCGTCCATACGTCGGGTCGGTGAAGTAGATCGTCCCGCTCGAATGGACGACGACGTCGTTGGGGCTGTTGAGTTCCCGACCGTCGTAGTGGCTCGCGAGCACGGTGATGCTGCCGTCGGCTTCGGTCCGCGTGAGCCGGCTCGTTGCATGCTCGCACGCGAGCAGGCGACCTGCTGCGTCCCACGCGAGGCCGTTGGTCTGGTTGCACGGCTTGCGAAACGTCGTCACCCCCTGGCCGGGCGTCCAGCGGCGCAGGTGGTCACCGGGCATGTCGCTGAACAGCAGGTAGTGGTCGCGCGCATGCCACAGCGGGCCTTCGGTGAACTGGCAACCCTGCGCGATCGGCGCGAACGCGACGTCGTTGCCGACGACGCGCCGGAAGCGCTCGTCCCGGATCTCGACATTCATCGCGCTAGCCCTGCTCGTTGAGCCGCGTGACGCTTGTCGGGCCGACGAACCAGTGGTCCGTCGGCACATTGTCGAACACGGTCCACACGTAGTCGGCCGGGATGTCCAGGACCTCGGCCAGCGTGGCGCTGACACGTCGCGCGATCTCCTCCTTCTGCGCCTGCGTATGGGCCTTGTTGATGCGGATGTTGACGTAGGGCATGGTTCCTCCTTCGTTATCGGGGGTCACGCGCCGCCGGCGACGTTGACGATCGACCCGGTGACAAACGACGCCTGCGGCGACAGCAGCCAATGCACGGCGTCCGCGACTTCGTCAGGTCGGCCCGCGCGTTTCATCGGTACCGTCCGCAGCGCCGCGGCGAGCTTGGCCGTCCGCTCCAGCGACGAGTGATGGACGCCGGTGTCGACGTAGCCGGGCGCGACCGCGTTGACGCGGATGCCGTCGTCCGCGAGTTCGCGTGCCAACCCCTGGGTGAACGCGTTGACGGCGCCCTTGCTCGCGCCGTAGGCGACGCGGTGCGTGCCGCCGCCGCGTCCCCCCGCCATCGACGAGACGTTGACGATGGCACCGCCGCGGCCGCCGTGCCGCGGCGCCATCCGGCGGACCGCTTCGCGGGCGCACAGGAAGCAGGCGGTGACGTTCGTCGCCCACAGCGACGCGAGCGCGCCGGCCGTCAGGTCCTCGACCGGCATTTCCGCCGCGAGCGCCGCGGCGTTGTTCACGAGTGCGTGCGGCCGGCCGAGCGTCGTGTCCACCGCCGCGAACAGCCGCTCGATGGCCTGCTCGTCAGCGAGGTCGACGCCGTGGGCTTCGGCGACCCGTCCGTCCGCCGCGAGCTCGTCCGCCAGCGTGGCGGCGCGCTCGCCCCCATGGTGGTACGTGAACGCAACTGCATAGCCGGCGGTCGCGAGCCGGCGGACGATCGCGGCGCCGATGCCGCCGCTGCCGCCGGTGACGACGGCGATCGGCGCGCCGTCCAGGTGGGGTGCCTCGCTCATGGCGGGCCATGCTGCACCCGACCGTGCATTAAGGCAATTTGAATGAACTATACTGGGCTTTTGGAATACTTAACGTCACGATGCTCAAGCTCCCGCAGGTACGCCAGCTGGTCCTTGCCGCGGACGGTGGCAGCTTTCGCGCCGCCGCTGAAGCCACGTTCCGCTCGCCCGCGGCGGTGTCGATTGCGATGCGCGAACTCGAAGTCGCGATTGGCGGACAGCTTGTCGAGCGCAGCGGGCGCGGCCGGCTGACACCGCTCGCGCACGCGCTGCTGCCACAGTTGCGCGAACTGCTCGCGCTGCACGATGCCGTGTTCGCGCAGGCGCGGCAGCTGGCGCAGGGCTACGAGGGGACGCTGACGGTGGCGGTCGCGCCGTTCCTCGCCGAGGAGTGGCTGCCCGACGTGGTGGCGCGCTTTGCGGAGGAGCATCCGGACGTCTGCGTGCAGACGGTGGAGGAGCGCTCGAGCCACCTGTGCGACCTCATCGGCGCCGGCGGTGTCGACATCGGCGTCGGCGGCCTGCTGGAGGACGATCCGAACCTTGCGATCGAGCCGATCGCCATCGACCGCTACGGCGTGCTGTGCAGCAGCGCGCACCCGCTGGCGCGGCGCGCGACCGCAACCTGGCATTCACTCGGTCGCGAGAAGCTGATCGGCAGCGATGCGCTGCAGGTGCTGGTCGATGCGGGCCGCGCGCCGCCGTTGCCACCGCCGCACCTCGTGATCACGAGCCGCGCGCCGCTGCTCGCCTGCGTGCGGCGCAACCTCGGGGTGACGATCATGCCGTCGATGACGCGGCCGGTGCACGACGATGGCTTCGCGTTCGTGCCGCTGGTGCGGCCGACGCTTGCACGCACCGTGTCGATCGTCACCCGGCGGTCGCGGTCGCTGCTGCCCGCGGGTCGTACGCTCGTCCGGTTGATCGCGCAGTCGCTGCGCGAGTTCGCGCGCCTGCGTGGCGCTGTGCTCGTGGGGCCCGCCGACGCCGCGCTCAGCCGCGCAGGTGCCAGGCCTTCGGTCGCGTGAACGTCTCGATGCCGTACGTGGACAGCGTAAGCCCGATGCCCGAGTGCTTGACGCCCGACCACGGCAGCCGCGGCGACACGCGGTCGCAGCAGTTCCAATAGACGCTGCCGGCCTCGAGCTGGTCGAGGATCCGGCGCGCGCGCTTGCCGTCCGACGCATAGACGCCTGCCGTCAGCCCGTATTCGCTGTCGTTCATCGCGCGCACCGCCTCGTCGTCGCCGCTCACCTTCTGGATGCCGATGACGGGGCCGAAGCTTTCCTCGCGCATCACGAGCATCGTGCCGTCGACGTGCGTCAGCACCGTGGGCTCGAACCAATTGCCGCGGCGCTTGATCGCGTCGCCGCCGGTGAGCACGCGCGCGCCCTTGCGCTTCGCTTCGGCAACCTGGCGCTTGATGACAGCGATCTGCGCGGCGCGCGTCAGCGGGCCGATGTAGGTCGACTCGTCGAGCGGGTCGCCCAACTTGAACGACTTCACCTCGGCGACGAACGCGGCGACGAACGCGTCGTGCACGGCCTCGTGCACGTATACGCGCTCGACCGAGCAGCACGACTGTCCAGTGTTGTAGAACGCGCCGTCGGCAACGGCCGCCGCGGCCGCCTTCACGTCGACGTCGTCGGCGACGTAGATCGGGTCCTTGCCGCCCAGCTCGAGCTGCACCTTGACCATCCGGCGCGCGGCCGCCGCCGCAATCTTGGCGCCGGTCGCGTACGAGCCGGTGAAGAACACGCCGTCGACCGGCTGGCGCAATACGGCCACCCCCGTCATGCCGTCGCCGGGGATGCACGCGAAAATGTCGGCAGGCACGCCCGACGCATGCAGCATCTCGGCGATCGCAAGTCCCGTGAGCGTCGCGTATTCGGACGGCTTGTACAGCACCGCGTTGCCAGCGACGAGCGCCGGGACGAACACGTTGGCGCCGACGAAATACGGGTAGTTCCACGCCGAGATGTTGGCGATCACGCCCAGCGGCTCGTGCGAGATGCGTTCCTCGAGCTTGTTCGGCGCGTCCGTGAATACCGTCTTGTCGCGCAGCGTGCGCGCCGACTCGGCGAGGAAGAAGTCGATGCGGCCGACGAGGCCGTTCAGCTCGTTGTGCGCCTGGCGGATCGGCTTGCCCACTTCCTCGGTGAGCGTGCGCGCGAGGCCGTCGCGCCGCTGCGCGATCTGCTCGCGGAACGCGCGGATCGTGTCGAGGCGATGCTTCAGCGACCGGGCCGCCCAGGCTGGCTGTGCGGCACGCGCAGCCTCGTATTTGCGGCGGACCGCGGCATGGCGGTCGGCGGGAACGTCGGCGATCGTGGCGCCGGTGGCGGGATTCTTGATCAGCATGGGTCCAATCCTAGGGTGCGGCGCCCGGACCGGTTGCCGTTCCGTGCCGCTCTGCAGCCGAGACATGGGGCCGGACCCGCGCGTGCGCCAGGAAATCGTCCAGCAACGGCGTGTCATCGATGAACGTCGCGTCGCCGGGCGGATGGAACTCGGGATGCCACTGGACACCCCGCAGGTACGAAGGTCCGGTCCACGCGATCGCCTCGACGACGTGGTCCGGCTCGGACCACGCTTCGACGACGAGGTCGCGTCCCAGGTCCTTCACGGCCTGGTGGTGGACCGAGTTGGTTTTGACGAGCCGCGTGGCTGCGTACATCCGGCCCAGCGCCGTGTCCGGCACCAGCGACGTCGCGTGGCAGTTGGTCTCGTAGAGCGCCCAGTTCCGATGCGCGAGCGCCCACGGCAATTGCGTGCCGAGGTCCTGGTACAACGTGCCGCCCTGCGCGACGTTGATGACCTGCGCTCCGCGGCAGATGCCGAGCACCGGCTTCCCGCGCGCAACGAAGGCGCGCAGCAACGCGATCTCGTAGTCGTCGCGGATGCGGTCGCCGTTCCATTCGGGACGCAACGGCTCCTCGCCATAGGTCACCGGGCAGACGTCCGCGCCGCCCATCAGCAGCAGCGCGTCGAGGTCGTCGGCATAGGCATCGATGCCAACGCGGCTTCCGGCGCGGCGCGTACTGCCGTCCGGCGACGGGATCATGTACGCGAGCACGTCGCGTTGCATCAGCCAGTGCGCGACGTTCTGCTCGATGTACTGCAGCGTCATCCCCTTGAAAACGGGGCGCTGCGGGTCCGCGTGGAAAAAGCTCGCGGAGACGCCGACGCGGAGCAGGCGGCTCACGTCGTTGCCTACAGCGCCGCCGCGAACAGCGACTCGAAGTCCTGGGCGGTGCAGGGACGGGGATTCGTCTTGTGGCAGATGTCGTCGACGGCCACCTTGACCAGCGCGGGCACGTCGGCGCGCGTGACCGCGCGCGGCGACACCACGGCCGAGAGCCGCGCCGGGATCCCGATCCGCGCCTTCAGCGCCGCAAGCCAGTCGACGAACGCGCGGGCACGCGCCTCGTCGGATCCGGTGTCGCCGCCCGGCGCGCGGGCGACGTGCGCAAGCTCGGCGAGCTTCGCCGTGGCCGCCGGCAGGTTGAACGCCATCACGTGGTCGATCATCACGCCGTTGGCGAGCCCGTGGTGCAGGTCGGCCACGGTCGACAGCGCATGCGCGCACGAGTGCACGGCGCCCAAGTCCTTCTGGAACGCGATCGCGCCCATCATCGACGCCATCAGCATGTCGCCGCGCGCCGCGACGTCGTGCCCGTCGCGCACCGCGGCTTCCAGCGCGCGCGCCGCGATGCGCACGCCCTCGACGGCGATGCCGTCGCACAGAGGATGGTACGCGGGCGAGAGGTAGGACTCGACGTTGTGTGTCAGCGCGTCCATGCCGGTGGCGGCGGTCACCGCGGGCGGCAGGTCCAGCGTCAGTAGCGGGTCCGCGAACACCGTCTTCGCCAGCAGGCGCGGCGAGAACAGGATTTTCTTGACGTGCGTCGTGTCGTCGGAGACCACGGACGAGCGGCCGACTTCCGAGCCGGTGCCCGCCGTCGTGGGTACGGCGATGAAGTACGGGAGCGTGTCGCCGATCGGCCGCACGCGCGGGTGGTCCCACGCGTACTCCATCACGTCGCCGTCGTGCGTCGCCAGCACCATGACGGCCTTGGCGACGTCGAGCGCGGCACCGCCGCCCAGGCCCACGATCGCGTCGGCACGATGCGCGCGTGCCGCGGCGCCGCCAGCCATCGCCTGGCTGCCGGTCGGGTTGCCCCAGATGCCGTCGAACACGGCGACGTCGAGGCCCGCGGCCCGCAATGTGTCGACGAAGCGCAGCGCAACCGGCAGCTTCGCCAGCGCGCGGTCGGTGACGACCAGTGGCCGCATGCGC
>JAFEDG010000146.1 GCA_018241745.1 Pseudomonadota bacterium
CCTTCCATGAAACGCTGGATCGTCCGCATCGTCGGTGCATTCGCACTGATACTCGTCGGGGTGCTCGGCCTGCGCGTATTCGAGCTGTCACGCGGTCCTGCGCTCGAGCCGTGGCACACGGTCGTGCCGCCGGAGTTGTCGGCGGCGGACCTCGATCGCGCCGATTGGCCCGCCTACCTCGCGGCCGAGCAACGCGCGTTCGACGTGGTCAGGCGCGATGTCGTCGACGTCGTGCCGCAAGCGGAGCGCACCGTCGCCAATCGCTATTACGCAGGGGCGGCGAACTATGCCGCCCGCTTCACGCCGGACTGGAACCGCTCGTTCGAGATGCAGCCAGCAGGCGCGCCTCGCGGCGTGGTCGTGCTGCTGCATGGCCTCACCGATTCGCCCTACAGCGGGCGCAGCCTCGCGGCGCTGTATCGCGACCACGGCTTTGCCGTCGTCGCACCGCGGCTGCCGGGCCACGGTACCGTCCCGGGCGGCCTGACGAAAGCGACGTGGGAGCAGTGGCTCGCCGCGACACGGCTGGCCGTGCGCGAAGCACGACGCCTCGTCCCTGCCCCAGCGCCGCTGCACATCGTTGGCTATTCGAATGGTGGTGCGCTGGCCACCAAGTACACGCTCGACGCGCTCGGCGACCAGGCGCTGCCGGTGCCGCAGCAAGTGGTGCTGCTGTCGCCGATGATCGGCGTCACGCGCTTTGCACGCTTCGCAGGCGTTGCGGGCTGGCCCGCCGTGTTCCCCGCCTTCGCCAAGGCCGCGTGGCTGGGCATCGAGCCCGAGTTCAATCCGTTCAAGTACAACTCGTTCCCGGTGAACGCCGCGCGCGAATCCTATGCATTGACGGCCGTGCTGCAGGACGACATCGCACGCGCCGTACGTGACGAGCGCATCGCGCGGATGCCGCCGGTGCTGACGTTCCAGTCGGTCGTCGACTTCACCGTCAGCGCGCCGGCGGTCATCCAGTCGCTGTACAACGCGCTGCCGGCGAACGGCAGCGAGCTGGTGCTGTACGGACTCAACCGCAACGCCGCGTTCACGCCGTTCATGCGTGATCGCGCCTACGTGCCGCCCGAGACGTTGATGCCCGCGCCGCCGCGGCGCTACACGATCACGATGCTCGGCACCGGGGCCGAGGGCGACGAGCGTGTCGTCGCACGCACCGTCGTCGCGGGCACGACGGACGAGGTGACCGCGGATACGGGGCTCCGTTACCCGGCATCCGTGTATTCGCTGTCGCACATCGCGCTGCCCTTCCCGCTCGACGATCCGCTGTACGGCCTCGAGCCCGATCGCAGCGTCGATTACGGCGTGCGCCTCGGCACGCTTGCGCCGCGCGGCGAGCGCGGCGTGCTGGTCGTGTCGCTGGATGTGCTACTGAGGATGGCGTCGAATCCGTTCTTCCCGGATCTCGCGCAACGGGTCGCCGCACGGATCGACCATGCGCCGGTCGGCGCCAATCCTGCGACGCAGTGGGGAAGCGCGCCGGCCACCCGCGTGCCTGCGCTGCCGGCGAGCGACGACGAGGCCAACGAATCGCCTTAAGGCGCGTGCGTCAGTGGCGCGCGGCGATGCTCGCCCACAGCACCGGGCCGTACTCGACGACCAGCATCAGCGAAACGCCGAACAGCGCGACCTGGACGAGCCGGAAGAACCAGACGTCGGCGATGCGGCGCGTCGCCCACATCCCGACGACGGTGCCGATCAGCGCCGCGGGCAGCAGGACCGCGGCGGTCTCGAGGTCCTCGGCCGTATAGGGACGGAGGCTCGCGTACGGCACGATCTTCGCCGCGTTGATCACGGCGAACGTGATCGTCGACGTGCCGGCGAACACGAGCTTGGGCAGCTGCTGCGGCAGCACGTAGATCTGGAATGGCGGGCCGCCCGCATGCGAGATGAAGCTCGTGAAGCCCGACAGCGTTCCCCAGAACGTACCGCGCACGATGCTCGGCGGCGTTGGCGGCGCGCTGCGCTTGCGCCGCAGGAACATGCTTACGCAGAACGCGAGGCCGATGCAGCCGATCAGCACCGACGCGGCGGCGTCCGAAAGCCACGCGGCCGTCGCCCACCCGATCGCGACGCCGAGAATTCCGGCGGGCAACAGGATCTTGAGGTTCGGCCGGCTGTAGTCGCGTCGATAGAGGTAGACGCCGACGACGTCGCTCGCGACGTAGACGGGCAACAGCAGCGACGCTGCCTTGATCGGCGGTATCGCCGACAGCGCCATGATCGGCACGGCCAACCCGCCGATCGCCGGCAGCCCGCCCTTCGACAGGCCGACCAGGAAGGCGGCAAGCAGCGCGGGCACCAGCGTGACCAGCGCGTCCACGTCAGTCCACCGCCGCCGGCTCGGTCACGGGCACGATCGCCCGCCGCCGCTCGTACCACGTCAGGAACAGACCGGCGCCGGCGATGATGGTCATGCCGACGAGCGCCACGCGGTCCGGGAACTCGTCGTACACGAACCATCCGAGCGCCGTCGCGAACACGAGCTGCACGTAGCTGATCGACGCGAGTCCGGAGGCCGGCGCGAGCTGCAGCGCGCGGATGAACAGGAAATGCCCGACCGTGGCGAACAGTCCCACAAGCCCGATCGCGAGCATGTCCTGCCACCGCACGATCGGCGGCGCGTCGACCCACGGCACCATCGCCGTCGTCGTGGCAGCGCCCACGATCGCCGTGTAGAACAACATCGTCCGCGCATCCTCGTGCGCGAGCTTGCGCGTCAGGATCTGGTACAGCGCAACGGCCAGTGCGGCCGCCAGCGGAAACAGCGCGGCGGGCTGGAAGATCGAAGAGCCCGGCCGCGCGATCAGCAGCACGCCGGCGAAGCCGGCCGCCACGCACACGGCGCGCGCCGGTGTCACGTGCTCGTGCAGCATCACGATCGCCAGCACGGTGACGAGCGTCGGCGCGGCAAAGCTCAGCGACGTCGCCTCGGCCAGCGGCAGGTAGCGGAAGCCCATGACGACCAGCGTCGACGACAGCACGAGCATCAGGCCGCGCAGCACCTGCAGCCCGAACGAGCGCGTCCGCACCAGCTGCAGGCGCATCCGCGGCGCGAGCACGAGCGTCAAAACGAGCGCCTGCATGCAGTAGCGAATCCAGACGATGAATGGCGCGGGAAACGAGCGCGAGAGGTACTTGCTGCAGGCGTCCAGCGACGCGAACGTCAGCGACGCGCAGGCCATCGTCAGCGCAGCGGCCGCCGTGACGTGAACGGCGCGGTTCACGCAGGGCAGTGCAACGTGGGTAGCGTCGACGCCGGAGGGCAGGAAGGAATGCGCCGCATCGTCTGCCACTATACCGTGCGGACGCGGCGCGCCTTGCGCCGGGATTGTTAGCGCGCGACGATGGCGCCACGCCCGTATCTGTTACCGTGCGCCCCGCATGACGAACCAGATTCCCGCCTCCGACACCGCCGAGACGCATTTCGAGCACGCGCTCGCGCACTACGGTGCCGGCCGGCTGCGCGATGCGTGGACGGAATGCGGTCGCGTCATCGCGCTCGCTCCGGCGCATGCGCGTGCGATCCACCTGGGTGGCGCCATCCTGCTGGATTCAGGCCACCTGGACGCGGCGATCACCGAACTCACGCGCGCGCTGTCGCTGGACGCAACCGCGGCGGGCGCGTGGCTGGACCTCGCACGCGCGCTCGACCAGGCAGCGCGCCCGGCCGACGCGATCGAAGCGCGGCGCGAAGCCGTGCGCCAGGCGCCGCGCGACGCGGAAGTGCTCTCCAGCACGGCGGCCGGATTCCTGCACACAGGCCACATCCCGGAGGCGATCGAAACCGCGACCGCCGCGACGCAGCTGCGGCCCGACTTCCCCGGCGCGTGGTTCAACCTCGCGCTTGCCCTCCAGGCGGGCCACCGGATCCGCGAAGCGCGTACCGCCATCGGCCGCGCGCTGCTGCTGGTGCCCGAAGACGCGCGCGTCGTCGGCGTCGCCGCGCAGCTGGACGGCCAGCTCGGCGATCTCGAGGGCGCGCGCGACCGGTTGCGTGCCGCGTTCCAGCGCAATCCGCGCGACGTGACGCTCGCCACCGAGCTCGGTTACGTTGCGTCGCGGCTCGGCGACCTCACGCTTGCCACCGAGGCGTTCGAAGCGGTGCTGGTCGTCGATCGCGACAACGGCCCCGCGCTGTCGCAGCTGATCTTCGCCGACAAGGAACTCGCGCGCTGGGACCGCCTGCCGCAGCTCCAGCAGCGGTTTGCGGCCGGAGTCGCGGCGGGACGCACGTGGCTGTCGCCGTTCTGCTACCTGTCCGACCCGTCGACGCGCGCCGAGCAGCGCCGCTGCGCGGCAACGTGGGGCGCAGGATTCCTGCCGCAGTATCCGGTCACCGCGCCCCCGGTGGCGCCGCACAACTCGATCCGGCTGCGCATCGGCTACCTGTCGGCCGACTTCCACGACCACCCGACGTCGGTGCTGATCGCGGGCGTGCTGGAACACCACGACCGCGCGCGCTTCGAGGTGTACGCCTATTCGACCGGCCAGGACGACGGCAGCGCGCTGCGCAAGCGGATCGTCGCGGCTGTCGATCATTTCGTCGACGCGCGCGAGCTCGATCCCGACCAGCTCGCAGCACGCATCCGCGCCGACGCCATCGACGTGCTCGTCGACCTCAAGGGCTATACCGAAGGCGCTCCGCTCGCGGCACTTGCACGCCGTCCGGCCCCCGTCCAGGCGCACTGGGTGGGCTACCCGGGCACGCTCGCCGCGCCCTACGTCGACTACCTGATCGCCGACCGCGTCGTCGTGCCGGCGGCGCACGTCGCCGACTATGCCGAGGCGATCGCGTGGCTGCCCAACAGCTACCAGCCCAACGACCGTTCGCGCGAAGTAGGCAGCGTGCCCACGCGGGCGGCGCTAGGCCTGCCCGAGGAAGGCGTCGTGCTGTGCGCGTTCAATGCGGCGTGGAAGATCAACCCGGACGTGTTCGCCGCGTGGCTCACGGTCCTCGAGCGCGCGCCCGGCAGCGTGCTATGGATGCTGCAGCGGGGCGACGACGATCCGGTGCCGGGACGGCTGCGCCGCGCGGCCTCGGCGCGCGGCATCGATCCCGCGCGCCTCGTGTTCTCGACGCGCCGCCCTGCTCCCGACTACCTCGCGCTGTACGAGCACGCAGACCTGTTCCTCGACACGTGGCCGTACAACGCGCACACGACGGCGTCCGACGCGCTGTGGATGGGCGTCCCGGTGATCACCTGGCTCGGCAATACGTTCGCCGGTCGCGTCGCCGCAAGCCTGCTCACCGCCATGGGACTCACGGACCTGGTGGCCCCGAGCGTCGACGGGTTTGTCGACCTCGCCGCCCGGCTCGCCAACGACGAGGCCGCGCGGCACGCGTTGCTGCGCCGGATCGAAGCCGCGCGGTATGCGGCCCCATTGTTCGACGCGCGGGCCACGACGCGCGCCGTCGAAAGCGCGTTCCGGACGATGCACGAGCAGTCCAAGCTCGGCCGGCGCGCGTCGTTCGCCGTCGATGTGACCGGCTAGACGCTACTCCCGCAACATCGCCATCGCGTCGTCGACCCGCTCGACGGTACGAAGGGTGATCCCGTCGATCGACTGCTTCGGCTTGTTGGCCACCGGGACCACGGCCGTCTTGAATCCCAGCTTGGCGGCTTCCCGGATGCGGTCCACGCCACGCTGGACGGGGCGAATTTCTCCTGCCAATCCGACCTCACCAAACACTAGCGTTTTGTCGTGTAGCGGCTTGTTTTTAATAGATGATGCAACAGCCATCAGTACAGCCAAGTCCGCGGCCGGCTCGTCGATCCGCACGCCGCCGACCGCATTGACGAAGACGTCGTAGCCGGCGACCTCGACCCCGCCGTGCCGGTGCAGCACCGCCAGCAGCAGCGCGAGGCGCTGGGCGTCGATCCCCACCGCCAGCCGGCGCGGCGAGGCGCCCGCCACCGGGTCGACCAGCGCCTGCACCTCGACCAACAGCGGCCGCGAGCCTTCCAGCGTGGCGACGATCGCCGACCCCGCGACGGCTTCCGAGTGGTGCGACAGGAACAGCGCCGACGGGTTGTTGACGCCGCGCAAGCCGCGCTCCGTCATCGCGAACACGCCCAGCTCGTTGGCGGCACCGAAGCGGTTCTTGATCGCGCGGACCAGCCGGAAGCTCGAATGCGTGTCGCCCTCGAAATAGAGCACCGTATCGACGATGTGCTCCAGCACGCGCGGACCGGCGATGGCGCCTTCCTTCGTCACGTGGCCGACGAACAGGATGCCGACGCCACGCTGCTTGGCCACCCGCGTCAGCTGCGCTGCGCACTCGCGGACCTGGGCGACGCTCCCGGGCGCGGACGTCAGCGCCTCGGTGTACAGCGTCTGGATCGAGTCGATGACGACGAACGCGGGCTGCTGCGCGTCGATCGCCGCGACGATCGCCTCGAGCTGCACCTCGGCCAGCATCGACACCGGCGCGTTGACGAGGCCCAGCCGTTGCGCGCGCATCGCCACCTGCTCGACCGATTCTTCGCCGGTGACATAAAGCACCGGATGCGCGGCGCCGAGCAGCGCGGACGCCTGCAACAGCAGCGTCGATTTGCCGATCCCCGGGTCCCCTCCGAGCAGGATCACGCCGCCGGAGACGAGCCCGCCGCCCAGCACGCGGTCGAACTCCTCGACGCCGGTGGGCGTGCGGGGTGTTTCGCGGGCATCGACCGACGCCAGTGCGCGCACCGTGGACCGTGCGCCGGCCACGTTCGCAAAGCGCGTCGGCGCCGGTGCGGCGACGCTTTCGACCAGCGTGTTCCACGCGCCGCACTGCGGGCACTGGCCCTGCCACTTGGGGCTCTGCGCGCCGCATTCGGTGCAGCTGTAGATCGTCTTCGCCTTGGCCATCGGGATCCCGTCAGCGATAGCAGCGCCAGGTTGCGCCGAGCGTCATTCGCGCGTCGCTACAGGTCGTCGGGCGTGACGACGGCGGTCCCGAGCTTGCCGACGACGATGCCGGCGGCGCGATTGGCCACCGGCACGGCGTCCTCGATCGGCGCGCCGGCGCCGAGCAGTGCGCCGAGCGTGGCGATCACCGTGTCGCCGGCGCCGGTCACGTCATAGACTTCGCGCGCCTCCGCCGGGATGTGCAGCGCGCCGCGCGCGGTGAACAGGCTCATGCCCTCTTCCGAGCGCGTCACGAGCAGCGCGGCGAGGTCCAGCGCGCGGCGCAGCTCGTCCGCCTTGCGGTCGAACTCGGCGTTGGACGACCAGCGGCCGACAACCTGGCGGAATTCCGAGCGATTGGGCGTCACCAGCGTCGCGCCCGCGTAGCGCGCCCAGTCGTCACCCTTGGGATCGACGAGCACCGGCTTGCCCAGCGCGCGCGCGTTCTCGATCATCGCGCCGATGTGCGCAAGGCCGCCCTTGCCGTAGTCGGACAGCACGATCGCGTCGCTCGCCGCGGCGAGGCCCGCGTAATCGCGCAGCTTACCGGCGAGCACCTCGTGCGACGGCGCGGTTTCGAAGTCGATGCGCAGCAGTTGCTGCTGGCGGCCGATCACGCGCAGCTTCACGGTCGTCGGCAACGCCGGGTCGCGATGCAGTGACGGCTGCACGCCTTCGGCGACGAGCATGCGTTCGAGCGTCGCGCCCGCCTCGTCGGCACCTACGACCGAAAGCAGCGTGGTCTGCGCGCCCAGCGCCGCGCCATTGCGCGCCACGTTGGCGGCGCCGCCCGGGCGTTCCTCGGTGCGCGCAACCTTGACCACGGGCACGGGAGCCTCGGGCGAGATGCGCTCGACGTCGCCGAACCAGTAGCGGTCGAGCATCACGTCGCCGACGACGAGCAGCCGCGCGCGGCGAACCGCGTCGCGCCAGCGCGCGAAGGCCGACTCGCTCATTTCCGCCCGATGCCGTGGTACTCGAGGCCCGCGTCGCGGACCATCGCGGGATCGTAGAGGTTGCGGCCGTCGAACACGAGCGGCTCGCGCAGCGCTGCGCGGATCCGGGCGAAGTCCGGGCTGCGGAACGCCTTCCATTCGGTGACGACGACGAGCGCGTCGGCGTTGTCGAGCGCGGCCATCGGCGAATCCGCATACACGATGTGCGGCGGCGTGCCGTAAATGCGGCGCGCCTCGGTCATCGCCACGGGGTCGTAGACGGCGAGCGTCGCGCCGCGCGACGCGAGCGCGTCGACGATCACGCGCGACGGTGCCTCGCGCATGTCGTCGGTATCCGGCTTGAACGCGAGGCCCCACAGCGCGATGCGTCGCCCGCCGAGATCGCCGCCGAGCCGCTGGACGATCTTGTCGACCATCACGCTCTTCTGCCGCTCGTTGACGGTTTCCACCGCCTCGAGCAACGCCAGCGGCCTGCCGTGCTGCTCGGCCGTGCGCTGCAACGCCTTCACGTCCTTGGGGAAGCAGCTGCCGCCGTAGCCGACGCCGGGGTACAGGAAATGCCAGCCGATGCGCGGATCCGAGCCGATGCCCTGGCGCACGAGCTCGATGTCGGCGCCCAGCGTCTCCGCGAGGTTGGCGAGCTCGTTCATGAACGAGATGCGCGTGGCCAGCATCGCGTTGGCCGCGTACTTGGTGAGCTCCGCGGAGCGCACGTCCATGACGATGAGCCGCTCGCGGTTGCGCTGGAACGGCGCGTAGATCGCGCGCATGGCCTGCACGGCGCGCTCGTCGTCGGCACCGACGACGATGCGGTCCGGCCGCATGAAGTCCTCGACGGCCGCTCCTTCCTTCAGGAACTCCGGGTTGGAGACGACGGCGAACGGGACGTGCACGCCACGCGCCTTCAGCGCGTCGGCGATCGTCGCGCGCACGCGGTCGGCAGTGCCGACCGGCACCGTGGACTTGTCCACGATCACCTTCCACTCGTCCATCCGGTTGCCGATCTCGCGCGCGGCGGCGAGCACGTACTGCATGTCGGCGGCGCCGTCCTCGTCGGGCGGCGTACCCACGGCGATGAATTGCAGCGTGCCGTGCGCCACGGCGCGGTCGACGTCGGTCGTGAACGCGAGGCGTCCGGCCTCGACGTTGCGCTTGATCATCTCGGCGAGGCCGGGCTCGTGGATCGGCACGCCGCCGGCGTTCAGCGTCGCGATCTTTTTCGCGTCGACGTCGAGGCACAGGACGTCGTTGCCGACCTCGGCGAAGCAGGTGCCGGTCACGAGGCCCACATAGCCCGTCCCGATCATCGTGATGCGCATGGTCGCGGCTCCGTCAGGCGATCGCCGCGTTGATCGCGGCCAGCGCGGCGAGCGGGTCCTCGGCGCCGGTGATCGCGCGGCCGATGACGAGGTAGTCGGCGCCTGCCGCGATGGCGGCTTCGGGGGTCTGCGGCCGGGCGTGGTCGTGCGTACCGACGCCTGCAGGGCGGATGCCTGGCGTGACGAGCTTGAACGCAGGACCCAGGGCCGTCCGGAGCCGGCCCGCTTCCTGCGCCGAGCACACGACGCCGTCCATCCCTGCCCGTTGCGCAAGCTGCGCGAGGCGCAGCGCTGCTTCCGCCGTGGTTCCCGTGAGTCCGATCGCGGCAAGGTCGGCATCCGCGAGGCTCGTGAGCACGGTAACCGCGATCAGCAGCGGCACGCGGCGCTCGGTCGCATGGGCCGTGCGATCGACCGCCTCGCGCGCCGCCTGCATCATCGCGGCGCCGCCCGCCGCGTGCACGTTCAGCATCCACACGCCGAGTCGTGTCGCGGCCGCGCAGGCCGCGGCGACGGTGTTGGGAATGTCGTGGTACTTGAGGTCGAGGAACACGCGATAGCCGCGCGCGACCAGGTCGCTCACCAGTGCCGGGCCTGCCGCGGTGAAGAGCTCCTTGCCGATCTTCAGCGCGCAGTATTCGGGCGACAGCTGGGCCGCGAGCGCGAGCGCCTCGCTGCCCTCCGGGAAATCGAGCGCGACGATGATGCGTGGGCCGCCTTGCGCATCGCGCGCGACGACGGGCGTCGCGGGGCGCGCGCCGGCCGCCGCATCGGCATTGGTGTGCACGGTCATGTATAGCCTTCCGGGTTTTCGGTGCGTTTCGGCGAATACGTTTCCCATTTCTGGCAGCCGGGGCAGCGCCAGTAATATTGCTTGGCACGGAAGCCGCAGTTGTCGCAACGGTACATGCCGAGGCGCTTGATGTGCGCGCCGACGAGCCCCTTGACCAGTTCCAGGTCGTGCCGGCGGTCGGCGGGTGCGGCGAGCAGCTGCGCCTCGAGCAGCCGCTCGAGTCCGAGCAGCGTCGGATTGCGCGCGAGCTCGTCCTTGATCAGCGTGGCAGCGGCGTCGGGGCCGTCGTGCTCGAGCACGAGCACGAACAGCGCGTTGAGGATATCCAGCGACGGGTATTGCAGCTGCCAGTTGCGCAGCACGCGGATGCCCTGCGCGACGTCGCCGCGCTTGCGATAGGCATCGGCGACGCGGTCGGCGGCCAGCGCGAGGAACGCGGGATTCTGCGTCTCGATGCGCATCCACGCGGCGATGGCGCCCCCCGTGTCCTCACCGGCGAGCGCCAGGTCGCCGGCGATCAGCGTCGCGCGGACGCAGCCGCGGTGCGTCGCCAGTGCCTGGTCGACGTGGCTGCGCGCCGCGTCGTGCTCGCGGCGCACCAGCGCGCCCTGGGCGAGTTCGCAGTGGTACTCCGCGATCTCCTTGAAGTAAGGCCGCTTGGCCAGCGTCTCCATCCGTTGCGCGACGCCGATCGCCTTCTGCCAGTCCTTCTCCTGCTCGTAGATCGAGTTGAGCGCGCCCAGCGCCGGCAGCTCGAACGGCGTGCCGTCGAGCTTGGTGAACAGGTTCTCGGCACGGTCCAGGAGCCCCGCGCGCAGGAAGTCCTGCGCGAGCTCGTAGGTGGCCATGTCGCGCTTGTCGACCGGCAGGTCCGGCCGGTCCAGCAGGTTCTGGTGCATCCGCGTCGCGCGCTCGATCTCGCCCTGCCGCCGGAACAGGCTGCCCAGCGCGAAGTGCAGGTCGATCGTCTGCGGGTCGACCTTGACGACCTCGATGAACGACTCGATCGCCTTGTCCGGCTGCTCGTTCAGCAGGAAGTTGAGCCCGCGGAAATAGGACAGCGGCAGCGCGCGCGATTCGCGCAGCAGATGCTTGATGTCGATGCGGGCGGCAATCCAGCCCAGGCCGAAGAAGATCGCCGGGATCGGCAGCAGCCACCAGAATTCGAAATCCATCCTGGAGGCGTCTCCTACATCGCGTCGAACGGCGGGACCGGCGCTTCGGCCGTGTCGCGCGCCGGGCCCTGCGCGGCCTTGTGGTGCTCGCGCTTGAACCGGTTGAACTCGCGGCGCACGCGCGCGGTGCGCAGCGCGCCGGTGGTCATGCCCAGCACGACACCCAGCACGAACGCGACGAAGACGACGAGGATCAGCGGCGCCTGCCACTCGGCCAGGCGGAAGAAGCGAAGCGTGACCTGCTCGGCGTTGTCGATCGACACGAACAGGATGGCGAGAAACACGACGGCCAGCAGGATGAAGCGTATGACGTTCATGGCTTCCTCACGCGTCGCAGTGCGATGTGCGCCACGCGTTGCGCGCGGCGTGACCGATCACCCCGGAATGCCTCGGCGCCGTCGCGCATCGGCGCGACGGTGGGCGGCAACAGACTCCGGGGCCTCAGCCTTCCTCCTTGAAATCCACGCGTTCGCGCAACTCCTTGCCGGCCTTGAAGTGCGGCACGTGCTTTTCGGGCACCTGCACCTTCTCGCCCGACTTGGGGTTGCGCCCGGTCCGCGGGGGCCGGTAGTTGAGCCCGAAGCTGCCGAACCCGCGGATCTCGATGCGCTCGCCCTTCGCGAGGCTCTCGGCCATCGCGTCGAGGATCATCTTCACCGCAAGCTCGGCATCCTTGGCGACCAATTGGGGGAACTGCGCCGCCAGGCGGTCGATCAGTTCCGACTTGGTCATCGCGGAATCCACGGGCATCGTCCGGGGGTCAGCCGTTGTTCTTGTCGTTGAGCTTGGCCTTCAGCAGCGCGCCCAGGTTGGTCGTGCCGCTGTTGACGCCGGCGTTGTCCGCCTTCATCGACTGCATCGCCTCGCTCTCGTCGGCGCTGTCCTTCGCCTTGATGGACAGGTTGATCGAGCGGTTCTTGCGATCGACGTTGATGATCATCGCCGTGACCGGATCGCCTTCCTTCAGGTGCGTGCGGATGTCCTCGACGCGATCGCGCGAGACCTCCGACGCGCGGAGGTAGCCCTCGACGTCGTTGTCGAACGCGATGACCGCGCCCTTGGCGTCCAGGCTCTTCACCGTGCCGTTGACGATGCTGCCCTTGTCGTGCATCGCGACGAAGTTGTTGAACGGATCACCCTCGAGCTGCTTGATGCCGAGCGAGATGCGCTCGCGCTCGACGTCGATCGCCAGCACCACCGCCTCGACTTCCTGGCCCTTCTTGTAGTCCCGCACGGCGGTCTCGCCGGCCGCGTTCCACGACAGGTCGGACAGGTGAACGAGGCCGTCGATGTTGCCGGGCAGGCCGACGAACACGCCGAAGTCGGTGATCGACTTGATCGTGCCGCTGACCTTGTCGCCCTTCTTGTAGTTCATCGCGAACTCGTCCCACGGGTTGGCCATGCACTGCTTCATGCCCAACGAGATCCGGCGCCGCTCTTCGTCGATTTCGAGGATCATCACCTCGACCTCGTCGCCCAGCTGCACGACCTTGGTCGGGTGGATGTTCTTGTTGGTCCAGTCCATTTCCGACACGTGCACCAGGCCCTCGATGCCGGCCTCGATCTCGACGAACGCGCCGTAGTCGGTGATGTTGGTGACCTTGCCGAACAGGCGCGTGCCCGTCGGGTAGCGGCGGCCGAGGCCGACCCACGGGTCTTCGCCCAGCTGCTTGAGGCCCAGCGAGACGCGGTTCTTCTCCTGGTCGAACTTGAGGACCTTGGCCGTCACTTCGTCGCCCACCGCCAGCACTTCCGACGGGTGCTTGACGCGGCGCCACGCGAGGTCGGTGATGTGCAGCAGGCCGTCGATGCCGCCCAGGTCCACGAACGCACCGTAGTCGGTGATGTTCTTGACGATGCCCTTGACGACGGCGCCTTCCTGCAGCGTCGACAGCAGCTTCTCGCGCTCCTCGCCCAGGCTCGCCTCGAGCACGGCGCGGCGCGAGACGACCACGTTGTTGCGCTTGCGGTCGAGCTTGATGACCTTGAACTCGAGCGCGCGGTTCTCGTACGGCGTCGTGTCCTTGACCGGCCGGATGTCGACCAGCGAGCCCGGCAGGAACGCGCGGATGCCGTTGATCATGACCGTCAGGCCGCCCTTCACCTTGCTGGTGACGAAGCCTTCGACGATCGTGCCCTGCTCCATCGCCTCTTCCAGGTCGCTCCAGGCCTTGAGACGCTTGGCCTTGTCGCGCGACAGGCGCGTGGTGCCGTAGCCGTCTTCGATCGACTCGATCGCGACGGTGACGAAATCGCCGGGCTTGACCTCGACGACCCCGTTGTCATTCTTGAATTCCTCGATCGGAATGAAGGATTCCGACTTCAATCCCGCGTTGACGACGACGACGTTGTAGTCGACGCGCGTCACTTCCGCGGTGATGAGCTCGCCCTGGCGCATTTCCTGGCGTGCGAGGGATTCCTCGAACAGCGCCGCGAAATTTTCCATCGCCGGGTTGGACATTTCGGTGTTCAGCGTAGCCATGCTGGGTTGGTGCCTTTCTTTGCTGCCGCCGACGCCGAGAACCCTGTTGTCTCGTCGCGGACGGGTTGGTTGATGGATCCCGTGCCACCGGCTGGCTTGAGTTGACCGGTGATGCGAGCGCCTTGCTGCCGCTGCCTGCCGCGCCGTGCTCAGCTTGGCGACCGCGTTGCGGTTGCGCCCCGCCACGCCGCGAGCACCTCGGCGATCGACTGGCCGGCCGCCTGCGCCGTCGTGTCGATCAGGAGTGCGCCCGGCGCAGGCCGAAGCGGTGCTTCCGCGCGGTTCGCATCGCGTTCGTCGCGTTCGCGAAGTTCGCGCAAAAGACTGTCGATGGTAACAGAGATTCCTTTTGCGATCAACTGTTTATGTCGCCGGGCCGCCCTTTCCTCGGCACTCGCGGTCACGAAGACCTTGAGCGGCGCATCCGGGAATACGACGGTGCCCATGTCCCGCCCGTCCGCCACCAGCCCGGGCGCCCTGCGGAACTCCCGCTGGCGCTCGAACAGTGCCTGGCGGACGCCGGGGAACACGGCTACGCGGGAGGCGGCAGCGCCGACGTCCGGGTCGCGCAGCCGGGCGGCAACGTCCCGGCCGCCCAACAGGATGGCGTCACCCGCGAATTCGGCATCGAGCGTGGCGGCAACCGCCGCCAGCGCCGGCGCGGCGTCCACCGCCACGCCGCGTTCCAACGCGGCCAGCGCGACGAGCCGGTATAGCGCGCCGCTGTCCAGTAGATGCCAGCCCAGCGCCGCCGCAACGCCGGCCGCGATCGTCCCCTTGCCCGACGCGGCCGGGCCGTCGACGGTGATGACCGGGACGGTGGACGCCATCAGCGGACCAGCGCCGCCAGCGCGTCGAAGTAGCCGGGAAACGTCTTGCTGACGCAGCCCGGGTCGTTGATCGTGACGCCGGCGCCGCCAAACGCCGCGAGCGAGAAGCACATCGCCATCCGGTGGTCGTCGTACGTGTCGATGGCCGCCGCGCGGAAGCGGGACAGCGGCGCGACGCGCAGCCAGTCGGGCCCCTCGGCGACGTCGGCGCCGAGCTTGCGCAACTCCGTCGCCATCGCGGCGATCCGGTCGGTTTCCTTGACCCGCCAGCTGCCGATGCCGGTGAGTGTCGTCGGCTCGCGCGCGAACAATGCCGTCATCGCGAGCGTCATCGCGGCGTCCGGAATGGTCGTGCAGTCCAGCGTGCCGCCCGCCAGCGGCGCGGTTCCGCGGCGTGCCTCGAGGCTGTCGTCGGCGTACCGGATGTCGGCGCCCAGCCGTGCGAGCACGTCCGCGAACGCGACATCGCCCTGAATCGCGTTCCGGCCGACGCCGTCCACGCGGACCGGCCCGCCGCCGAGCACGCCCGCGGCCAGGAAATAGGACGCGGACGACGCATCGCCCTCGACGGCAAGGGTGCCCGGTGAGCGATAGCCGGCGCCCGCCGGAACGACGAACGTGTCCGGATCCGGCGCGGCGACGTCGACGCCGAAGCGCGCCATCAGCCGCAGCGTGATGTCGACGTAGGGACGCGAGATCAGCGGCGTCACGAGGCGCAGCGTCGTCGCGTCGTGGGCCGCGCCGCGCGCGAGCGGCAATGCCATCAGCAGCGCGGACAGGAACTGGCTCGAGACGTCGCCACGCACCGCGAGCGTCTCGCCGGCGTGGGCGCCGCCCGCGTCGATCGCGAGTGGCGGATAGCCCGGCTGACCGAGGTAGCGAACGCCGGCGCCCGCGGCGCGCAGGGCGTCGACCAGGTCGCCGATCGGACGCTCGCGCATCCGCGCGACCCCGTCCAGCGTGTAGTCGCCGCCTTGCACGGCGAGCATGGCCGTCAGCGGGCGCATCGCGGTGCCGGCATTGCCAAGCGACAGCGCGGCACGGCCCACGGGGAACGGCCCGGCGGCGCCATCCACGGTGATCGTCGGGCCACGCCCCGGCGCCCCCGGCGCACGACGAAGCGCAATCCCGAGCGCGACGAGCGCCTCCTGCATCCGGGCCGTGTCGTCCGCCTCCAGTACGTCGGTCAGCGTCGTCGAGCCGCGCGCCACCGCGGCGAGCAGCAGGCACCGATTCGAGATGCTCTTGGAGCCCGGCAGGCGGACCGCGCCCGCCGCGTGCGCGACCGGCGCGAGCGTCAGCGACGGCGTCGTCACGGGCCCTTCCCGGACATCGTGGCTTCCCATTCGCGGCGCGCGTCGCGCGAGCGTGCGAACAGCGCTTCCAGCGCAGCCGCATCGCCGGCGTCGATGAGCCGCGCCACGCCGTCCAGCGCGTCGCGGAACGCTGCGATCTCGGCGAGCAGCGCGTGCCGGTTGGCAAGCGTGATGTCGCGCCAGACTTCGGGCGAGCTGCCGCCCAGCCGCGTGAAATCGCGAAAACCGCTGCCCGCATACGCGAGGAAGGACGCCGCATCCCGGCGGCCCGCGAGCTCGGCCAGGTACGCGTGCGCGATCACGTGCGGCAGGTGCGACACGGCGGCGAGGATGCGATCGTGCAGCGCCGGGTCGAGTGTCGAGACCCGCGCGCCGCACGCGCGCCACACCGCCTCGATGCGCGCGACGGCATCCGGGGCGTTCTCGGCCAGCGGCGTCACGATGACCGTCCGCCCGCGATACAGGGTCGCGTCGGCGGCACTCGCGCCCGAATGATGGCTGCCGGCGATCGGGTGCGCCGGCACGACGCGCGCCAGCATGCCGCCGAGCTCGCTCCGCGCCGTCGCCACGACGTCGCTCTTCGTGCTGCCCGCGTCGGTGACGAGCGTGCCCTGTCCGGCGTGGGCCGCGATCACGCGGAAGAGGCTCGTGTATTGCGCGACGGGCGCCGCGACCAGCACGACGTCGGCGTCCGCGAGCTCGGTGCCCCAGGGTTCGTCCAGTGTGCGCACGCGATCGACGATCCGGCGCGCGAGCGCGTCGTCCAGGTTGGCGCGCGAGCGCCCGACACCGACGATCTCACGCACGGTAACCGCCGCATTCGCGCGCAACGCCAGCGCGCACGAACCGCCGATGAGGCCGACACCGACGACGACCAGCTTGCCGATCGCGAGCGGTGCCGCGCCGGCGGCAGGACCCGCAGGTGGCGCGGGCGCGGCCATCGTCACGCCACCGGGACGGCGGCGCGCGCCTCGGCCAGCGCTTCGGGCAGCGCGTCCAGCAGCCGCGCGTTCTCCGACGGCAGCCCCACCGTCACCCGCAGCCACGCCGGCAGCCCGTAGTTGCCGACGGGCCGCACGATGACACCGGCGCGCAGCAGGCGGTCGAACACCTTCGCGCCATTGCCGACTTCGACCAGCACGAAATTCGCGTGCGACGGCAGGTGGCGCAAGCCCAGCGCGTCGAACCCGGCGACGAGTTGCGCGAGGCCGGCGCGGTTGAGCGCGCGGCTCTCGTCGACATAGGTGTCGTCCGCCAGCGCGGCGACGGCCGCGGCCTGCGCGAACGCATTGACGTTGAACGGCTGCCGGACGCGGTTGAGCAATCCCGCCACCGCCGGGTCCATGACGCCGTAGCCGATGCGCAGTCCCGCGAGCCCATAGGCCTTGGAGAACGTGCGCGACACGATCAGGTTGGGGTGTCGCGCGATCCAGCGCGTCGCATGCGCGTTCTGGCCGGGCTCGAGGTATTCGTTGTAAGCCTCGTCCAGCACGACGGCGACGGAGGCGGGTACGGCGCGCAGGAAGCGCTCGACGGCGTCGGGCGGCAGCCACGTCCCGGTGGGGTTGTTCGGATTGGCGACGAACACGATCCGCGTGTCGGGCGTGACGGCGGCAGCCATCGCGTCGAGGTCGTGGCCGAAGTCGCGCGCCGGAACCTCGATGCCGCGCGCGCCGCGCGCCTGCGTCGCCAGCGGATACACGGCGAACGCGTGCTGCGCATAGACCGCGCTGTCGCCCGGACGCAGGAACGCCTGTGCGGCGAGTTCCAGGATGTCGTTGGACCCGTTGCCGAGCACGATGTGCTCGGGCGACACCGCGAAGCGCGCGGACAGCGCCGCCTTCAACGCGAAGCCGTTGCCGTCCGGATAGCGCGGAAGTTCCGTGGCGGCCGCGGTAAGCGCGGCCAGCACACGCGGACCCGGCCCGCGCGGATTCTCGTTCGACGCGAGCTTCACGATGTGCGCGGCGTCGAGGCCCAGCTCGCGCGCCAGCTCCTCCACCGGCTTGCCGGGGACATAGGGCGCGATGCTGCGGATGTACTCGGGCGCGAGCGCGGCGGCGGTCGTGATCATGGGGCGGGATAGGATCCGAGGAGCTTGACGAAAGGCGCGAGTCCGGCGAGCTGCGCGAGCGCGCGGACGAGCGCGGGATCGCTCGCATGGCCCTCGACGTCGACGAAGAACACGTATTCCCAGATGACATGCCGCGCGGGTCGCGACTCGACGCGGCACATCGACACGCCGTTGTCCGCGAACGGGGCGAGCAGCGATACGAGCGCGCCGGGCCGGTTGGGGCAGCCCATCACGATGGACGTCTGGTCGCGTCCCGATGGGCCGACGTCCTGCCGCCCCAGCGCCCAGAAGCGCGTCGTGTTGTTGGGGTCGTCCTCGATCGCGCGGGCGAGCGTGCCGAGCGCGTAGATCGCGCCGGCGTTCTCGCCGGCGATCGCCGCGGCGCCGGGCTCCGCGGCCGCGAGCCGCGCGGCTTCGGCGTTGCTCGCCACCGGCACGCGCGGCACCGTCGGCAGGTGCTGCGCGAGCCACTGCGCGCACTGCGCGAGCGACTGCGCGTGCGAGTAGACGCGCCGGACGTCCGCGAGCGCCGTCGCGTTCGTCAGCAGGTTCTGGTGCACTGGCAGCCGCGTTTCGCCGCAGATCTTGAGCGGCGTCACCGCGATCAGGTCCAGCGTGCGGCCCACCGTCCCTTCGGTGGAGTTCTCGACCGGCACGATCGCGTAGTCGGCCTGGCCGCTCTCGGCGACCCGGAACGCCTCGTCGATCGTCGCGCACGGCAGCGCATCGACGAACTCGCCGAAATGGCGGTGCACGGCCGCGTGGCTGAACGTACCCGCGGGGCCGAGGTAGGCAATCGTCAGGCGCCGCTCGAGCGCGAGGCACGCGGACATGATCTGGCGGAACACGCCCTGCACGGACTCATCGGGCAGCGGCCCGGGATTGGTCGCCGCGACCCGGGCAAGCACCTGCGCTTCGCGCTCGGGCCGGTAGGCCGCCACGCCGCCCTTCAGCTCGCCGATCGCCTTGGCGTGCGCGGCGCGCGCGGACAGCCGCGCGAGGATCTCGTCGTCGAGGGCGTCGATGGCGGCGCGGTGCGCCGCGAGGTCGTCGTCTTGGGTCATGGTGGACAGCGTCCGCGGGCGTGAAGCCCGGTCAGCCGTGCGTGGTCTCGAACTCGCGCATCCAGCCAACAAGCGCCTCGACGCCCGCACGCGGCATCGCATTGTAGATCGACGCGCGCATGCCGCCGACGACGCGGTGTCCCTTGAGCTGGGCGAGGCCGCGCGCCTTGGCGCCTTCGAGGAACAGCGTGTCGAGGTCGGGCGTCGGCGCGAAGAACGGCACGTTCATCCGCGAGCGGTCCTCCGCGCGGACCGGGTTGCGCCAGAAGCCGGTGCGGTCGATCTCGCCGTACAGCAGCGCGGCCTTGTCGATGTTCGCGCGCTCGATCGCCGCCACGCCGCCCTGCGCCTGCAGCCACTCGAACACGAGGCCCGCGACGTAGATCGCAAACGTCGGCGGCGTGTTGATCATCGAGTTGTTGGCCGCCTGCACCGTATAGTTGAACGGGCTCGGGCATTCGGCGCGTGCACGGCCCAGCAGGTCCTCGTGGACGACCACCAGCGTAAGGCCGGCGGGGCCGATGTTCTTCTGCGCCCCGGCATAGACGACGCCGTACGCTTCCACGTCCAGCGGCCGCGACAGGATGTGCGACGACGCGTCGGCGACGATGGGCCGGTCCACCGCGTGCGGCGTCCACGGATACTCGACGCCGCCGATCGTCTCGTTCGTGCAGACGTGCACGTAGGCGCCGTCGGGCGAGAGCTGCCACTCAGACTGCGCCGGAACGCGGTCGAAGCCGGTCGCCTCCGCCGACGCGGCGACGTGGACGTCGCAATAGCGGCGCGCCTCGGCGATCGAGCGCGTCGACCAGTGGCCGGTGTTCACGTAGTCGGCACGGCGCCTGGCGCCGAGCAGGTTGAGCGGGACGATCGCGTTCTCGCCGATGCCGCCGCCCTGCAGGAACAGCACCTTGTAATGCGCGGGAATCCCGAGCAGCGCGCGGAAGTCGGCCTCCGCCTTCGCCTGGATCGCCATGAAGTCGGTGCCGCGATGGCTCATCTCCATCACGGACATGCCGCTGCCGCGCCAGTCCAGCAGCTCGCCCTGGACACGTTGCAGCACCGGCTCCGGGATCGCCGCCGGTCCCGCGCTGAAGTTGAAGACGCGGTGGACGCTGCCGGCGGCCGGCGGCGCGAGCGCCGAATCAGTCATGGCGTTCAGGCATTGGCGTCGTCGTCGTCCTCGCGCTCGGCCACGCGCTCGACGCCGGCAAGCTTCTCGTCCTCGGCCAGGTTGATCAGCGTGACGCCCTGCGTCGAGCGACTCATCTCGCGGATCGACTTCACCTTGGTACGGATCAGCACCCCACCCGTCGAGATCAGCATCACCTCGTCGTCCTTCCGCACGAGCGCGGCGCCCACGACCTTGCCGTTGCGCGCCGACTGCTGGATCGCGATCATCCCCTTCGTGCCGCGTCCGTGGCGCGTGTGCTCGATGATCGGCGTGCGCTTGCCGTAGCCGTTCTCGGTGACCGTCAGCACCGACTGTTCCTCGTCGTCGGCGACCAGCAGCGCGATCACTTTCTGGCCCTTCTCGAGCATCATCCCGCGCACGCCGTGCGCGTTGCGGCCCATCGGGCGCACGTCGTTCTCGTCGAAGCGGACCGCCTTGCCACCCGAGCTGAACAGCATGACGTCGTGCTTGCCGTCGGTGAGCGCGACTCCGATCAGGCGATCGCCGTCGGCCAGGTCCACGGCGATGATCCCGGACGGGCGCGGCCGCGAGAAATCGGCGAGCGGCGTCTTCTTGACGGTGCCCATCGCGGTGGCCATGAACACGTAGCGCCCTTCCGCGAACTCCTTGACCGGCAGGATGGCCGTGATCTTCTCGTTCTCGGCGAGCGGCACGAGGTTGACGATCGGCTTGCCGCGCGACGCACGCGAGCCCTGCGGCACGTTGTAGACCTTGAGCCAGTACACGCGGCCGCGGTTGCTGAAGCACAGGATGTTGTCGTGCGTGTTCGCCATGAACATGCGCTCGACGAAATCGTCCTCCTTCGTCGCCGTGGCCTGCTTGCCGCGGCCGCCGCGCTTCTGCGCGCGGTATTCGTCGACCGGCTGCGACTTCATGTAGCCGCCGTGCGACATCGTGACCACCATGTCCTGCGGCGCGATCAGGTCCTCGAGCGACAGGTCCGTGCCCTGCGCGACGATCTCCGAGCGGCGCGCGTCGCCGAACTGCTCGCGGATGGCGACGAGCTCGTCGTGGATGATCTGCGTGACGCGCTCCGGCTTGGCCAGGATGTCGATGAGGTCGAGGATCAGGTCGATGGTCTCGCGATACTCGCCGGTGATCTTGTCCTGCTCGAGCCCGGTGAGTCGCTGCAGCCGCATCTCGAGGATGGCCTGCGCCTGCACGTCGGACAGCCGGTAGCCGCCGTTGTCCGCCTGCCACCCGAAGTGGTCCGGCAGGCTGTCGGGGCGCGCGGCGTCCGTGACGGCGCGTTTCAGCATCTCCTCGACGACCGGCGAGCGCCACGTGCGCGCCATCAACGCTTCCTTGGCCTCGGGCGGCGTCGGCGACGCCTTGATCAGCGCGATGATCTCGTCGACGTTGGACAGCGCCACGGCGAGGCCTTCGAGCACGTGGCCGCGGTCGCGCGCCTTGCCGAGGTCGTAGCGCGTGCGCCGCACGACCACCTCGCGCCGGTGCACGAGGAAGAAGGTCAGGAATTCCTTCAGGTTGAGCAGCCGCGGCTGGCCGTCGACCAGCGCCACCATGTTCATGCCGAAGCTGTCCTGCAGTTGCGTCAGCTTGAACAGGTTGTTCTGGACGATCTCCGGCACTTCGCCGCGCTTCAGCTCGATGACGACGCGCATGCCCGACTTGTCGGACTCGTCGCGCAGGTCCGAGATGCCTTCCAGCTTCTTGTCGCGGACCAGCTCGCCGATCCGCGACAGCAGGTTCGCCTTGTTCACCTGGTACGGGATCTCGTCGACTATGATCGCCTGCCGGTCGCCCTTGCCGAGGTCCTCGATGTGGGTCCGCGCACGCATGACGACGCGCCCGCGCCCCGTGCGGTAGCCCTCGCGGACCCCTTCGAGCCCATAGATGATCCCGGCGGTCGGGAAGTCCGGCGCCGGGATGATGTCCATCAGCTCGTCGATCTCGATCTCCGGCCGCGCCAGCACGGCGAGGCAGCCGTTGATCGTCTCGGTCAGGTTGTGCGGCGGGATGTTCGTCGCCATGCCGACGGCGATGCCCGACGCGCCGTTGACGAGCAGGTTGGGCAGCCGCGACGGCAGCACCGACGGCTCCTGCTCCTTGCCGTCATAGTTCGGGATGAAATCGACGGTTTCCTTGTCGATGTCGGCCGTCAGCTCGTTGGCGATCCGCTGCAGCCGGCACTCGGTGTAGCGCATCGCGGCGGCGTTGTCGCCGTCCACCGAGCCGAAGTTGCCCTGGCCGTCGATCAGCAGGTAGCGCAACGAGAAATCCTGCGCCATCCGCACCAGCGAGTCGTAGATCGCCATGTCGCCGTGCGGGTGGTACTTACCCATCACGTCGCCGACGACCCGCGCGCACTTCACATACGGCCGGTTGTAGACGATGTTGGATTCCTGCATCGCGTACAACACGCGCCGGTGCACCGGTTTGAGGCCGTCACGGACGTCGGGGAGCGCCCGGCCCACGATCACGCTCATCGCGTAATCGAGGTAGCTGTGGCGCATCTCGGCTTCGAGGCTGACCGGAACGGTCTCCTTGGCAAACGGCTCGTCGGGCGGTGGGGTCATCGGTAGTGGGGGCGGGAAACAGCGCGGGAAAGCGCCAAAAGTGACAATCTCGGGACACGGAAGCGGTCCGCTGCCCGCCGCCCGGCCGGGGCGGCAACGCGCGCGGGAAAACCGCAAATCGGCAACCTGTCCAAGAACCGGAATCGTGCTGGAGGTCCTTGAATATGCGGAATTTTAGCACGGCGTTGTAACGCCGCGACAGTCGCCCGCGCGATCACGTTTTCGGGGCGTCCGGCTTTTGCTTTGGCCGGAAGCTGCGTGCTATAGTCGTTGTGAACGCAAAGTTTTCTGTTCGCACAAGACTTTCCTAAAAACCTACACCAAAGGGGTGAAACAATGACTCGTCGTATCGTCACCGGTGTTGTTGCAGGCGCAATCGCCGCCGCCTTCGCCGGCAGCGTTGCCGCCCAGACCAAGGGATATGTGCCCGGCGTCGCCGGCGCCAACACCACCATGAGCGGCTACGTCCTGTCGTGGAGCGGTACGCCTGAAAACAACGTCGTGCGCAGCGGCGTGTACAACAGCACGGCGGGCCTGTCGGGCAACCTGTGCTACCGCACGGGTTACTGGACCCCCAGCATGGCCATCATGCAGTGCGATCCGGACCTGGTGCCGAAGCCGGCCCCGGCCGTCGCGCCGCCGCCCCCGCCGCCTGCACCCGCCCCGGCTCCGGCCCCGGCGCCCGCGCCGGCCCCCGGCGTCCAGAAGATGACGCTGGCCTCGAAGGCGCTGTTCGACTTCGACAAGGCGGTCCTCCGTCCGGACGGCAAGGCCGCGATCGACAGCGAAATCATCGCCAAGCTGCCCAACGTGCAGAAGCTGGACCTCGTGCTCGTGACCGGTCACACCGACCGCATCGGCACGCAGGCCTACAACCAGAAGCTGTCGGAACGCCGCGCCGACGCGGTCCGCGACTACCTGGTCAGCAAGGGCATGCCGCGCGACAAGATCGAAACGCTGGGCATGGGCAAGACCCAGCCGCTGCCGGGCGTGGTCTGCGAGCAGAAGAACTTCAAGGAACTGATCGCCTGCCTGCAACCCAACCGTCGCGTGGAAGTCGAAGTCAAGGGCGACGCGATCATGCGGAAGTAAGCATCACCGTCGCACGAAAAAGCCCCGCTCCGGCGGGGCTTTTTCTTTACCGGTCCGGACATGGGCCACGCGCCAACGCCGGTCCCTTCCGCCCCAACGCGTTCATCCCGCCCCATCGACCTTGGAGCCCGAACCCCTTTCCGCCGCACGCCGGACGGTCGACCTGCGTATCGACGCCGCGTGGATCGCGCCCGTCGAGCCGGAAGCGGCGCTTGCCGAGCACGCGCTGCTCGTCGACGGCGGCCGCATCGTGGCGCTGGCGCCCTGGGACGAGGCCGACGCACGCTACGTCGCCCGCGTCCACGTCCAGCGGCTGACACACGTCCTGATTCCCGGCCTCGTCAATGCCCACGCGCACTCGGCGATGGCGCTGATGCGCGGCGTCGCGGACGATGTCCCCCTCGCTGCATGGCTCACCGAGCACATCTGGCCGCGCGAGGCCGCCGTGCTCGGCCCGGATTTCGTCCACGACGGCACGCTGCTCGCCGCCGCCGAGATGCTCGCCGGCGGCATCACCGCCTGCAACGACATGTACTTCTACCCGGAGGCCGCTGCGGATGCCTACCTGGCGGCGGGGATGCGGGCGATGCTGGGGGTGCCCGTGCTGGATTTCCCGACCCGGTACGCCCCCGACGCCGCCGGCTACCTTGCCGCCGGCCTCGCCGCGCGCGACCGCTACCGGCGTGAGCCGCACATCGTCTTTTCGCTCGCACCCCACGCGCCGTACACGGTCGGCGACGATTCGTGGCGCGCCATCGTCACGCTGGCACGCGAGCTCGACCTGACCATCCAGACGCACCTGCTGGAAACACGCAAGGAGCGCGCCGACGCGCTCACGCAGGATGGCCGCTCGCCGCTTGCGCGACTCGACGCGCTCGGCGCCACCGGCCCCGGATTCGTCGCCATCCATGCCGTCCATTGCGACGAGGACGACATCCGGATGCTCGCTGCGCGCCACTGCCACGTCGTCCACTGCCCTGCCTCCAACGCGAAGCTCGCAAGCGGCATCGCGCCGGTGGCCGCCTACCTGGCCGCCGGCATCAACGTCGCGCTCGGCACCGACGGCGCGGCGTCGAACAACCGGCTGGACCTGATGGGCGAGATGCGCCTCGCCGCGCTGCTGGCCAAGGCAACCACCGGCGACGCCGCTGCGCTGCCCGCGGCCAGCGTGCTGCGTTGCGCGACGCTGGGTGGCGCGCGCGCGCTGGGGCTGGACGCGACGATCGGTTCGCTCGTACCGGGCAAGGCTGCCGACGCGGTGGCGATCGATCTCGCGGACATCGCAACGACGCCCTGCTACGATCCGGTCTCGCATCTCGTGCACGCCGCGGGCCGCGAGCACGTAACGGACGTGTGGGTCGATGGCGCACCCGTCGTCACCGACCGGCTCGTGCAGCGGATCGACGTCGCCGCCGTGAAGGGCTCTGCCGAACGCTGGCACGCCCGACTCGCGCGGCCGCCCGGCTGAAACACGCGCTGCGCCGACGATGACCGCGCACGCCCACACCCACCCCGCCACGCAGGCTGCGAACGCAGATCCGGCCGAGCTCGCGAAGTTCGGCGCGCTCGCGCACAAGTGGTGGGATCCCGCCGGCGAATTCAAGCCGTTGCACGCGATCAATCCGCTGCGGCTCGACTGGATCACCGACGTGGCGGGTGGACTCGCCGGCAAGCACGTGCTCGACGTCGGTTGCGGCGGCGGGATCCTGGCCGAAGCGATGGCGACCGCCGGCGCCACGGTCACCGGCATCGACCTCGCCGAGAAGCCGCTGTCGGTCGCGCGCCTGCATCGCCTGGAGTCCGGCGTCGACGTCGACTATCGGCTGGTGGGCGCGGAGGCGCTTGCCGCTGCGGAGCCGGGTCGGTGGGACGTCGTCACGTGCATGGAGATGCTCGAGCACGTGCCCGTCCCCGCCTCCACGGTCGCGGCCTGCGCGCGCCTCGTGAAGCCCGGCGGGATCGTCGCGTTCTCGACGCTCAACCGTAACCTGCGTTCCTACGCGTTCGCGATACTTGGCGCCGAATACGTGCTGGGCCTGCTGCCGCGCGGCACGCACGAATGGCGGCATTTCATCCGTCCATCCGAGCTCGCGCACGACGCGCGGCGTGCGGGCCTCGACCTCGTGGCCATGACGGGGATGCAATACAACCCATTGACGCGCGCGTATACGCTCGGCGCCGACACCGCCGTCAACTATCTCGCCGCGTTCCGGCGGCCGCTGGCGGCACCCGGATGACGGCACCGCGCTGGCCCGTCGTGCTGTTCGACCTCGACGGCACGCTCGCCGACACGGCGCCCGATCTTGCAGCGGCGCTGAATCGCGTCCGCGCGGACGCCGGGCTCCCGCCCATGCCGATCGCGGACTTGCGTCCCTATGCATCCGCCGGTGCGCGCGGCCTGATCGGCGCGGGATTCGCCGTGACGCCCGACGACGCGCGCTTTGCCGGACTGCGCGACGCGTTCCTCGACTATTACGCCGCCGAGCCCGTCCGCGACTCGCGGTGGTTCGACGGCGTGCCGGAGATGCTCGCCGCGATCGCCGCGAGTGGACGCCGCCACGGCGTCGTCACGAACAAGGCGACGCGCTATACGCGACTGGTGCTCGCCGGCATGGGACTCGCCGGCGCGTCGGTGGTCGTGTGCGGCGACACGACGCCGCATGCCAAGCCACACCCGGCGCCGCTGCTGCACGCCGCCGCCGAACTGGGCGTCGACGCGTCGGCGTGCGTCTATGTCGGCGACGATCGCCGCGACATCGACGCGGGGCGCGCAGCCGGCATGCGGACACTGGTCGCGGGCTGGGGCTATCTCGGGGGCAGCGACCCGTCCACGTGGCCCGCCGATGGCTGGCTGGATACGCCAGCCGCCCTGCTGGACGCACTGGCCGCGGACTGACCGCGCGCAGCGGCGGCGGAGCGCAGGTATCCGCGATGTCCGCTCAGGGACACGTGCCCGCGTTCAGCAGCAACATTTCCTGCGCCTGGCCCTCGTGGATGCCGGCGATGCGCACCGGCTGCGACGCGACCAGCGGCCGCACGATCGCCGCGATGACGTCGCTGGGCCCGGACAGCGGCACGCCGTTGGCCGTGCGCACGCGATCGGCCGACGTGATGCCCAGCATCTCGCCAAAGCCGCTGCCGTCGCGCACGGTCACGCCACCGCCTTCGACCGGCTGCACGATCGCACGCAGCGTGTCCGGCTGGGCGACGATGCCCTGCAGCAACTCGGCGTTGAGCTTCACCACCGCGCCCTTGAACCCGGGCGGCGGCTTGCACGAGGGGTCGCGGCCGGACGCGGCACTGGCGCGCGGCGCACCCGCGTCCGCCACGCGTGTCGCTGCGGCGGACTTGCCGCGCAGCGCGATGGCGCGCTCGCCGGCACCGTCGCGGACCCGGATACCGTCGCTCGTCACCGCGGCAAGCGTCGCGCCGTTGGCGATGTCGCCGCCGACGGCGACCAGGCGCGGACCGGACGGCAGCCGGAACAACGCGTAGCCGTTGCCGTCCTTCTCCGCGAACGTCCCGAGCAGCCGGACATCGCCACCGAGCGTCGCAGGCGCCGCGGCCGCCCCGGCGGAAGGCGCGGCGCCGTCCTGCATCAGGCCAGAAGCCACGATCGTCGCGGCGGGATCCGCGGGCACGCTTGCATTGCGGTGCACGGGCCACGGGGCGAGCCAGTACCACGCCCAGTACGCGAGCCCCCACACGAGCGCGACGCAGGCGACGCACGTCGCCACCAGGGGCACCCAGCGCCAGCGCGCTGGCAACGCGTGCACGGCGCTGCTCGCTGACGCGGAAGCGGTCATCGCGTGCTCGCTATAATCGGCGCGGACATTTCCGCGCATCCTGCATCGCTCATCCGTTGAATCCCCGCCTCGCGCTGCTGCAGCCCTACCCGTTCGAGCGGCTGCGGCGCCTGCTCGCGCAACATCCGGCGCCGGCCGGCAAACCGCCGATCAACCTGTCGATCGGCGAACCGCGGCATCCGACGCCGCCGTTGATCGTCGACGCACTGGCCGCAGGCGTCGCGGGCCTTTCGAATTATCCCATGACCGCCGGGTCGCCTGCATTGCGCGAGGCCATCGCGCAGTGGCTTGTGCGCAGGCACGGGCTCGCATCGCTGTCGGCGGCCGACGAGGTCCTTCCGGTGCTTGGCAGCCGCGAAGCGTTGTTCAGTTTCGCGCAGGTCGTCATCGACGGCAGCGCACCCGGTGCGATGGTCGTGTGCCCCAATCCGTTCTACCAGATCTACGAAGGCGCAGCGCTGCTCGCGGGCGCCGGCACGTGGCTCGCGAACACGCCGATGGCAGGTCCGGGCCACGCGTACCGCGACGTGCCGGCGGACGTCTGGGCGCGTACGCAGCTCGTGTACGTCTGCTCGCCCGACAATCCGACCGGCCGCGTGCTCACGCAGGCAGACTGGAACGACTTGTTCGCGCTGTCGGACCGCTACGGCTTCGTCATCGCGTCCGACGAATGCTATTCGGAGATCTACTTCGACGAGGCGAAGCCTCCACTCGGCGCGCTCGCGGCGGCACAGGCTGCGGGGCGCAGCGGCTATCCGCGCCTGGTCGTGTTCGGCTCGTTGTCCAAGCGGTCCAACGCGCCTGGACTCCGCTCCGGCTACGCGGCCGGCGACGCGGCATTGGTCAAGGCGTTCCTGCTGTATCGGACGTACCACGGGTCCGCGATGTCGGGCATGGTCGCGCACGCGAGCATCGCTGCGTGGAACGACGAAGCACACGTCCGTGCGAATCGCGCGCTGTATCGCGCGAAGTTCGCGGCGCAACAGCCGGTGCTGGCCGCAGCGCTGCCCTGCGCGATGCCGGAGGCGGCGTTCTATCTGTGGGCGGACGTCGGCGGCGACGATGCGGCCTTCGCGGGTGCATTGCACGCGGCCGAAGGCGTCACCGTGCTGCCTGGCAGCTTCCTCGCGCGCGACACGCCGACGGGCAACCCGGGCCGTGGCCGCATCCGGATCGCGCTCGTCGCGAGCCCGGACGAATGTGCCGAAGGCATCGCGCGGATCGCTGCCTTCGCCCGCGCCCGCTGACGCGGGCGCCACCGCCGGCCGCGCTGCGCGGCTGCGCCCCGCGCTTCCCCTGCACGCCCTGTCGCCCCGGACTGCCTTCCGTCGCCTCGGGCAGCCGCGCCCTGCAGGCCTCCTACAATGCGCGGCGATGAATGCCCGTACGTTACCCCCCGCCAGCGCCCCCGCGGCACGCCACCCGCTGCTCGCCGGCTTTCGCGCGTCGTGGGTCACCGTGCTGCTCATCGCCGCGATCAACACGGGCATCGCCGCCGTGCTGTGGATCGACGACCCCCGGCCGTTCTGGCAGCCGTTCGTCACCGTGCAGCTGTACGGGTATGCGATCGCATATTGCGTCAACGCGGCGTCACCCTGGGATCGCTCCCACGCGATCGCGCGCATTGTCGTGGCGGTGGCCATCGGTGCGGTGATCGGGGTGCTGCTGGTCATCGTCGTCAAGGGCTACGAGCCCGACTACGTCCTGGCGCACGCGGCCAACTTCGGCTGGAACCTGTTCTCGGCCTGGTTCAACGGCCTCACGATCAGCCTGATGTTCTACGTGAACATCCGCGAGCGGCGGGCGGAGGCCGCGTTGCTGGAGGCCAACGCCGCGCGGCACCTGCTGTCGCGACAGGCGGCGGAAGCCGAGCTTAAGCTGATGCAGGCGCAGGTGGAACCGCACTTCCTGTTCAACACGCTGGCGTCGGTGCAATACCTGACGGAGACCGACCCGCCGCGTGCCAACGAATTGCTGGGACACCTGATCGCGTACCTCCGCGCCGCGTTGCCCCAGCTCCGCGCCGCGTCGACGACGCTCGGCAAGGAGTTGCAGCTCGCCGCCGCCTACCTCAACATCCTGGCGATGCGCATGGGACCGCGCCTCGCATTCACGCTCGACGTCGACGACGCGTTGCGCGCGCATCCGTTTCCGCCGAACATGCTGATCTCGCTCGTCGAGAACGCGGTGCAGCACGGGCTCGAGCCCGCAGTGGACGGGGGCCACGTCACGCTGTCCGCGGCCCGTGCCGGAGACGCGCTCGTCGTGACCGTGGCCGACACGGGGCGCGGCTTTCGCGACGGCGTCGTGCCGCAACCCGGTCACGGGTTCGGCCTCGCGAACCTGCGCGAACGGCTGGCCGCGATGTATGGGGAGGCCGCGACGTTCACGCTGGAGCACGGCGCCGGCGGCAAGGGCACGGTGGCGCGACTGTCGATTCCCTGGGATCGCGGGGCCTGACGATGCCGACCGCACTGATTGCCGAGGACGAGCCGATGCTGGCCGCGCAGCTGCGGACCCGACTCGCCGAGGCGTGGCCGGAGCTCGACGTCGTGGCCGACGCGCGCAACGGCGACGAGGCCGTATCGCTCGCTGCGATCCACAAGCCCGACGTCGTGTTCCTGGACATCCGAATGCCGGGTCGCGACGGCCTCGAGGTCGCCCGCGCGCTGGCCGGCAGCGCCCACGTGGTGTTCGTCACCGCCTACGACGAGTACGCGGTCGCGGCATTCGAGGAAGGGGCTGTCGATTACCTGCTGAAGCCGGTCGCGGCGGCGCGCGTCGCCAAGGTCGTCGCGCGACTGCAGGCGCGGCTGGCGCACAAGCCGCTGGATCTCGACGCGTTGCTGGCGCGGCTCGCGGCGCGCGAGCACGGCGGCTCGCTCAAGTGGCTGCGCGCATCGCTGGGCGCGGCCATGAAGATGATCGCCGTCGACGACGTGCTGTACTTCCAGTCCGAGGACAAGTACACGAAGGTGGTCACCCGCGAAGGCGACGGCCTCATCAAGAAGCCGATCAAGGAGCTGTACGAGGAGCTCGATCCCGACAGCTTCTGGCAGGTGCACCGCGCGACGATCGTGAACCTGAAGGCGATCGCGCGCGTCGAGCGCGACTGGCGCGACCAGCCGGTCATCCACTTGCGCGACCGGCCCGAGAAGCTGCCGGTATCGCGCACGTTCGCGCACCGCTTCAAGGCGATGTAGCGCCGCGCCCCGGGGCCGCGCGGGGCGCGGCGGGGTTCGCGGTAAAATCGCGGTTTTCCGGCCCCCCTCCGCCATGCAGCCGCTGCAAACCGTCATCGAAGACGCGTGGGAAGCACGCGCCACGTTCACGCCCACGTCGGCCCCCGCCGACGTCCGCGAAGCAGTGGCCGCGGCCATCGCCGCGCTCGATACCGGCCGCATGCGCGTTGCGTACAAGGTCGGGGCCGAGTGGCACGTCGAGCAATGGCTCAAGAAGGCGGTGCTGCTGTCGTTCCGGCTGGCCGACAACGCGGGCATCGGGCTCGAGGGTCCGCACGTGCCCTTCCGGTTCTACGACAAGGTGCCCACGAAGTTCGCGCGGTGGACGGACGCCGAGTTCGCCGCCGCCGGCGTGCGCGTCGTGCCGCCGGCCGTCGCCCGTACCGGTGCCTACGTCGCGCGCAATGTCGTGCTGATGCCGTCGTACGTGAACATCGGCGCGTACGTCGACGAAGGCACGATGGTCGACACGTGGGCCACCGTCGGCTCCTGCGCGCAGATCGGCAAGCACGTGCACCTGTCCGGAGGCGTCGGCATCGGCGGCGTGCTCGAACCGCTGCAGGCCAACCCGACGATCATCGAGGACAACTGCTTCATCGGCGCGCGCTCGGAAGTCGTCGAGGGCGTCATCGTCGAGGAGAACTCCGTGCTCGGCATGGGCGTGTTCATCGGCCAGAGCACCAAGATCTACGACCGCGAAACCGGCTCCATCACGTATGGCCGCGTGCCGGCGGGCTCGGTCGTCGTCGCCGGCTCGCTGCCCAGCCAGGGCTGCAACCTGTACTGCGCGGTCATCGTCAAACGCGTCGATGCGAAGACGCGGGCCAAGACCGCGATCAACGAACTGTTGCGCAGCTGACCCGCAGCCCTCACCTCCCGATCATGTCCGTCCAGCTCAAGTCCCCCGAAGCGATCGCGAAGATGCGCGTGGCCGGTCGCCTCGCGTCCGAGCTGCTCGATTACCTGACGCCGCACATCAAGGTCGGCGTCACGACCGGCGAGATCGATCGCCTGGCGCACGACTACATGGTCAACGTGCAGCACACGGTCCCCGCGACGCTCAACTACGCGCCGCCCGGCCACAAGCCCTATCCGGCTTCGCTGTGCACGTCGGTCAACCATGTCGTCTGCCACGGCATCCCGGGCGACAAGGTGCTGAAGTCGGGCGACATCGTCAACGTGGACGTCACCGTGATCAAGGACGGATTCCACGGCGACTCGAGCCGCATGTTCACGATCGGCACGCCGTCGATCCAGGCCAAGCGGCTGATCGACGTGACGTACGAGGCGATGTGGAAAGGGATCCGCGTCGTGCAGCCGGGCGCGCACCTGGGCGACATCGGGCACGTGATCCAGAAGTTCGCCGAGAGTCAGGGGTATTCGGTGGTCCGCGAGTTCTGCGGCCACGGCATCGGCGAGGTCTTCCACGAGGAACCGCAGGTGCTGCACTATGGCCGCGCGGGCACGGGCCTCAAGCTGCAGGCCGGCATGATCTTCACGATCGAGCCGATGATCAACGCCGGCAAGCCGGGCATCCGTGGGCTGGCGGACGGCTGGACCGTGGTCACGTCCGACCACTCGCTGTCGGCGCAATGGGAGCACACCGTGCTCGTGACGCCGGACGGCTTCGAAGTGCTGACGGTGTCGGCGGGTACGCCGCCGCCTCCCGCCTGACCCGCGGCGGTCTTCGTCCAGCCGCCCCGATGGACGTCGCGACCGACCCGCTGCCAGCGCTCGCACCGGCGGCACCCCTCGCCGCCTGGCGGCAGCAGCTGCGCGACGGCCGCCAGGCGCTCGAGGCCGCTTTCCTGGCCAAGCCCGACACGCCGCGCCTGCTGCGCGAGCACGCGAAGCTCGTGGACCGCGTGCTGGCCGCAGTGTGGCAGGCGAGCGGCATGCCGGAAGCCGCCGCATTGGTCGCCGTGGGCGGCTATGGCCGTGCGCGCCTGTTCCCGCATTCGGACGTCGACGTGCTGGTGCTGCTGCCGGATGGCATGCCTGCCACCGATCCGGCGAGCGCCATCGAGCGCTTCCTGGCCACGTTGTGGGACATCGGCCTCGAAGCCGCCCACGCGACGCGCACGATCGCCGAGTGCGAAGCGGAGATGGCCCAGGACGTTACGATCCGCACAAGCCTGCTCGAGCACCGCCGCATCGCCGGCTCGCGCAAGCTTGCGGCGGAATTCGGCACCCGCTTCGCCGCCGCGATGGATCCACGCGCTTTCTATGCGCAGAAGACGCTCGAGCAGCAGGCGCGGCACCAGAAATATCACGACGCGCTCTACAACCTCGAGCCCAACGTCAAGGAAAGCCCGGGCGGCCTGCGGGACCTGCAGTCGGTGCTGTGGATCGCGCAGGCCGCCGGCCTCGGCCGGTCGTGGCGCGAGCTCGCGCACAATGGCCTGATGACGTCGGACGAGGCACGCGTCGCGTCGCGCCAGGAGCGCCTGCTCGGCGCGTTGCGCGTGCGCCTGCATTACCTCGCCGGCCGCCGCGAGGACCGGATGGTGTTCGACCTGCAGCCTGCGCTCGCGCGCCAGCTCGGCTATGTCGACACGCCGACGCAGCGCGCCACCGAGCAGCTGATGCACCGCTACTATCGTGCCGCGCGCTTCGTCCGCCAGCTCAACACGATCCTGCTGCAGAACCTGCAGGTGCGCATCTTCGCGCCGGCCAAGAACGCGACGCCGATCGACGACGATTTCGAGGCCGTCGACGAGCTGCTGAACATCCGCCATCCCGACCTGTTCGACCGGCGCCCGTCGGCCATGCTCGACGCGTTCCTGACGATGGAGCGCCACCCGGGGCTCAAGGGCATGTCGGCGCGCACGCTGCGGGCACTGGCGCGCAATCGCCGGCGCATCGACGCCCGCTTCCGCGCGGATCCCGCGAACCACGCGCGCTTCATCGCGATGTTCGACGAGCCGCGCGGGCTCTACCACGTGCTCAAGGGGATGAACCTGTTCGGCATCCTCGGCGCGTACCTGCCCGCGTTCGGCCGCAACGTGGGACGGATGCAGCACGACCTCTTCCACGTCTACACGGTGGACGAGCACACGCTGATGGTGATTCGCAACCTGCGCCGCTTCACGGAGACGCAGCACGCGCACGAATATCCGCTGTGCTCGCGGCTCATCACCGACTTCGAGCCCAAGCGGATCCTCTACCTGACCGGACTCTTCCACGACATCGGCAAGGGTCGCGGCGGCGACCACTCCGCGCTGGGTGCGCGCGACGCCCGGCGCTTCTGCCGCCGGCACGCGCTGCCCGTCGAGGACACGGAAATGATCGTGTGGCTCGTGCGCAACCACCTGCTGATGTCGTCGACGGCCCAGAAATCCGACCTGTCGGACCCGGCGGTCATACGCGCGTTCGCCAAACGCGTGGGCAACGAGCGCCGCCTCACCGCGCTCTACCTGCTGACCGTCGCCGACATCCGTGGCACCAGCCCCAAGGTATGGAACGCATGGAAGGGCCAGCTGCTCGAGGACCTTTTCCATGCGACGCGGCGCGTGCTCGCCGGTGGTGCCGCCGCGCAGACGCTGCAGGACTCTGTCCAGCAGCGCCAGGACGCGGCGAGCAGGATCCTGCGCCTCTACGCGGTGCCGGACGGCGCCGAGCGCGCGCTGTGGAAAACGCTGGACACGCCTTACTTCCAGCGGCACACGGCCGACGAGATCGCGTGGCACGCGCGCCACCTGTACTGGCGCGTCGATGGCAAGGCGCCGGTGATCAAGGCGCGTCTTGCGCGGGCCGGCACCGGGCTGCAGGTCCTCATGTACCTGCCCGACCAGAAGGAGCTGTTCGCGCGCATCTGCGGGTTCTTCGAGCGCATGGGGCTGTCGATCCTCGAGGCCAAGGTGCACACGACACGCAGCGGTTACGCGCTCGACACGTTCGCGGTCCACGACCCGGCGCATCCGGCCACGTCGTACCGTGATTCGATCGCGTACATCGAGCACGAGCTCGCCGCGCTGCTCGCCGAACCGGCGCCAGCGCAGATGCCACCGACCGGCCGCGTCAGCCGCCGCGTGCGCCACCTGCCGCTGTCGCCCGAGATCCAGCTGTTCCCGGACGACGCCGGACGCCGCTACATCCTCGAAGTGATTGCCGGCGACCGCCCGGGGTTGCTGGCTCGCATCGCCTACGTGCTGGCCAAGGCCAACGTCGACGTGCAGAGCGCGCGGATCAATACGCTGGGCGACCGCGTCGAGGACGTGTTCCTGCTGGAAGGCGCACGGCTGCACGACGAGCAGGCGGCGCTCAAGCTGGAGACGGCGCTGCTGGAACAGCTGCGCGTCTAGCGCGCCGGGCGGCGCGCCGGCCCGCCTGCTCAGTCGTCCTCGTCCCGCATCCCAGGGAACAGGATGTCGGTGAACCCGAAGCGCGACAGGTCGCGCATGCGCATCGGGTAGAGGATGCCGTCGAGGTGGTCGCACTCGTGCTGGACGACCCGCGCGTGGAAACCGTCGACCTCCCGGTCGATGGGCTCGCCGCGCGGATCGAATCCGGAGTAGCGCAGCGCCGCGTAGCGCGGGACGACGCCGCGCATGCCGGGCACCGACAAGCAGCCTTCCCAGCCCTCCTCGAGCGCGTCGCCGAGCGGCGTCAGCACCGGGTTGATCAGTTCCGTGTACGGCACCGGCCTCGCGTTCGGGTAACGCGGGTTGTAGTCCATGCCAAAGATGACGACACGCGCCCCGACCCCGATCTGCGGCGCGGCCAGCCCCGCACCCTTGCGCGCGACCATCGTCTCGCGCATGTCGGCCAAGAGCGCGTCCAGCTCGGGTGTCCCGAACGCGGTGACGGGCTGCGACACCTCGAGCAGCCGCGGGTCGCCCATGCGCAGGATCTCGCGGATCATGGATAGCGCTTCGCGATGCGTGGCGCCGCGCACTCGAGCAGCGCTCGCGCGTGCGTCATGCCCTGCTCCAGCGTGCGGTACAGGCCCTCCATCGAGATCGCCCCGGCGCTGTCGCCACGCCCCGCCGCATGATTCACGATCACGGCGATCGCCGCATAGGGCAACTCCAGCTCGCGCGCCAGCCCGGCTTCCGGCATGCCGGTCATGCCGACCATCGTCGCGCCATCGCGCTCCAGCCGGTCGATCTCGGCGGCGGTCTCGAGTCGCGGGCCGTTCACGGCCGCATAGACGCCGCGGTCCTGGAGGTCGATGCCCGCGGCGCGCGCAGCCGCGGCGCATTCATCGCGCAACTCCGGCGTGTACGGCCGCGTGAAGTCGACATGCACGACGCGATGGTCGCCGCCGTCGAAATACGTATGGGCGCGACCGGACGTGTAGTCGAGCAACTGGTCCGGCAACGCGAGCGACCCGGGCGCGTGGCCGCGGATCCCGCCGACTGAAGCCACGGCGACGACGGCAGAGGCGCCGGCGTCCTTCAGCGCCCACAGGTTGGCCCGGTAGTTCACGCGGTGGGGCGGAATCGTGTGGCCGTGGCCATGGCGCGCGACGAAGACGACGCCACACCCGGCAAGCTCGCCGAACACCAGCGCCGACGACGGCTCGCCGTACGGCGTACGCACGACGCGCCGGTGCGCGACGGCCAGCGTCGACAGCTTGGTGAGGCCACTACCGCCGATGATGGCGAGCATCGGAAAAACGTTCCTGGGCGAGATGCCGGTGCGAATCAGGCAAGAGTACCGCGACCGCGTCGCCGCCCCTTCGACTGCGCGCAACAAGCCGCTTTGCGGTACTTGCCCCACGGACTTGGCCTCCAGCGCAATTTCATGACATCATCATCCGACGCGGGCCGCGCTTGTCGCCGCCGCGGTGCCGTCCGGCGCCGCCGGCACGGCCCTTGCAGGGCTGGGTGCACCATGTTCCTCGACCGACTGTTCAAGCTGATGGCGGAGAAGCAGGCTTCCGACCTGTTCATCTCCTGCGGCGCGCCGATCAACCTCAAGGTCAATGGCGTCGTGTCTGCGATCTCCACGCAACCGATGGACCCGGAGACGGTCAAGCGCATCGCGTACGAGCTCATGTCCAAGGAGCAGGCGCGCCAGTTCGAGAGCGAGCTCGAGATGAACCTCTCGCACCTCGATCGCGCCGTCGGCAACTTCCGGATCAACATCTTCCGCCAGCGCGGGACCATTTCGCTGGTCATCCGCTACGTGCGCAGCAACGTGCCGCCGTTCGAGGAGCTGCGGCTGCCGTCGGTGCTGCTCGACCTCGTCACCGCCAAGCGCGGCCTCGTGCTGGTCGCCGGCGCCACGGGTTCAGGCAAGTCGACGACGCTGGCCGCGATGATCGACCACCGCAACGCCGCGCAATCCGGGCATATCCTGACGATCGAAGACCCGATCGAGTACCTGTTCGAGCACAAGCAGAGCCTCGTCAACCAGCGCGAGATCGGCATCGACACGCAGAACTACCACCTCGCGCTGCAGAACGCGCTGCGCGAGGCGCCGGACCTCATCATGATCGGCGAGATCCGCGACAAGGAGACGATGCAGGCGGCGCTGATCCACACGCTGACCGGCCACCTGTGCCTGTCGACGATCCACGCCAACAACAGCTATCACGCGCTGTCGCGGATCATCAACCTGTTCCCGTACGACGCGCGCTCGGCCGTGCTCTCCGACCTGTCGATCGGCCTGCGCGCGATCATCTCGCAGCGGCTGATCCGCAACGCGGAAGGCGAGCTGCAGCCGGCCGTGGAGATCCTGCTCAACACGTCGCTGATCGCCGAGCTCATCAAGAACGGCGAGTTCTCGCAGATCAAGGAAGCGATGGAGCAGTCGCTGTACCCGGGATCGCAGACGTTCGAGCAGTCGCTGTGCAAGATGTACCTCGACGGCGTGCTGACCTACGACGAGGCGATGGTCGCGTCCGATTCGCCGACCAACCTCGCGTGGCTCATCAACCAGAACTCGCCGTCGGCCAAGCTGGACAACGTCGAGAACGACAGCGCCGCGCCCGAGACGCGGCGTGTGGCGGCGGATTTCGCGTCGCTCGCCATCGACTCGACATTGCTCGACCACGCGCAATAGCGGCAGCGCGCGCCGCGGATGCGGCGCCCGTTTGCTACCATCGCGCGGTGTCCTCGCCCGCCCCGCCTGCACCCGCATCATCCACGCTGGCACTCGCCTCGGCGCTGATCGAGCGCCGTTCGATTACGCCGGCCGATGGTGGCTGCCAGGACCTCGTCGCGGAGCGGCTGGCCCCGCTCGGCTTCACGCTCGAGACCATCGCGGCCGGCGGCGTCGTCAACCTGTGGGCTCGGCGCGGGACGCGTGCGCCGCTCGTGTGCCTCGCCGGCCACACGGATGTCGTACCGACCGGTCCGCTCGACGCGTGGCATTCCGACCCGTTCGTCCCCGTCGTCCGCGACGGCTATCTGTACGGCCGCGGCGCGGCGGACATGAAGGGCTCCGTGGCGGCGTTTGTCACCGCAGTTGAACGCTTCGTCGCGGCGCATCCCGCGGCGCCAGGCTCGATCGCCATCGCGCTCACGTCCGACGAAGAGGGCCCGTCGGTCGACGGTACCGTGCGCATCGTCGAGGCATTGCAGGCACGCGGCGAGTCGATCGACTGGTGCATCGTCGGCGAGCCCTCTTCCGTCAACGTGCTGGGTGACATGATCAAGAATGGGCGGCGCGGCACGCTGTCGGGCACGCTGGTCGTGCATGGCGTGCAGGGTCACATCGCCTACCCGCACCTGGCGGACAACCCGATCCACGCGCTCGCGCCCGCGCTCGCGGAACTCGCCGCGCTGCGGTGGGACGACGGCAACGAGTACTTCCCGCCGACGACGTGGCAATGCTCCAACATCCACGCAGGCACCGGCGCGACCAACGTGATCCCGGGCGCGCTCGAACTCCAGTTCAACTGGCGCTACTCGACGGCGTCGACGCGCGAGGACCTGGTCGCGCGCCTCGAGGACGTGCTGCGCCGGCACGGCGTCAAGTACACGCTGGCGCTGCCGTCGTCCGGCGTGCCTTACCTGACGCCGCGCGGGACGCTCGTCGACGTCGCCACTGCCGCGATCGAAGCCGCCACCGGTGTCACGCCTGAACTGTCGACCACCGGGGGCACGTCCGACGGCCGCTACCTCGCCGCAGTGTGTCGCGAAGTCGTCGAGCTCGGCCCGGTCAACGCGACGATCCACAAGGTCGACGAGCGCGTGAAGGCCGCCGACCTCGACACGCTGTCGGCGATCTACGCCGACATCCTCGAGCGCCTGCTGCTGCCAGCGCGATGAGCGCCGCACACGAGCTTGCGACGGTCCGCGACTGGCTGCGCTACGCGGTGTCGCGCTTCAACGCCGCGGGCCTCGCGTTCGGCCACGGGACCGACAGCGCCTACGACGAGGCGGCGTACCTGGTCCTGCACGCGCTGCACCTGCCGCTGGACCGGCTCGACCCTTTCCTCGACGCGACCCTCACGAGCGGCGAGCGCGGCGACCTCGAAGCGCTGCTGGCCCGTCGCGTCGACGAGCGCATACCCGCCGCCTACCTGACGCACGAGGCGTGGCTCGGGCCGTTCCGCTTCTACGTCGACGAGCGCGTCATCGTGCCGCGCTCGTTTATCGCCGAATTGCTGCCTGACGGGCTGCTGCCTTTCGTCCCCGACGCGGACGCCGTGCGTTCCGCGCTGGACCTGTGTACCGGTTCGGGGTGCCTCGCGATCCTGCTGGCCGATGCCTACCCGCACGCGGAGGTGGACGCCGTCGACCTGTCGTCGGACGCACTCGCCGTCGCGCAGCGCAACGTCAGCGAATACGGGCTCGCGCACCGGATCAACCTGATCCGCTCGGACCTGTACACGAACCTCGTGGACAAGAACTACGACCTGATCATCAGCAACCCGCCCTACGTCACCGCCGTGGCAATGGACGCGCTGCCGGCGGAATACCGGCACGAGCCGAAGCTTGCGCTCGCCGGCGGCGACGACGGCCTCGATGCCGTGCGCGTGATCGTCCGCGAGGCACCCCGCTTCCTCAATCCCGGCGGCGTGCTGGTCGTCGAAGTGGGCCACGGCCGCGATGCGGTCGAGGCGGCGTTCCCGCGCCTCGCCGTGACGTGGGTGGAGACCGCGTCGTCGACGGACGCGGTGTTCGTCGTCACGCGCGAGCAGCTGGTCGAGGGGCGCTGACGGCGCGTTGCGTCGCGGGCGCGCTGTGGCGGGCGCGCCGTGGCCAGGGCTCGCGGGTGACGGGTGGCGCCGGCTACGCTTCGCAGTTCGCTTGCGCTCCAGAGGCGCTCCGCCGGCGCCACCCATCACCCGCGAGGCCACGCCTTGCGACGTTACGCACCGCCGCGCGCACCGAATCGCCAGAGCCTGCACGTCCCGCTACCCGCGCACATCCGTTCGGCTCGATACCGTTGTCTCTCTCACGCGCGGATCGGCGTCGAGCTGACGCCCTGGCTGCGCGACCAGACCCCGCGGTGCGCACGAGTGCGATGGCGCGCACACGCCGATGAAACGGCGTCGAAGGCGTGGCCTCGCGCGGAAGCCGTCGCGCCGGCGCAGCGCCTCTGGAGCGCAAGCGAACTGCGAAGCGGAGCCGGCGTGACGGCTTTCGCGCGAGCCCCCGGTCGAAGCGCAGCCATGCGCCTCCGCGTGCGGCGTCGTCCGAGGTGTCAGTTGACGTCGAAGAACAACCGGATGCGCCGCACCAGCTCCGCCGCCTTCGTGTTGTTCTGCCGCGCGCGCGCTTCCGCTGACAGCGTCGCCAGCGTCTTGTCGTTCGCGGCCTGCCGCTCGGTGATGACGGCGGACAGCGCGTCGATCAGCGCCGGCCGCGCCTTCAGGATCGCGTCGAACCCGGGCTTGTCGAGGCGATAGCAGACGACGTCGCCTTCGGCCACGACGGTTGCCGTCCGTGGCTGCCCGGTGAGCACGCCCATCTCGCCGAAGTAGTCCGGTGCGGTCAGCGTCGCGAGACGGGGCCGCAGCTCGCTGTCCCCGGACGCGCCGAAAATGCCGACCTTGCCCTCGGCGAGCAGGTACAGGCAGTCCGCCACGTCGCCCTGGCGCGACAACGTGTCGCCGTTGACATAGCGGCACGTGACGAGCTCGGTCGCGAGCGCGCGCCGCTCCGGTCCCGTGAACGCGGAGAACAGCGCGACGCGGCCCAGCACGCCTTCACGCATGTCGAGTTCCGCATCGCTGGGACCGCCGGCGCCCGAGTGTGGCCGCAGCAGCACGCGATGCGGGTACGGGATCGCGAGGCCGTGGCGCTCGAGCGCCGCGTACACGTGGACGCGCACTTCGGAATCGGTGGCCATGTCGCGGCCGAGGTCCGTGAGCCAGTAAATGGCGCCGTACTGGATGCCGTTGTCGTCGAATCCCGTGCACACGACCTGCGGCGCGGGGTCGGTGGCCATGGCGGCGATCTCGCTGCGCATCAGGGCCTCGCGGACCAGCGCGATCACGCGCGACGGCGGCACGCTGAACACGACGGCAAACGGCACCGTGTGGCGGTGCGGGACGCGGAAGTCTCCGCGCCGCCCCAGCACGTGCACGTGGTTGTTGACCAGCTTGGCGTTGGGGATGATCACCGTCTCGTTCGTCGTCGTCGCGATCGCGAGATAGCGCCAGCGGATGCCGACGATCTGCCCGGTGACGCCCTCGAAGCGGATCCAGTCGCCGATGCGGGCGGTATTGTCGAGCTGCAGCGCGATGCCGCCCCACAGGTTGCCGAGCGTTGCCTGCAGCGAGAACGCCAGCGCGGCGCCGATCACCGACGACGGCACGGCGATCGCCGTCAGGTCCACGCCCGACGCGTTGACGCGCACGAGCAGGTACACGATCAACGCCACCGTCAGCAGCAGATCCGTCAGGATGCGCGGCATCGCGAACCGCGCGAGCAGGCCCTGGAACAGGAACGTGAAGACGATGCGGATCAGCCCGAACGCGACGATGAACAGCACGAGCTCGCGGATCGCCACGGCCAGCTTGCCGTCCGGGCGCGCGCTCGGGATCGCATAGATGATGAACGCCGCGATCAGTCCGACGAGCACGACCGCGAGCATCGCGACCATGCCGCGGCGCGTCTCGCGATGCCAGGCCATCATGATCGTCGCGAGGACCGCGCCGGCCACCGCGAACCACACGGCATCGATGAAGGTGTTGACGGAGAGCATCGCGGTAGGGGCGGCCAGGACGGCGAGCGCGATCATAGCGCGGGCCACGCGACGCGTCGCGTAGAATCGGCGCCCTCGTCGTCAGCCCGCCCGACAATGCCCGCGCGCACCGGCGGCCAGCTCCTGGTCGCGAGCCTCCTTGCCCAGCACGCGGACCTCGCGTTCGGCGTCCCCGGCGAAAGCTACCTGCCCGTCCTCGACGCGCTGCACGACGTGCGCGACCGCCTGCGCTTCGTCGTCTGCCGGCAGGAAGGCGGCGCGGCCTATATGGCGGAGGCGTATGGCAAGTTGACCGGGCGCCCGGGCATCGCGCTGGTGACGCGGGGCCCCGGCGCCACCAACGCGGCGATCGGCGTGCACATGGCGCAACAGGATTCGACGCCGATGCTGCTGCTGATCGGCCAGGTCGGTCGCGACTTCCGCGGGCGCGAGGCGTTCCAGGAAGTCGACTACCGGCGGATGTTCGGCGGGATCGCCAAGTGGGTCGACGAGATCGAATGCGCGGACCGCGTGCCGGAGATGGTCGCCCACGCCTATCACGTCGCGCTGGCGGGCCGTCCCGGACCCGTCGTGCTGGCGCTGCCCGAGGACATGCTGGGCGCGACAGCCGATTGCGCCGATCCGCCGTTCGTCGCGGCGCAACCGGTGGCCGCGGATGCGGCTTCGGTAGCCGTCATCGCGGCGCGCCTCGCGGGCGCGCAGAGACCCTTCGTCATCGTCGGCGGCAGCCGGTGGGACGCCGAGGCACGCGCGGCACTCGTGCAGTTCGCCGAGCACTGGCAACTGCCGGTGGGCTGCGCGTTTCGCAACCAGGACATCCTGGACAACCGGCATCCGCATTACGCCGGCGACGTCGGCATCGGCGTCAATCCTGCGCTGGCCGCGCGCATCCGCGACGCCGACGTGCTGCTGGTCATCGGCGAGCGACTCGGCGAAATGACGACGTCGGGCTACACGCTGCCCGCCGCGCCGTTGCCCGCGCAGGCGCTGTTGCACGTGCATCCGGGCGCCGACGAGCTCGGCCGCGTCTACCAGCCCGCATTGGCGCTGTGCGCGACGCCGGGCGCGTTCCTCGCGGCGATGGCAAGTCACGTGCCGCCGCCATCGCCGCCGTGGCGAGGCGCGGTCGACGAGGCACGTGCAGCCCTCGCCGCGTGGCGCGCACCGCGCGCGGTGCCGGGCGCCGTCGACCTGTGGCAAGTCGCGCTGTGGCTCGACGCGACGTTGCCCGACGATGCGATCGTCACCAATGGCGCCGGCAACTACGCGACGTGGATGCATCGCCTGTACCGGTACCGCGGCTGGCGCGGCCAGCTCGCCCCGTACGTCGGTGCGATGGGTTATGGCGTGCCGGCGGCTATCGCCGCCAAGCTCGTGCATCCCCGGCGCACCGTCGTTTCGTGGAATGGCGACGGCTGTTTCCTGATGAACGGCCAGGAACTCGCGACCGCAGCGCAGTACGGCGCGGCCGTGATCTTCGTCGTCGTCGACAACGGCATGTACGGGACCATCCGCATGCACCAGGAACGTCACTACCCGGGCCGCGTCTCGGGCACGACGCTCGCCAACCCGGATTTCGCGGCGCTGGCGCGGGCTTACGGGCTGCACGCGGAAACGGTCGTCGACACCGCCGGCTTCGCACCGGCGTTCACGCGGGCGCGCGCAAGCGGCGGCCCGGCGTTGCTGCACGTTAAAGTCGACCCGCAGGCGCTGACGATGAACGCATCGCTGGACGCGTTGCGCGCGCAGGGCGAGAAGGCCCGCGGCTAGCGCGTGTCGCCGTCCTTGCGGCCGGGGCGCAGGTCCTTCGGCACCGCAGGCTTGATCCGCGTCTCGTGGCCTTCGATCGGCGTGCCGTCGGGCATGCGCCCGACGAAGTAATCGCGCAGCCACGCATCCTTCAACGGCCGCGGGTTGGCGGCGAGCTCACGCATCAGTGCGGCGCGGCGAGCCTGCCATTCGTGCAGCGCTGCGGCGACGTCCGGATGCTCGTCGAGCGCGACGATCTCGGGCTCGACCGACGACACGACGCCGCGCGGCACCGGGAACAACGCGCAGAGGGGCTCGCCGGCCTCGAAGCGCACGCGCCCGGGCCGCGTCATCTGCCAGTTCATCGAGAACGGAAACGGCAGCCAGTCCGCCTCGATGATGCCGGCGAGCGGCGCGATGCCGTCCTTCGGCGCGTTGAGCGGGCCGCTCGCGAACAGGTTCCAGCCCGGTTCGGTGCGGAACAGGTAGCCCGGCTGCAGCGTGATGATGCCTTGGCCGAAGTGCGACGACGCGAGCTGCGGCGGCACCGGGCGGCCGTGGTCGTCGGCGAGCACGAGGTTGCGGGGATGCGCTTCGCCGTTCCACGTCGCGGTGAAGGCGATCGGCGCAAGCACCTCCCAGCCGTGCGCATTGGCGATCACGAGCGGCAGACAGCGGTACGCATGCCGGTCCGGCGTGGCGTCCATCCACGCGCGCGTCGCCGGCGCCGGTCGCAGTTCCGGCACGTCCGCGTAGACGGCGTAGCACGTCAGCTTCACGTCACGCCATTGGGGTCAGTGCGCGGCGGATGCGGCGGCCCCGGCGTCGCCACCCGCGCTGGCGCGCGGCGGGCGCGCGAGCCAGACGACGCCGATCAGCGCGAGGAAGATCACGGCCGAGACCAGGAAGATGTCGTCCGCGGACATCATGAACGCCTGCTGGTCGATGATCCGGTTGAGGCTGCCGAGGCTCTGCTCATGCGTGAGCCCGCCCGACGCGAGGTTGCCGAGCGCGGCGTTCGCGTTGTGGCTGTACGCCGTGATGTTCTCGGTCAGCTGCGCATGGTGCAGCGTCGCGCGACGATCCCAGAACGTCGTGGCGATCGACGTACCGAACGACCCCGCCGTGATCCGCGTGAAGTTGAACACCCCGGAGGCCGACGGGATCCTGTCCGGCGCAATGCCGGTCAGCGACAGCGTCACGAGCGGGATGAAGAACATGGCCATCGCCGCGCCCTGGATCACCGTCGGCAGCAGCAGCGTGAACGTGTCCGCGTTCGTGTTGAACTTCGAGCGCATGTACAGCACCAGTGCCAGCACCAGGAACGAGCCCGTCGCGAAGTAGCGGGGATCCACCTTGTGCAGCGTGCGCCCGATGACCGGCGACAGGATGATCGCCAGCACGCCCACCGGCGCGAGGATGAGCCCCGCGTCCGTCGCCGTGTAACCCATGTATTGCTGCAGCCACAGCGGCAGCAGCACGACGTTGCCGAAGAACGTGCCGTAGCCGAGCGACATCGCGATCGTGCTCGTCCAGAAGTTGCGCCGCTGGAACAGGCGCAGGTCGACGACCGGATGGTCGTCGGTCAGTTCCCAGATGACGAACAGCGTGAAGCCGACGACGGCGACCAGCGCCAGCACCACGATCTGCGTCGAGCTGAACCACGCGGCGTCCTTGCCGGTGTCGAGCATCACCTGCAGCGCGCCGACCCACACCACCAGCAACGCGAGGCCCACGGTGTCGATCGGCAGCTTGCGCGTCGCCGACTCGCGGCTGCGGTAGATCATCCATGTGACGAACGCGGCCATCAGGCCGATCGGCACGTTGATGTAGAAAATCCACGGCCACGCGATGTTGTCGGTGATCCAGCCGCCGAGCAGCGGGCCGACGACCGGTGCGACGAGCGTCGTCATGGCCCACAGCGCCAGCGCGGTTCCCGCCTTGGCCTTGGGGTAGCTCGACAGCAGCAGCGCTTGCGACAGCGGGATCATCGGGCCTGCGACGGCGCCCTGGATCACGCGGAAGAAGATCAGCATCTCGATCGACGGCGCGAGGCCGCACAGCAGCGAAGCGAGCACGAACAGCAGCACGGACCACGTGAACAGCCGCACCTGCCCGTAGCGCTGCGTGAGCCAGCCGGTCAGCGGCAGCGAGATCGCATTGGCGACGCCGAACGACGTGATGACCCACGTGCCCTGGTCGGGGGACACGCCGAGGTCGCCTGAGATCGCCGGGATCGAGACGTTCGCGATGGACGTGTCGAGCACATTCATGAACGTGGCGAGCGACAGCGCGAGCGTGCCGAGCACGAGCGCGCTGCCGGTCAGGGGCGCAGGTGCCGCGGCAGGGGCCGCCGCCCCGCCGGGAGCCGGCCGTGCGCCGCGCTGCGCGGCTGCGTCGGCGTCGCCTGCGGTTGCCGTTGCGTTGGCCATCGCGAAAAGGCGCGTCGACGCTACAGCGCGCTGGCGCGCGCGGCGACAGGCTTCGGGCCGCCCTGCGCCAATGCCTCGGCCGCCGGGCGCTTGGTCGCGACATTGGTGGACAGCGGGGCCGGCATCGCGCCGCCACGGCCATCATTGGCCGCGATGATGGCGTCCACGCGCGCGTCGGCGGCCTTGTCCGTCTGGTCGAACACCGTGGTCGCGTGCCCGATGTCGACGGCGGCCGTCTTCGGCAGGCGTGCACCGTCGCGATCGCTCGTGTCGACCTCCGCCTGCATCGACAGGCCGACCTGCAGCGGATGCGCGTCGAGTTCCTTCGGATCGAGCGTCACGCGCACCGGCACCCGCTGGACGATCTTGATCCAGTTGCCCGTCGCGTTCTGCGCAGGCAGCAGCGAGAATGCGGCGCCCGTGCCGGCCCCGAAGCCCTGGACACGGCCGTGGTACACGACCTTGCTGCCGTACAGGTCCGCCGTCAGCGTCACCGGCTGGCCAACACGCATGCCGGCAAGCTGCGGCTCCTTGAAGTTCGCATCCACCCATACCTGGTCGAGCGGCACGATGGCCATCAGCGGCGCCCCCGGGCTCACGCGCTGCCCGAGCTGAACCGCGCGCTTGGCCACGTAGCCTGACACCGGCGCCGGCAGCGTCGTCCGCGCGAACTCGAGATAGGCCTCGCGCACCTTGGCGGCGGCATTCATCACGTCCGGGTGCGTGGCGACGGTCGTGCGGTCGATCCGCGCGCGCTGCGCCGTCAGCTCCTGTTGCGCGGCAAGCAGTGCCGAACGCGCGGTGCTGACGGCGTCGCGCGCATGCTGCAGCTCCTCGCCAGAGACGGCGCCGGACTGCGCGAGGCGCTCGCGACGTGCAAGGTCCTCGTTGGCGCGCGACAGGTCCGCCTCGCGGACGGCGACGCTCGCCTGCAACTGGCCCGACGTCGCGAACTGCGTGCGTACTTCACGCACCGTCTTCGCGAGCTGCGCCTCGGCCTGGTCGAGCGCGACGCGCGCGTCCGCCTGGTCGAGCTGCACCAGCGGCTGTCCCGCGTGCACGAACTGCGTGTCCTCGGCGCCGATCGCGACGACCGTGCCGGAAATCTGCGGCGTGATCTGCACGACGTTGCTGTTGACGTAGGCGTCGTCGGTCTTCTGCAGGAAGCGTTGCGTCGTCCACCACCATGCGCCGAACACCGCCCCCGCCAGCACGAAGGCGGTCAGCGCGATCGTCAGCCAGCGCTTGCGCGCCGCCGTCGCGCGCCGGGGGGTAGCCGCAGGGGTCGTCGTTGCCTCGGTGCTCATGTTCCGTTCCTTGTGCGCGCCGCCACACGCGGCCGCCGCGCAGCGTGTGCCGCGTTCGTCAATTGATGAAGCTCACCAGCGCACTGGCCGCGGCACTGGCCGCCGTATAGCCGGGGTCGCTCGGCGGCGCCTCGACCAGCATCCAGCGCTGGCCGTAAGCCATCACCGCGAGCGCCAGCACGGCCATCACGGCCAGCACCCCGTTGCGCCGGCGCCGACGCGCGGCGCGCCGCGCGGGACAGCCATGCGTGCCCTTGCCCTTCACTGCATTCCTGAATGTCATGTCCATCGTCGTGTCCCGGACGCACGTCGCCATGCGTCCCGTTCAGTGCGCAGCCGCCGCAGCGACCGCCACGTTGCCTCCGTCATACCCACCGCCCAGCGCCCGCACGAGATCGATCGACAGCGAGCGCTGCCGCGCGCGCAGGTCGACGTCCAGTGCTTCCTGTACGAGGAGCGGTTGTTCTGCCGACAGCACCTGCAGGTAATTGCCGAGCCCTTCGCGATAGCGCAACAGCGCGAGGTCGTAGGCCTTCTGTGCCGTCGCGATCGCGAGCTTCTGCTCGCGGCGCTGCGCGTCGACGCTGCGGAACGCGGCGAGGTCCTGCGCGACGTCGCGCAACGCGTCCGCGAGCGCCTGGTTGTAGGCGTCGACGGCCAGGTCGTAATCGGCGTCCTTGCCTGCGAGGTTGGCGCGCAGCCGGCCCGCGTCGAAGATCGGCAGCGTGAACGCCGGGCCCGCCCCATACATCCGGTTGGCCGTGTTGAAGAACCCGGTGCCCAGGCTCTGCAGGCCGATGAATGCCGCCAGGTTGATGTTCGGATAGAACTCCGCGTGGGCGGCGTCGATGTCCTTCGCCGCGGCCTCGATCCGCGCCTTCTGCGCGACGATGTCCGGGCGCCGCGCGAGCAGCTCGGCGGGAAGGTGTGACGGCAACGCGGCCACCGGCGGCGCCGCGAGGCGGGGTCGCGCGAGCGCCAGCCCGCGGTCCGGGCCAGCCCCGACGAGCGCGGCCAACGCGTATTGCGCATGCTCGATCGCCTCGTCGAGCTGCGCGATCCGTTCGCGCGTCGCGGGGACCGCGCCTTCGGCCTGCTTGAGCTCGAGCTGCGAGTCGATGCCGGCCGCGTTGCGGTCGCGGGTCAGGCTGAAGATGTGCTCGCGTTCCGCCAGCGTGCGCTCCTCGATGTCGCGCTGCTCGTACGCGCGTTGCAGCTCCGCGTACGTGCCTGCGATGGACGCCGTCAGCGCGAGGCGCGCCGCATACGCGTCGACGCGGGCCGCCGTCACCTGCCCGGCGGCGCTTTCGTAGCGCGCACGGTGCTTGCCCCAGAAGTCGATTTCCCAGTCGAGCGTCATCTCCAGCGTGCTGAACGACCCCACGTGCCCGGCGAACGGCGGCGGGTAGATGCCGTGCTCGGAGAAATGCTGGCGCGTATAGCTGCCATCGGCACCGACGCTCGGGTAGAGCCCGGCGCGCGCGCCGGAAGCGGCGGCCAGCGCCTTGCGCGTACGTGCCTCGGCCGCGGCCAGCGTCGGGCTGCCGGCGAGCGCTTCGTCGATCAATGCGTCGAGTTGCGGGTCCTGGTACGCCTTCCACCAGTCGGCCGCCGGACCTTGCGCCGTCAGCGGTGCCAGCGCGAGCGTCCGTTCGGCCGCCAACGTCGCCGGGTCTCGCGGGCTGGCCGTCGTGTCGAGCCCGCTGCTGCTCGCGCACGCGGCCAGCACCAGGGCCGCAAGCGAGGCGGCGACCGTTGTCCTCGGTTGCGCCAGGCGGTCGAAACGGTATCGGAAAGCGGATGACATGGGATCGGTGGCCCGCGCGGCGCGCGGGCGATAGGTCAGTTCGTGTCGTAGTCCGGCCGTGCGACGGCGGCGCCGTTGGCGAGCATCCGCGCGAGCAGCTGCTCGAGCTGCGTCACCTCCGCCGCGCTGAATCCGCGCAGCAGGCTACGGACGACGCGCCCTGCCGCGGCGACGATGTCCGGATAGAGCGCCGTGCCGGCCGGCGTCAGCGCGAGCCTGACCTTGCGCCGGTCTTCCGGACAGCGCTCGCGCGTCACCAGGCCTTTCTTCTCCAGCCGGTCCAGCATCCGCGTCATCGCACCCGGGTCGTACGAGACGCCCTTGCACAGCGATGCAGTCGAATCGGCCTGCCCGCTCCCGAGGTTCACCATCACGACGTATTGCGCCGACGTGATGTCGAACGCTGCGAGCTCGGCATCCATCGCTTCCATCAGCGTGATCTTGAGCCGGGCGAGCACGCGCCCGATGCCCGTCAGCGGGTCGTATTGCCAGTTTGGGGGAAACGGGTCGGCGAGCGTTTCGCCGCGCTGCAGCATCGTGTCCATGGGGGTCGCTTCCTCGTGCGCGTATCCGGTGCCGGGTGCGTCGTACCGGCATGGCACATATTATTGTTGCCTAAGCAATCTTTGTCAAGGCTTTAATTGCATCAGTGACAATTGCCCAGCGCGTTGATTGCCTTGGCAGTAATCTCAGCACGGTTACGGAACGAAGGCTTCAGAAACATTCTGTTACCAACATCCGGCCGCTTGGGGGCCCCCGCGCGCCCCGGGATCCCCCGCAATCGGCGAATATCGCCCGCTCGACACCACAAACCGCCGAAACGCAGTCGTCTGAGCCCGCTTCCACCGGCGTTCGCGAGGATCGCGCCAACGGCCTGTCACGAAGGATGCGGAGGAAAGCGATGGGGCGACTCGAAGCGCTCGGGAAGGACGTCGTCGGCGGGATCCTGATGATCGCGATCGGGATCTGGGTGACGATCCAGTCTCACCAATACCCGGCCGGAACGATGAGCCGGATGGGCCCGGGATTCTTCCCGACCGCGCTCGGGGTCATCATGATCCTGCTGGGCATCGCGATCACCGCGGTGGGCGTGCTCGCCCGCCGCACCAAGCCTGCCGTCGCCGAGAAGCAGCTCCCCCCGGAATGGAAGGCGTGGACGCTGATCTCGCTCAGCATCGTCGCGTTCATCGTCTTCGCCCGCTACGGCGGCCTCATCCCGGCGACGTTCGCGATCACGTTCATCTCGGCGTTCGCCGACCGCGACAACACGTGGAAGAGCGCGCTCGTCCTCGCGCTCGGCATGTGCGCGATCGCGTGGATCGTGTTCTGGTGGGCGCTGCAGTTGCAGCTGCCGCTGTTCCAGTGGGGGGCGTGACGCGATGATCGGGCAGTCCCTGCACGACCTGTTCTACGGCTTCGGCGTCGCGCTGGAGCCGCACAACATCATGTGGTCGTTCTTCGGCGTGCTGATCGGCAACCTGATCGGCGTGCTGCCGGGCATGGGCGCGCTGTCGGCGATCTCGATGCTGCTGCCGCTGACGTACACGATGCACCCGGTGCCGGCGATCCTGATGCTCGCCGGCATCTTCTACGGGTCGCAGTACGGCGGCGCGATCGGCGCCATCCTGCTCAACCTGCCATCCCATCCGCCGCATGCGGTGACGTGCCTCGACGGCTACCCGATGACACGCGCCGGCAAGGGCGGCACGGCACTCGGCATCACGATGATCTGCTCGTTCTTCGCAGCGTCGTTCGGGATCATGGTGATGGTGTTCGCGTCGCCGCTGCTGGTGTCGATCGCGTTCAAGTTCGGGCCGACCGAGATCTTCTCGATCATGCTGCTGGGCCTGATCGCCGGCGGCACGATGTCGCGCGGCTCCCCGCTGAAGGGGGTCGCGATGACCGTGTTCGGGCTGATCGTCGGCTGCGTCGGCACCGACGTGAACAGCGGCGCGATGCGCTTCACGTTCGGCTTCCCGGAGCTCACCGACCGCGTCGAGCTCGTCGCGCTGGCGATGGGCCTGTTCGGCGTCGCCGACTTCCTGCGCAGCGTCAACCGGATGCACTTCGTCGGCAACGAGACCAAGGTGCGCCTGCGCGACATGCGACCCAGCAAGGACGAGATGAAGAAGGCGTTCCTGCCGATGGTGCGGGGCACGCTGGTCGGCACGCTGTTCGGCGCGATGCCGGGCACCGGGCCGACGATCACGACGTTCATCGCCTATGCGGTCGAGCGCAAGGTGTCCAAGCATCCGGAGCGCTTCGGCCAGGGCGAGATCGCCGGCGTCGCGGCGCCGGAAGCGGCTTCGCACTCGAAGACGCAGGTCGACTTCATCCCGACGATGAGCCTTGGCATCCCCGGCGACGCGGTGATGGCGCTGCTTCTGGGCGCGCTGCTGATCCAGGGCATCCAGCCGGGACCGCAGTTGATCAGCGAGCACGCCGACCTGTTCTGGGGCCTGATCGCGAGCTTCTGGATCGGCAACGTGCTGCTGATGGTGCTGAACGTGCCGATGATCGGCGTCTGGGTCAAGCTGCTGCAGGTCCCCTACCGCTACCTGTTCCCGTCGGCACTGTTCTTCATCGCCGTCGGCGTCTACTCGACGAACAACAGCCTGTTCGAGATCGGCGAGGTCCTGGTGTTCGGCATCATCGGCGCCGTCCTGCTCGCGCTGGACTTCCCCGTCGCGCCGATCCTGCTCGGCTACGTGCTGGGGCCGCTCGTCGAGGAGAACTTCCGGCGCGCGCTGCTCTTGTCGCGCGGCGACATGACCGTGTTCTTCACGCACGGCATCAGCGCCGCGTTCATGACGATCTCGATCCTGCTCGTCGCGGCGCAGGTGTTCTTCGGGTTGCGCAATGCGCTGCGGGCGCGGCAGGGACGCAAGCCCGAGCACTTGTTGCCCGCAGCTGGCAAGCCGCTCGACGAGATCGCGGTCGAGGAGTAGCGCCGCGCGCCGTGCGTAACGGCGCGCTGGCCGCCGCCGCGGCGGTGCGCGCATAATCCGGGGGAAGGCGCGGCGCATGATGCGCGCGCCGCACCCCCCGGCCCATGAACGCACCACGCCCGTCCCTCGCCGTCCCGCTGCAGCCGATCGACCACGTCGAAGGCCCGCGCAACGCCCGCGTCATCGTCGTCGAATACGGCGATTTCGAATGCCCGTCCTGCATCCGCGCCTATCCTGCGGTGGCGCTGCTGCATCGCCACTTCCACGGTCGCGTGTGCTTCGTCTACCGGCACTTCCCGCTCACCGACGTGCACCCGCACGCCGAACTCGCGGCCGAGGCGGCGGAAGCCGCGGCGGCGCAAGGCCATTTCTGGCCGTTCCACAACCGCCTCTTCGAGCATGCCGGCACGCTGACGCCGCATGCGCTGCGCGAGCACGCGCGTGGCGTGGGGCTGGACCTCGAGCGCTATGACGCCGAAATGCGGGACCGCATCTACCTGCAGCGGATCCACGAGCAGCACGACGGCGGCGCGCGCTCCGGAGTCCGCGGCACGCCCACGTTCTTCGTCAACGGCGTCGTCGCCGACGTGTCGTTCGGCGCCGCGCACCTGATGGAGACCATCGAAGCCGCGTTGCGTTGACATCCTCCGGCGTTGCGCCCCGTGTCGAAGCCGACGGTCGCACACGCGAAGCCCCGCCATCTCAATCCTCGATCGACTCCACGGAGAACCCCGATGAAAGCCAAAGCCAAGTCCAAGTCCACGCTCAAGGGTGCCGCCGCCAAGCGCGCGTCGCCGATGACCGGCAACCGTCCGCTCGGCGCCGAAGCCACGCGCGACATCGCTGCCGGCCTCAACCTGCTGCTCGCCGACGTGTTCGCGCTGTACCTCAAGACCAAGAACTTCCACTGGCACATGTCCGGGCCGCACTTCCGCGACTACCACCTGCTGCTCGACGAGCAAGCGGACCAGATCTACGCGATGACGGACCCGATCGCGGAGCGCGTGCGCAAGCTGGGCGGTACGACGCTGAAATCGATCGGGCACATCGCGCGCACGCAGCGCGTGCTGGACAACGACGCCGACTACGTGACGCCGCTGGACATGCTCGCGGAGCTGCGCGATGACAACCAGTCGATGGCCGACCACATGCGCGCCGTGCATGCCGTCTGCGACGAGCATAACGACGTCGCCACTGCGAGCCTGCTCGAGGTCTGGATCGACGAGACCGAGCGTCGCGCCTGGTTCCTGTTCGAGGCGAGCCACCCCGGCGAAGCCGCTTGACGGCGGCGGCGCCCGCCGCGGCCCTCGACGCCCTCCGCGACACGCTGCTCGACGCGGCGTTCGGCTCGCTGGACGCGGCGGCACGGGCGAGCCTGCGCGAGTGCATCGAATGGGTGACGGTGCCCGGCGGCGCCACGCTGTTGACGCAAGGCGCCCCGGGTGATGCGCTGTACGTAGCGATCAGCGGGCGGCTGCGCGCCTCCGTCCGCGGGCCGGATGGCCGGTTGCGCCACGTCCGCGACATGGGTCGCGGCGAGGTGATCGGCGAGATGAGCCTGTTCACCGACGCCCCCCGGTCGGCATCGGTCGTCGCACTGCGCGACTCGGTGTTGGCGCGGCTGTCGAAGCCTGCGTTCCAGCAACTGCTGGCCACCAGCCCGGATGCGGGTATTGCGATCGCCCGGCATGCGATGCGCCGCCTCGAAGCCGGCGAGGCGCAACCGCCCCTGCAGCAACGTCCGGTGACGATGGCAGTCGTCGCTGTCTCCGCGGGCGTCGACGCCGCGACGTTTGCCGCCGAACTCGCCGCGGCGCTCGGGCGCCACGGCAGCGTGGCGACCATCGATGCGGCGACGGTCGACGCCACGCTCACGCCAGGGGATGTCCCCGGCATGCCGGACGGCGATCGGGCGCTCGCGCTGGACGCGCTGGAGGCAGCGCACGACTTCGTGCTGCTCGTCGCCGACCGCGAAGCGAGCGACTGGACCAAGCGCTGCTTGCGCCACGCCGACGAGGTGCTGCTCGTGGCGGCAGCCGATGCGACGCCTGCGATCCACCCGATCGAGGCGGAATGCCTGGCCGCGCCGCCCGCGGACCCTGCCCCCGGCCCGGAGCACGGCATCGCGCAGGTGCTCGTGCTGGTCCATCCGGCGGACACGCCGATGCCGCGCGGCACGCGCCGCTGGCTCGCCCGTCGCCCCGTCGCGGACCACGTTCACCTGCGCCGCGGCTCGGCGCGCGACATGGCGCGTCTCGCGCGCATCCAGAGCCGCACCGCCGTGGGCCTCGTGTTGGCCGGAGGCGGCGCGCGCGGCCTCGCGCACCTCGGCATCTACCGCGCGCTCCGGGAACGCGGCGTCGAGATCGACCACGTCGGCGGCACCAGCATCGGTTCGATCATGGCGACCTACGTGGCGACGGACCATGACATCGACACCGTGATGCGCGACGCCCGCGCCGCGTTCGGCGGCAACCCGACCGGCGATTACAACTGGCTGCCGCTCGTGTCGCTGATCAAGGGTCGCAGGCTGCGCCGGGCCGTGCGGGCGTCGCTCGCCTCGCTGTTCGGCTTCGACGCGGACGCGGAAGACCTCTGGAAGAACTTCTTCTGCGTCGCGACCGACTATTCCAACGCGCGCGAGGCGGTGCTGCGCCATGGCAACCTCGAACGCGCGCTGCTCGCGAGTGTCGCGATACCGGGCGCACTGCCACCGGTGGTCATCGACGGCAACCTGCTGTGCGACGGGGGAACGTTCAACAACTACCCGGTGGACCGGATGCGCGGCGCGCGCGGCGTCGGTGTCGTGCTGGGCGTCGACCTCGACGCGCGCAAGCCGCGCCGGCTCGAGTTCGACGACGTGCCGGGCACGTGGGAGCTGTTGCGCGACCGGTTGCGCCCGCATGGCAAGCGCCGCTACCGCCTGCCCTCGCTCGCCGCGTACCTGCTCAACGTGACGATTCTCTACAGCGCGTCGCGCCGCGATGCGGCGCGCGCCGCAACCGACGTGTACTTCCACCCGCCGCTGTATCGCGTGGGGATGCTCGAGTGGTCGCGGCTGGAGCCGATCGTCGCGCAAGGCTACGCCCATGCGATCGAGGTCCTCGACGGCCTGCCGGCCGCGATGCGTGCACGGCTTGCGCCGGATGCGCCCGCATGGCCGCCGGTGGCCACGCGACCTGCCGCTTACAATTCGCCGTAGAATATGCCCCCGGCGCGCATTCGCGCGCTCCCCCCAGGAGCCTTCCATGACCCGAACGTTCACCCGCTTCCGTGTCGCCTTGCTGGCGCTGGTCGCGGCCTGCGGCCTGCAGGCGACCGCCGCCAACGCCCAATCCGACCAGCAGAAGCTCGTCGATGCCGCCAACAAGACGCTGCAGACGTTCCTGCGCGATCCCGACATGACCTGGCTCCAGCAGCACATCGGCCAGGCGAAGGCGGTGCTGATCTCGCCGGAAATCGTGAAGGCCGGCTTCATCTTCGGCGGTTCCGGCGGCCGTGCGGTGCTCGTCGCGCACGAAGGCGGCAAGTGGCGCGGCCCGTCGTTCTATACGCTCGCCACCGCAAGCGTCGGCTTCCAGGCGGGCGTCGCCGTGTCGGAGATGGTCACGCTGGTGATGACCGAGAAGGGCATGAACTCGCTGCTCGCCGCGTCGTTCAAGGTCGGCGGCGATGCCAGCATCGCCGCGGGCCCGGTCGGCGCCGGCGCCAAGTCGGACGTGCCCGCGGACCTCGTCGCGTTCACGCGCGCCAAGGGCGTCTACGGCGGCCTCAACCTCGACGGCACGCTGATCAACCTGACGGACGACTGGAACAAGGCCTACTTCGGCAAGCCCGTGCAGCCGGTCGACATCCTGATCAAGGGCTCGGTCAGCAACCACGCTGCCGCGCCGCTGCTCGCGACGGTGGCCAAGGCAACCGGCAAGTAATCCGCACTGCAGCCTGTGCCAAAGGGGCCCCATGGGGCCCCTTTTCATTGTCCGGTCAGCGCACGATCGAACGTCGCTGCCCGTCACCACGGCTCGCCCGGTGCGGGCTCGCGCGGCTCGCGTCAGCCCGGCAGCGCAGGATAGTCGGTATAGCCCGCCGCACCCGGCGTATAGAACGTCGACGCGTCCGGCGCGTTGAGCGGCGCGCCGGTCTTCCAGCGGTGGACCAGGTCCGGATTGGCAAGGATCGGCTTGCCGACCGCGATGAGATCGCCGCGCCCTGCCTGCAGGTCGCGTTCGGCGCGAACGGCGTCATAGCCGCCCGACAGGATCAGCGTGCGCGTGAAGACGCGACGGAACGTCGCCTTGATCGAGTCGGTGACCGGCGGCGCGCCGGAGGCTGAATGATCGACCAGATGGACATAGCGCAGCCCGCTCGCGTCCAGGGCCTGCGCGAGCCACGCATAGTCGCTCTCCATGTCCGGGTACAGCGGCATGTCGTTGAACACGCCGTAGGGCGACAGCCGGATGCCCACGCGGTCGCCACCGATCGCGTCGACGGCGGCCTTCACCACTTCCAGCACGAAGCGCGCACGCCCCGCGATGGCGCCGCCGTAGGCATCGGTGCGCAGGTTCGTGTTGGGCCGGATGAACTGCTCGAGCAGGTAGCCGTTGGCCCCGTGCAACTCGATGCCGTCGAAGCCCGCTGCCACCGCATTGCGTGCCGCCTGCGCGAACTCGTCGCGGGCCGTCGCGATGTCGTCGAGCGTCATCGCAATGGGCACCGGGTGCGGCTGCAGCCCTTGCGCATCGGTCCACATCTCGCCCGGCGCGACTACGGCCGAGGGCGCCAGCACGCGCGCGCCCGGCGGAAGGTTCAGCGGGTGCGCGATCCGGCCCGTATGCATCAACTGGCAGAAGATGCGCGCACCGCCGGCATGCGCCGCCGCGGTCACCGCCTTCCAGCCCTCGACCTGCGCCGCGCTGAAGAGGCCGGGAATTCGCGCATAGCCCAGTCCATTGGGCGACGGCGACGTGCCTTCGGTGACGATGAGGCCCATCGACGAGCGCTGGCCGTAGTACTCGGCCATCAGCGCATTGGGCACGTTGGAGAGCGCCCGGCTGCGGGTCAGCGGACACATGACGAGACGATTCTGCAGCGTGAGCGGGCCGAGGTTGGCCGCGGCGAACAGCATGGACATGGCGGGAATGGGGGAACGCGGCGCGATTGCCGCACTGCAACATGATACGCGAGCACGATTTCCCGCCGGCCGCCCGCACGCGCCGTGCATTGGTCGCGACCCGCCGCCTTTCGTCGCAATCCGCGTTGACCGTGCAGATGCCTACCGCCGACAATGCGCGCGTCTCGACAGGGGAGTCCTCATGAAAGTGCTGACCTTCGGCACGGCCGTCATCGGCCTCGCCGCCGTGCTTGTGCAAGCCGCTGCACAGGCGCAATCCACGCCCATCGGCAACGACGCGACCACGGCACGCGGTCGCTACCTGGTCCAGATCGGTGGCTGCAACGACTGCCATACGCCCGGGTACGGCATGGCCAACGGCCAGGTGCCCGAGAGCCAGTGGCTGGTCGGCGACAGCGTCGGTTGGCAAGGGCCGTGGGGGACGACGTACGCGACCAACCTCCGGCGCTGGATGGGCCAGCGGACCGAAGCGCAATGGATTGCCTATGCGCGGACGATGAAGCCGCGGCCGCCGATGCCGTGGTTCAACGTGCGCGTGATGTCCGACGAGGACCTGGCGGCGATCTATCGGTTCACGACGTCGCTGGGCCCCGCCGGCGCCGAGGCGCCCGCCTACGTGCCGCCCGGCAAGGAGGCCAAGGGACCGGTGATCCGCTTCCCCGGCTGACGGCAGCACAACCGCGCGCGATCGGCGCGTGGGACAATGCCGGGCCTTGCAACGCACGATCCTGATACCGCTGATCGTGGCGTCCGCGCTGTTCATGGAAAACATGGACTCCACGGTGATCGCCACATCGCTGCCGGCCATCGCGGCCGACATCGGCCAAAGCCCGCTGGCGCTCAAGCTTGCGCTGACCTCCTATCTCGTCAGCCTCGCGGTGTTCATTCCCGTGAGCGGCTGGGTGGCGGACCGCTATGGCTCGCGCACGGTGTTCGCGAGCGCTATCGTCGTGTTCGTCGGCGGTTCGCTGCTGTGCGCGGTATGCAGCACGCTACCTGCGTTCGTCATCGCGCGCTTCATCCAGGGCCTGGGCGGTGCGCTGATGGTGCCCGTCGGCCGCCTCGTGCTGATGCGCGCGGTGCCCAAGAGCGAGTACGTCGCCGCGCTCAACTACCTGACGATCCCGGCGCTGCTCGGACCCGTCATCGGGCCTGCGCTGGGCGGGGCCATCACGCTGTACTTCCACTGGCGCTGGATCTTCGCGATCAACGTGCCGATCGGCGCGCTCGGCCTCTACCTAGTGCTGCGCCACATCCCGGAATTCCGCAGCGAAGACCGCCCGCCATTCGACTCCTTCGGCTTTGCGCTGTCGGGCCTGGGGCTCGCCGTGCTGATGCTCGGCTTGTCGTCGCTCGGCGGCCACCTGATGCCAACCTCGGTGACCCTGGCCTGCGTCGGCGCAGGCGCGCTCGCGCTCGTCGCCTATGGCTGGCATGCGCGCAGGACCCCGCATCCGGCGGTCGACCTGCGCCTCTTCAGGCTGCCCACGTTCTTCGATGGCGTGCTCGTCGGCTCGCTGTTCCGCCTGGGACTCGGCGCATCGCCGTTCCTGCTGCCGTTGTTGCTGCAGATCGGCTTCGGCCTCGATCCATTGCGCTCGGGCCTCATCACATGCACGACGGCGGTGGGCGCGATGTTCATGAAGACGCTGACGATCCGCATCCTGCGCCGCTATGGCTTCCGCCACGTGCTGACGATCAACGGCGTGCTGGCGGCCCTGAGCGTCGGCGTCGCGTGCTTCTTCACGATCACGACGCCGCACCTCCTGATCGCCCTCGTGTTGCTGATCTCGGGTTGCCTGCGGTCGCTGCAATTCACGGCGCTGCAGGCAGTCTCATTCGCCGAGATCGCGCCCGCCGATGTCGGGCAGGCGGCGAGCATCACGAGCATGGCGCAGCGCCTGAGCCAAAGCCTCGGGATTGCCGCCGGTGCCTACTTCCTGCAACTGTCGGCATGGCTGCACGGCCATGACGGGATCGTCGCGTCCGATTTCTGGCCCGCGTTCGCGGCGCTGACGATCATTGCGCTGATCGCGCCGCTGTTGCACTTGCGCCTCGCGCACGACGCGGGAGCGGACGTGTCGGGCCATCGCGCGACACCGCGACCCGCCGCCTGACGGCACGCGGCGGAAGCGCAGCGTCGAGCGCTATGGTGCGTCGACCGCCGTCCAGCCCGTGCCGGGATCGAACGCCTTCATCTGCCGCGCGCGCGCATCGGTCGTGGGGCCGAGGTTGCTCTGGTACACGCGGCCGTCGGCGGCCATGATGAACGTCATCACGCCGGTGTCTCCCCAGGTCGCGGGCCATGCGACGACGGCAAAGCCGCCGGTCATCTGGCCGTTGACGATGTAGCTTCGCGCCCCACCGGGCGCCGCAGCGCCCTGCGCCGTCAGGATCCGATAGCGATAGCCGTGGTAGGCGTCGCCGGGCTTGACCGTCGCAGCGATGGGACCGAGCGGACTTTCCGGCTCGTCGGCGAGCGCCGGCCAATACAGTCCGTCGTGCTTGCCGGGCGTCGACAGCAGCTTCTGCGCATATTGCTGCACGCCATTGCGGTCGCGATCGTTCTGCGCGAAGTCGCGCTGCGCGTCGCCGATCGCGAGCAGCACCTGGATCACGTTGGTCTCGTTGCGACCAATGCGCCGCGTGCGCAGCTCGTCGGCCGTGTGCTCGGTGTCGAAGCGCCAGCCACCGGCGGTCTTGATCAGCGGGATCGGCAGCGTCCAGCCATGCGTGCCGACCTCGAGGTAAGCCTTGCTGTCACCTGCCGGCAGCACGCGATGGCCGCGTGACCACGCTTCGAGGAACTGCGTAACGTCCTCGCCGCTGACGGCTTCGGTGGGCACGTAGCGCTTCCACGTCGTGCCCAGCACGCGCGCAACCTGTTCGTCGTCATTGCGCGAGACGCCGTCGACGAATGCGGCCACGGCCGCATCCGGCGTCGGAAAAACCTGCTGTGCACCGACGGTCAGCGGCAGCGCCAGGACAGCGGCAGCCAGCGCCAGGCGGCGGGCAATGCGATAGAGCGATGCGTTATCGTTCATGATCGTCCTCGTGGTCAGCGCCGTTGTCCGCCGCCGCGTGCGCCACCACCGCCACCGCCGGCACGCGCGCCGCCGCCTGCCGGCTTCTGGACCGGTGGCCGCGCGCCCGCGCCACCACCACTGGGTCGCGATTGCATCGCCTGGCGGCTCGCGTTGCCGCGATCGATTTGCTGCCGCGCGTTGGCATCGTTGGCGCCGCGGAACGCGTTGTCGCGGTTCTGTTCGCGCGAGCGCGCCTGAAGCGCCGACTGGTCGGACTGTTGCGCGCGCTGGCGAGCCGCGTCGCGGTCCACGGTCTGCGCTCGATTCTGATTCTGCACCGCAGGCCGATCAGCGCCGGCCGGCGCTCGCGAACCGGCGCGATCCGCGGTCCCGGCCGGGCCGTTCGCCGTACGGCGCGCAGCCTGATCCACCTCGAAGCCCTTGTTCTGCATCGTCGCCGCGGCCTTCTGGCGGCTGTCGTCGCGCCCGCGATAATTGTCGCGAGTCCCCACGTTGGCCTGGCGCGCGAGATTGTCGCGCTGCGCGTTGCCGCCGCGGTACGGGACGTTGCCGCGGTGGTCCACGTTGTGGTTCCAGCGCAAATTCGTGTTGTTGACTTCGAGCTTGCGATTGACGTTGATGTTGTTGTAGCGGTTCACGTTGATGTTGACGTTACCGTAACCCCAGCCCCAGTGCGGTTGGCCCCACAGCGCGTTGGTGATGCCGATGCTGACGCCCCACGCGATGCCGGTGGCGACGGCGGTCGAGAACCAATAACCGGGCGGCGGCGGCACGTAGATCGGCGGATACGCGGGATAGGCCCATGCGCCATAGACGAGCGTGGGGTTGTACGTCGGCACGTAGACGACTTGCGGCTGCGCCGGCTGGATGACGATCACCTGCGGCTGCTGTGCGGGGGCCGACGTTCCGGCGGGCGGCGGCGGTGGCGTTTCGCTCGTCACCGTCACCTGTTCGTTCGTCTTGAGGTTGCCGGCCTTCTGCGCCTGTGCCCGGAGCCGTTGCACCGAATCCATGACGTCGGACGGTTGCGCGAGGAACGCGTCGCCGAGATTCCGGACCCAGTCGGGCTTCTCGCCCATCGTAATGATCACCTGGGGAAACGCGACGAGCGACTGGACGCTCGGATCCCACGGCTGATCCTGCACCATTTTCACGGCGTCGTCCCCCTTGGCATCCGGGTGCGCACGCGACCACGCTGCGGCGCTCGCGACATCGGCGGGATACGTCGCCGCCATCAGCACCTGGGACAGCAGCGCATCCGGATACAGCGCGATCTGCGCTGTCAACTGGTCGAGCTGGCCCGCGCTCAATTTGGCCGCATTGTCCTGCGCCAACACGAGCGCCGGAACCGCGAGCAGCGCGCACAGCAAGGCGCTGCGGATACGACGCCGCCAACCATCGAATGAACTCATGCTTCCTCCATGCGCCGGGTGCGTCGCGTGCCGGTGGCGGCATCGATTCCCCGCGCGGCCCGGAGTGTGCCACATCATCAGTCCTGCTGCGCGAATTGCCGCATGCGCTGCTCGCGTCGCGTTCGGCTCGGGACGCGAGCGATCGGCGCCTCGCCTGCCCGCGGAAGCGCTTGTATGTTCAGTCCAGACCGGCGCGGTAAAGTCTGGTCACCGCCAAGGTGACCGGACCGGACCGTGCAGCCTGGAATGCGCTGGGGTCGGCGAGCTTGCTCGTCAGCCCGCCACTGAGTGAATTGCGCACGGACTCCGTGCTGGTCTTCCTGATGCCCGAACGGTTAGCCGAGCGGCTTGGCGCCAGCTCGCATGCACAAGCAAGGGATACGAAGACCATGTCTGGATCATCCGTAATGGTGGGAATCGACGTGGCGAGCGCGCACGTCGATGTGGCAGTGCTCGGCGCCGAGCTCCCGGCGGCGCTGGCGCACATCAACAACGACGCCGACGGCCATAGCGCGCTGGCCGATGGCTTGACGCGTCTGAAGCCTGCGCTGGTACTGATGGAGGCCACCGGCGGCTACGAGGCAGCGCTGGCGTGTGCATTGCAGGCGGCCGGATTGCGTGTGGCCGTGGTCAACCCGCGCATGGCGCGTGACTTCGCGAAAGCGATGCAGCGGCTGGCCAAGACCGATCGCATCGACGCCGCTACGCTGGCCGAATTCGCCGGCGTCCTGGCAGGCCGCCCCGACGCCGAGCGCTTCATCCGGCCGTTGAGCGTGCCCGAGCAGCAGGACCTGGCGGCTCTCGTCACTCGCCGCCGCCAACTCGTTACGATGCAGTTGTCGGAGCGCCAGCGCTTGCGGCTGGCGCGCCCGGTGACGCGCCCCAGCATCGAAGCCTTGCTCGCCGCCATCGCCCAGCAACTCGACGAAGTCGACAGCGAGATGGCCCGCCACGTCGAGCAGCACCATGCCGCTATGGCCAACTTGCTGCAGAGCGTTGCCGGCATCGGGCGTGTAGCCGCGGCCACCCTCATCGGCGAACTGCCCGAACTGGGCCGCCTCAATCGCCGCCAGATCTGCGCCTTGGTGGGCGTCGCGCCCTACGCCAACGACTCTGGAGCGAGCCGCGGCCGACGACGCATCACCGGTGGTCGCTTCGAGGTGCGCCGCGCGCTCTACATGGCGACGCTGACCGCAACGCGGTACAACCCTGCCATTCGTGCCTTCTACGAACGACTGCTCGCCGCCGGCAAGCTCAAGAAAGTGGCGCTGATCGCCTGCATGCGCAAGCTGATCACTCACCTGAATGCAATGGCTCGTGATCATCTTCAGCTCATCGGCGCTTGACATTCAACACGGTTACTCAGTGCTCGCGCGTCGCGCGCAGGTCCGCTTCCGCGCGGCCGAGCAGCGCGTCGAACGACACGCCCTTCTCGTCCGTCTGCGCGGCGCCGATCGACAGCATGACCGGCGCGTCCTGGCCCTTGACGACGATCGCGCGCGCGACGATATCGTCGACGGCAGGGAAGTCCGCATCGATGGCCGACTGCAGCAGCACGAACCGGTCGCCGTCCCAGCGGATGACGACGCTGTCCTCGCCCGCCGAGCGGACGAGCCGCGTCGCATAAGTCTTCAGTACGAGATCGCACGCGATGGCACCGTGCGCCGCGTTGAGCTCGGCGAAGCGGTCGATATCGGCGACCAGGATGCGCACCGCGCGGCCGCGGCGGATCGCGTCATCCATGTACGCCTTGCCCTGCTTGCGGCCCGTCATCCGGTTCCACAGCCCGGTCAGCGAATCGCGCTCGTTCTGCGCGCGTCGCTCGTCTTCGTTGGCGCGGACGCGCCCGGCCAGCGCGGCGAGGCCGCGCGCGATCTGCGCGGCCGTGTCGGTGCCCGGGAGGTCCAGGCGCGCGGGCGTCTCGCCGTCGACATAGGCTTCGAGCACGGCGAGCGCGCGATCGAGCGGCGCAAGCAGCCGGCTCGTCGCCCAGATCGCAAATGCGCAACCGACGATCGCGAGCACGGAGAGCACGACGGCCAGCGCCAGCAGGCTCATCCGGCCCGCGCCGAGCATCATGACCACCCACGCGAGGAACAGCGGCAGCCCGAACGCGGCCACCATCACCGCGACGAACTTGGCGCGATAGCTGCCGAGCGCGGGAAACGACGCGAGCAACCGGTAGAAGCCGAGCGGGTCGGGACGCGAAGCCATCGAATGAAGTGGTGTTGGCGACGCCGCGGGCGCGCGTCGCCGAAGGCGCGATTGTAACCGCAGCGCCAACGCGCGTACGCCGGTGTCAGTGTCCCGCGTCGCGCATCGCGCGGGCGATCTCCGTCGCTCCGTGCTCATCGAGCACACCCGCCGCGCCGAGCCGGTCGCGATCTTCTCGGTTCTGGCTCAGCTTGGCCTTGCCGACGAGCGACGTGATCGCGACCTCCAGGCCGACGATGTTGCGCAGCATGCCGTCGATGAACTCGGGCGACGAGTCGCCCATCTTCCACGGCCGCGGCTCCCCGGCCTCGTGGCGCCGCGTGAGTCGCGCGACAAGGCCGCGCACGAAGCGCTCGTCGTCGTGGATCGTGACGATGCCGTGCGCATGCACGACCTCGTAGTTCCACGTCGGCACCAGCTTGTGCGTCTCGTGCTTGGTCGGGTACCAGTTGGGCGAGATGTAGGCGTCGACGCCACGGAAGATCACGAGCACCGGCGTGCCGGTCGGGCAGCGCTGCCACACCGCATTGTTGCGCGCGACGTGCGCCGTCAGCGTGCCGTGCGGGCCCTTGTCCGCGTCGTATTCGAACGGGATGTGTTCGGCGTCGAGGCCGTCGGGTCCGTTCGACACCAGCACACCGAGCGGATGCGCGCGGAGGATGCGCGCGAGTTCCGCGGGGCGCTGTTCCGAAAAATGGGGCGGTACGTACATGGTCGCGTCGAATGCCCAGGGCCGGAATCGAACCGGCACGCCTTGCGGCTGGGGATTTTAAGTCCCCTGTGTCTACCAGTTTCACCACCCGGGCGCACCGGGCGATTCTAGTCCAGCGCGCCGCGTTCAGTCCTCGTCCGCAGTCTTCGGCACCTTGATCGCGAGCTTCTCGCTGGCGGCGGCTTCCTGGTTGCGCTTCGCGAGGTCCGCGAGCAATCCTTCGTCGGTCAGGTCCAGCGGCACCGAATGCTTCCAGTCGTGGTGGGCCGTCGGATGCAGCCGGTCGAGCACGGAAGCCTCGGCGGTCTCGATCGCGAGCTCGCGCCGCGAATCGAAGCTGCCGGGCGTCAGGTTGATCGAGCCGACGATCGCGCGCTTGTTATCGGCGAGCAGCATCTTGGCGTGCAGCCGCAGCTTCTTGATCTTGTGCACCTTGGCGCCGACGTCGTGCAGGATGCGCAGCGCGCCGACGCCTTCGACGAGCTTGTCCTTCTTGAGCGTGTGCGGCGGCTTGGCCAGGATGTGCAGCTTGACGCCGCGGCGCGCCGCGCGCACGAGGCGCTCGACGATCACCGTGTCCTGGTAGCGCTCGTTCTGGATCAGCAGCGATTCCTTGGCGCCGTCGACGAATTCGGCGATGCGCTCGCGGCCGTTGTTCGGGCACCAGATCAGCCGCGACGACGCCGGCGCAGTGAACGTCCCGCGCGTCCAGTCGGCGTCGAAGCAGCGGCCCATCTCGGCGACCTCGTCCGCCTCGTCGGTGACGATCGCGTAGTCGCGCGTGCCGTCGAACTCGCGCTCTTCCCAGTTGAGCGACTCGACGAAGCCGACCTTGTCGTCGATGACCATCGACTTCTGGTGCGTGAGGTCGAACGCGGGATTGCTGTCCTTGACCGCGACGCCGGCCTCCTGCAGCGCCTTGCGCACCGCGGTGTTGTCCTCCTCCCCGCTGCGCCGGCTCGGGTTAAGCATCACGCGCACGTCGACGCCGCGCTTGCGCGCCGCGGCGACGGCCTGGATCAGCGCGTGGTCGTTGAACACGAACATGCGGATCCGCAGCGACTTCTTCGCACCGGCCAGCGCATCGAGGAACGGCTTCTCGGTGTCGTCCGGAAGAACTATCAGCGTATGGGGCATTGGCTAGCGTATCAGGAGGATGATGGCGGCGTGGCCGTGGTCCCGGCGCCCGCGCCGGAGCCCGGGCCGAACTGCTCGCGCCACAGCCCGGCGAACACGCCGTTGCGCGCGATGAGCTCCGCGACGGTGCCCTCCTCGGCCACGACGCCGCCGTCGAGCACGATGATCTTGTCCGCGTCGCGGATCGTCGACAGCCGGTGCGCGATCGTGATGACCGTGCGCCCCTTCATCAGCCGCTCCAGGCCTTCGATGACGAGGTGCTCGGATTCCGTGTCGAGCGCCGCGGTGGGCTCGTCGAGGATCAGGATTGGCGCGTTGCGGATCACGGTGCGCGCGATGCCGATGCGCTGGCGCTGGCCGCCCGACAGCGTGAGGCCGCGGTCGCCGACCAGTGTGTCGTAGCCGTCGGGCATCGCGATGATGAAGTCGTGCGCGTTGGCGAGCCTGGCCGCGGCGGTGATCTCGTCCATCGTCGCGCCGGGCCGCCCGTAGGCGATGTTCTCGCGGATCGTGCCGTGGAACAGCACCGTGTCCTGCAGCACGTAGCCGACGCGGTCGCGCAGCGCCGCGAGCTCGACGTCGCGGACATCCGCGCCGTCGACGCGGACCGTCCCGCCCTGCGGATCGTAGAAGCGCGGGATCAGCCCGACGACGGTGGACTTGCCGGTGCCCGTGGGGCCGACGACGCCGACGAACTGGCCCGGCTCGATGCGGAAGCTGACGCCGCGCAGGATCGGGTGCTTGGGGTCGTAGCCGAACACGACGCCGTCGAACTCGATGGCGCCACGCGCGGGTGGCAACGCTTGCGGATCCGGCTTCTGCACGATGACCGTGTCGGTGTCGAGGATCGTGCGGATCCGGTCCAGCGCCACCGACGTCTGCGCGATCGAGTTGGTCATCTTCGCCAGGTCCTGCACCGGCTTGAAGAACTTGGCAAGGTAGGCGAGGAACACGGTCAGCGCGCCAACCGTCATTGCGTCGGCCAGGATCAGCGCGGTGCCGCGCCACAGGATGAAGCCGGTGCACAGCGCGACGACGACGGACACGACCGGCGACAGCAGCGACTTCACGCGCCGCGCGCCCATCGCGGCGCTCACCTGCGCGCGGCTCGCCGCGTCCATCCGCGCGCGCTCCACGTCCTGGCGGCCGAATGCCTGCACGACCCGCACCGACTCGAGCCCCTGCTCGACGACGGCGACGATATCGGACTGGCGCTTGCGGACTTCGCGGGTCGCCGTCTTCACGAGCGCCTTGAAGTGCATGACGAACAGCAGCAGCACGGGCGTGACGGCGACGGCGATCAGCGCGAAGTCCCAGTTCAGCCAGAACATGAGCCCGAGCATGCCGACGATCGTCAGCAGGTCCACGAGGATGCCCAGCGTCGCCGCCGACGCGAAGCCCTGGACCGTGGCGACGTCACTGGTGATCGTCGACAGCAGCGGCCCGGTCTGCTGGTGATCGTAGTACGAGAGCGACAGCCGATGCAGGTGATCGTAGACGCGCGTGCGCAGGTCGTGCGCCACCCATTGCCCGACGCTCTCCGTGTAGTAGTTGTCGATGTAGCTCGCGAGCGCGGACACGGCGGCGATCAGCACCGTCGCGAGGCCGGCGACGAGCGCCAGGCCCAGCTTGTCCTGCGCGATGGACAGGTCGCGGATCCAGTGCAGCGCGTCGGGCAGCTTGTGGTTGCCGACAACGTTGTCGATGACCACCTTGACCGGCCACGGCGCGGCCAGGCTCGCGGCGGTCTCGAACAGCATCGCGACGAACACGATTACGAGCGTGCCCCGATAGGGCCGCACCAGCGTGCGGACGAAAGGCCACACGCCGGTAGCGGCGGGCGCAGCGGTCGGGGCGCGGGGCGGGGGCACGCTCGGTGGACGGCGCAAGGATCGGCTCGGCGCCGATCTTCACAAACCGCGCGCCGGCCCGCCCGCCTTTTCTTGACAGCGGCCGCCCGCGAGGGGCGTCAGCGGCGCTGCGCGTAGCGGCCGAAGTCCGCCATCATCTTCTGCATCTGCTCGAACGCACTGCCGCCCGACGTCATGACGCCCTGCATCGCGCGCACGACGTTCTGCATCTGCGCGACGTCCGGCATCATCGCCAGCGCGGCCTTGGTCTCCTTGACGCCCGGCATGCCGGCCACCTGGGCTTCCATCAGCGTGAACAGCCGCTTCTGCATCTCGACGATCAGCTCGAACGTCTGGCTCCAGTAGGCCATCGCGTGCTCGACGGCCTCCTGCGCCGCCTCCTGGCCTGCGGCCATGAATTCGGTCGGCGAGCCGGCCGACGTGGCGTCGCGGACCGCGCGCTTGCCGAAGGCGCGGGCCTGCTCCTCGCCGTCGAACTGGTGCTTGCGCATCCGCGCCGTGCCTTCGATGGCGGCGTTGATGATGTCGAGCGCGAACTTGGCGTTGGACTTGTAGAGGTCGATCGCCTGCTCCGGCGTCATCAGCTTGGCCGAGGGCGCGAGCCGGGAGAAATCGGGCATCGCCGCGGCGAAGGCTGCAGCAGCCGGCCTGGCCTTGGGTGCTGCCTTTTTCGCCGCGCGCTTGCGCGTGGCGGTCTTCGTGGTCTTCGCAGCCTTGGTGGCCATGCTGTCCTCCTCGCGCAATGTCGATCGGAAGTGCCATCAGACGCCGGATGCGGCGGCGCGTCAAGCGGGGCGTATAACATCGTACGCAGGTTACTGACACGCTGGCGCATCCCATGGTTCCGATGCTTTCGATCGAGGAAACGATGCTGCGGCTTGCCGTCGCTGCGCTGCTCGGCAGCGTCATCGGCCTCGAGCGGGAGCGGATGGCCTGGGCGGCCGGCCTGCGCACGCACATGCTCGTGTGCGTCGGCTCGACGCTGATGATGATCGTGTCGGCCTATGGCTTTGCCGACGCGCTCCGTTACGACCACGTGGCGCTGGACCCGTCGCGGATCGCGGCGCAGGTCGTCACCGGCGTCGGCTTCCTGGGCGCGGGGACGATCCTGCTGCGGCACGATTCGGTGCGCGGCCTCACGACGGCCGCGAGCGTGTGGGCCGTCGCCGGCGTCGGCCTCGCCGTCGGCGGCGGCATGTACGGGGCGGCGATCGGCGCCACGGTCCTCATCTTCCTGATCCTCGCGGTGATCAAGCCGCTCGAGCGCCGCTACTGGAGCGGCGCGCGGCAGGCACACGTGATCACGGTGCGCGCGGACCGCGAGCCCAGCCCCATCGAGGCCATCGAGAAGCTGCTGTCCGGCATGCCGCTCGTGATCCGCTCGCTGGACCTCGGCGAGACCGCGGATGACGACGAGCGCCAGCAGGTGCGGATCGAGGTCACGCGCGTGCGGCAGAGCGAGCTCATCAAGGCGCTCGAGAAGCTGTCGGCGCTCGACGGCGTGCACCGCGTGACGCTGGGCGAGCGCTGAGGCGGCAGCCGGCTTGACGGCGGGCCGCCGCCGCCTATAATCACGGTACCGCACATCCATACGGTAACCGTGAACACTCCCCGCACCCGCCGCCCGTTCGCCCATCTTGCCCCCGTCGCCCCCACGCCGGCGCTGACGGCCCGCCAGCAGCAGATCCTCGACTGGATCCGCAGCCAGATCGAGGCCAACGGCATGCCGCCCACGCGCGCGGAGATCGCGCAGGCGCTGGGCTTCTCCACGGCCAGTTCGGCCGAGGACCACCTGCAGGCGCTGGCGCGCAAGGGCGCGCTGGAGATCATCCCGGGCGCATCGCGGGGCCTCAGGCTGAAGGACGTCCCCGGCTTTCCCGTGCAGGGCACGCTGCCGCTCGTGGGCCGCGTCGCCGCGGGCCAGCCGCTGCTGGCCGTCGAGCACATCGAGGCGCAGTACCGCGTCGATCCGGGCCTCTTCGCACCGCGCGCCGACTACCTGCTGCGCGTGCGCGGCGCCAGCATGAAGGACATCGGCATCCTCGACGGCGACCTGCTCGCCGTGCACCGGACGGACGAGGCGCGCAGCGGCCAGGTGGTCGTCGCGCGCGTCGACGACGAGGTGACGGTCAAGCGGCTGAAGCGCCGCGGCCGCGAGGTGACGCTGCTGCCCGAGAACCCGGCGTTCGCGCCGATCGTCGTCGACCTCGCGGAACAGGCGTTCGCGATCGAAGGCATCGGCGTCGGCGTCATCCGCGGCGGCAAGCCGCTGTAATCGTTCGCACCCACGGAGGCCCCGCATGTACACGCTCTATGGCATGAAAGGCTCGGGCTCGGCGTCGGTCGAGGCCGCGCTCACGGCGCTCGGCGTGCCGCACCGCATCGTCGAGACGGCGCAATGGCAGCGCAATGCCGCGTTCGACGAGTTGCTCAAGGTCAATCCGCTGGGGCAGATCCCCACGCTGCTGCTGCCCGACGGCCATGCGCTGACGGAAAGCGCGGCCATCCACATTTACCTGGCCGACACGCACGCGGACGCGCACTGGCTGCCGGCGGACCCGGTGGCGCGCGCCGAATGCATCCGCGGCCTCGTGTTCATCGCCGCCAACTGCTACCCGATGATCACGATCATCGACTATCCCGAGCGCTTCGTCGCCGATGGCGACGGCGACGAAGCCGTGCAGAAGCGCATCCGCGACGGCACGCGCACCACGTTGCACAAGCACTGGTCGATGTTCGCGGACCTGTTCCCTGCCACGCCGTGGCTTTCCGGCGCCACGCTCGGCGCGCTGGATGTCTACGCCGCCGTCGTCAGCAAGTGGTCGGGCGCGCGCAAGCATCTCGAGGCGGAACGGCCCGCGTTCTTCGCGCTGTTGCAGCGGATCGAGCAGGAGCCGCGCGTCGCGGCCGTGTTCGCGCGCCACTGGCCGCCTGCGGCCTGACGTTTCCCTTGCGCTTTCCTGGCCACGCGACGTCCGCGCGGCGACACCCGAGGAGCCCCCGATGAATGCAGCAGCGGTCCAACCCATCCCCGCCGGTTACGAATCGGTGATCCCCTACCTGATCGTCCGCGACGCGCCCGCGGCGCTCGCGTTCTATGCCAAGGCACTCGGCGCCGTCGAGGTGCTGCGGATGCCCGACGACAAGGGTCGCATCGGCCACGCCGAGATGCGCGTGGGCAAGAGCGGGATGATCATGCTGGCCGAGGAGATGGAAGGCCATCCGGGCCCGCAGACGGTGGGCGGCTGCCCGATCACGCTGCTGTTCTACGTCGACGACGTCGACGCCGTCTACGCACGCGCCGTCGCGGCGGGCGCCAGGAGCACGCGCGAGCCCGCCACGCAGTTCTACGGCGACCGCAGCGCCGGCATCACCGATCCGTTCGGCTACACGTGGTGGCTGTCGACGCACGTCGAGGACGTGCCGCCCGACGAGCTCGCGCGCCGCGCCGCGGCGCAGGGCCAGGGCTGACGTTCGGCGCCGCGTCTCGCGACATGGGCACCGGCTTCGTGCATGGCAACGGGTCGTCGGCGCAGGCCGCGCTGGCGGCCGTGCTCGCCAACCCCGCCATCTGGCGCGGCCGCGACTGCGCGCCGGAGCCGGCGGCGCTGGCCACGGGGTTCGGCGCGCTCGACGCGGCGCTGCCCGGCCGCGGGTGGCCGCGCGCGGCGCTCACGGAGATCGTGCTCGAGCGCGAAGGCATCGGCGAGGTCCGCCTCACGTTGCCCGCGCTGGCCACGCTGCAGCGCGACGCGGCGCAACGGAAGCGCGACGTCGTCTGGATCGCGCCGCCGTACACGCCGTATGCACCGGCGCTGGCGGCGGCCGGCGTCGACCTCGCGCGGCTCTTCGTCGTGCAATGCGCCACGCCGCAGGAAGCGCTGTGGGCCTACGAGCAGGCATTGCGCGCGGCCGAGTGCGGCGCGGCGTTCGCCTGGCTTGCCACCGACGATGCGCGTGCGTTGCGGCGGCTCGCCGTCGCCGCGCGCGAAGGCCGCACGTTCGGCGTGCTGTGGCGGCGTCCCGGCGTGGCCGCGCGCGCGGCCACCGCGGCGTTGCGGCTGCGGCTCGCGCCGGCGGACGGCCGGCTCGCCGTGCACGTCGACAAGCGGCGCGGCGGCGAGCTCGCGCAGCCGCTCGTCGTCGACGTCGATCGGGCGCACGCGCATCGTGCCGGCCTCGCCATCCTGCCGCGCACCGCGTCGCGGCCGGCGCCCGCCGACGCGCCGTCGCTGCCCTTCCCCACTGCCCCGGCGCAGTGGGCCGCTTCCGCATGACTCCGCCTGGAATCCCGATGCCGCCTCCCGCGTCGCCGCTCGCGCACCACCTGTACACGATGGCGTGGAACAACGCATGGGCCAACCACCGGTTGCTGGCCGCATGCAGCGCGTTGTCGCAGGCGGACTTCGAAGCCACGCGGACGAGCTTCTTCCCGTCGATCAAGGCCACGCTGAACCACATCCTCACGGTCGACTGGTATTACGTCGACGCACTGGAGCGTGGGCTCGCCGACGCACCGCCCAATGCCGATGCAGCGAGCTTCTACGATCCCGAAGAGCCGTTCGCCACGTGCGCGGAACTGGCCGTCGCGCAGCGCGCCGTCGACCAGCGGCTCGTCGCCGTCTGCGCGGGCCTCACCGACGCCACGCTCGCCAAGCCGATCGGCGTGCCGCGCCGCATCGGGCTGCTGCACGAGCCGGCCACGCGGCTGCTCGCGCACCTGTTCGAGCACCAGATCCACCATCGCGGCCAGGCGCACGCGATGCTCGCCGGCACTGCGGTGGCGCCGCCGCAGCTCGACGAGTTCTTCTGCGCCAACGAAGCACACCTGCGCGCCGCCGAACTCGCGGCGCTCGGCACGTCGGAAGACGCGATCTGGAACGTGCCGGCGCGGGACCGGGGCCACATGCCCGGCTGACGCAGCATGCCGGACCCTGACGCGGCCACTGCGCACGCTGCCCGCGCCGTCCCGGGGAGCCACCTGTGGATGGCTGTGCTGCTGCCCGCGCTGCCGCTCGAAGTGTTCGCGCCCGGCGTCGCGCGCGACGCTGCACAGGCGGCCGGCGCCGGCGCACCGGCCGCGCCGTTCGCCGTCGTCACCGGCGATCCGCAGCCCGTGGTGCTCGCGCCCAACCGCGCCGCGCATGCGGCGGGCGTGCGCCGCGGCCAGCGCCTGTCCGCGGCGCTGGCGCTGGCGCCGGCGATCACGTTCGTCGTCCGCGACACCGCACGCGAGGCGGCGGCACTGGCAGCGGTCGCCACGTTCGTGCTGCGCTTCACGCCGCACGTGTCGCTCGTGCGGCCCGCCGCGCTCGTCGCGGATCTCGCGGCCAGCCTGCGGCTCTTCGGCGGCTTCACGCGCCTGGCGCAGGGCCTCGCCGACGGCATCGCGGCGCGCGGGCTCACGGCGCGCCATGCGTATGCACCGACGCCGCTCGGCGCGCTGGCGCTCGCCCGCGCACGGCACACGGCGCCCGTGTTCGACACGGCCACGCTGTGGCCATTGCTGGCCGCGCTGCCGCTTGCGCATTTCGACGCCGATCCTGCCGCCTGCGAGCTGCTCGCCGGCAGCGGCATCACGACCTATGGCGAAGCACTGGCGTTGCCGCGCGAAGGCCTCGCGCGCCGCTGCGGTCCGGCGTTCGTCGAGCTGCTGGACCGCGCCAACGGTCGTGTCGCCGATCCGCGCGAGCCTTACGTGCCGCCGCCGGAGTTCAGCACGCGGCTGCCGCTGCCTGTGCCGGTGCACGACACGGGCGCGCTGCATTTCGTCGCGCGGCGCGCGCTCAACGAGCTGGCGGACTGGCTGCTCGCGCGCGGCCTGGGCGTGCTGCGCCTCGAGCTCGTGCTCGCGCACGAGCGCTACACGCACGTGCGCACCGGCATCCCCGCGACGACGGTGGCGCTTGCGTTCGGCGGCCCCACGCGCACGCTGGGCCATCTCGACAGCGTGCTGCGCGAGCGCCTCGTGCGCGTCGAGCTGCCCGCGCCCGTCGAGACGCTGACGCTCGTCACGCGCGCCACTGCAGCGCTGCCGGCGCGCGACTTCGGCTTCCTGCCCGGCGACGATGCCGTGCCCACGACGGCGCCGCTGGTCGACCGGCTGCGCGCGCGGCTGGGCGAAGGCAGCGTGCTGCGCGTCGCGGCGCTCGCCGAGCACCGGCCGGAGCGCGCGATGAAGAGCGATGCCGGCGCAGCGGCTCCGGTCACAGCACCCGCCACGCCGGCGGCGGCGTCACCGCCCGGCGCGGCGGCACTGGCGGCCGCCGACGGCCTCACGGCGCGGACGCGGCTCAAGAAGCCCGCCGCCGATCCGCTGCCGGCCTCGACGCCGTCGCTGCCGCGGCCGCTGTGGCTGCTGCCGGTACCGGCCCCGGTGTCCGCATTGCGCGCGGCCACGCTCGCGGCGCGCCGCGGCGCCGCCGAGCGCATCGAATCCGGCTGGTGGGACGGGCACGACGTGCGACGCGACTATCACCGCGTTGTCACGCCCAACGGCAGCGAGCTATGGGTCTACCGGACGCATCGGCGCGGGATCGACGACGGCGACTGGTACGTGCACGGGCTGTTCGGCTGACGCGCCCGCAGGCTGCGGCCACTTGGTCCAGCCGCCGCGCAACCGCAGGGAGACGCAGCCTGACAATGTGGCAGGTTTCCGGTCGGCCGACAATCATCCGTTCGGCCGATGGCGGCCGCCGAAAAACGACCTCATGCTCACTCGATGCTCAGGCACGTGGCCGAGGCGGCCACCCACCACGCGCAGCGCCCGCGGCGCACGGGATTGGGCCATGCGCTGCTCGCGGTCGCCCTGCTTGCCGGCGCAGCGCCCGCATGGCCCGCGCCACCTGCACGACCACCGGACGCCGAGCGGCTGCAGGCGCTGATTCGCATCCAGAACCACGCAAGCCGCCTGGAGACGGTCGATCCTGCCAGCTACCTGCTGCAGATGGAAATCTACGTCGAGGCCTGCCAGGCGCTCGTCGAAAACCGGCCCCATGACCCTCCTCCCGCGTGCCACGATGCGAGCGGTCAGTGGCTGAGCATGGCCGACGTCGCGCGCTTCGCGCTGCACGATCCGCGCCGCGCACTCTCCTATTACCGCCGCTTCGCCCACGCGCAGGGGACCGCCGCATCGCCGTGGGCGGCGGACCTTCTGCAGTTCGATCTCCACGACACGCCCGCCGCCATCGCCGAGTACCGCGCGCTGCTCACGCCACGACCGGAATACGGTACCGCCGGGGTGCTGCTGGTCCATGCGAGCCGCGCGCAGCTTGCATGGCTGACGCGCGGCGAGGTATTCCACGGCGCGTGCAACCCGGAGGCCGTCTCAGGCTTCGAAGCCGTCGCCATTTTCCGGGGGCTCTCGCTCGAACACATGCAGCCCGCGGCCTTCAGGCAGATAGCGCGGCTCACGCCGCCGACGGCAGAAGCCCGCGCCACACTGCAGGCGTTGCCGCCGTCGCTCGATGTCCTGTTTGCCGTCGCAAGCGCGGGGCTGCACCGGGACGACGACGACGCGGTGCGCGAGTACATGCGCCGCGTCGATGGCGCGGGCTACCTCACTGCGTGCTATGCCGCGCTGCATGCTCGCAACGCGGCGCGGCGGCCCGATCCGGCCGCCACGCAGCCCGCTGGCGTTCCGGAGGCGTCGGCACCGGCCAGCGTCGTGGCCAAGCCCGCAGCGCGTCGCAACATGCAGGGAATCCCCGCGGGACGCGCGGCCGGCTCGGCGCCGCCGCCCGCGCAGGTACAGGTGCCGGCCGGAAACTAGCAAGCGCGCGGCGCGCGGATCAGATCCCCGCGAACCACTGGTACCCGTTGTCTTCCCAGTAGCCGCCGTTCCCGCCCTCGATGTGCGCAAAGCTCTCGACGAGCTCGAGGCGCAGCAAATACTTCGCCTGCTTGTAGCCGAGCTGGCGCTCGACGCGCAGCCGCAGCGGCGCGCCGTTGGCGATGGGCAGCGGTGCGCGGTTGAGGTCGTATGCGAGGATCGTCTGCTCGTGATACGCGTCCTCGAAGTCGATGCTCTCGTAATAGAAGCCCGTGCCGTCCTCGTTCATCGGGTCGGCGCAATGGAACACGACGTAGCGTGCGTTCGCCTTGGGCTTCGCGGCGGCCAGGATCGCCGACAACCGCGCGCCCTTCCAGCGCGCGATCGCGCTCCAGCCTTCGACGCAGTCGTGCCGCGTGATCTGCTCGCGCGACGGCAGCGCGCGGACGTCGGCGAGCGTCAGCGCCAGCGGGTTCTCGACCAAGCCGTCGACGACGAGCTTGTACGTCGCGAACTGGCCTTGCGCGAGCGCGACGTAGGCGTCGGTTCCAGGGTCCGACGTGCCGTTGCTGCGGAAGCTCGGCGACAGCGCGCTCTCCGGGAATTCCTCGGCCATCGCCATGCGCGCGACGGTCTTGGCGATCGAATTGTTGACGGGCTCCGCGACGTTCAGCACCTTGGGGAACCAATCGGTGCGCGACAGCTTGTCGCAGCCGGCCAGCACCAGCGCGCCGGCCGTGCCCAAGGCGCGCGCGAAGAAGCGGCGACGCTGCGTACTCATTGGATCCCCCTGCGCGCTGCGCGCTCCGGGATGAGCGCTTGGGAGCGGCCCGGCGCGCTCATGACTGCACCTCCGCCGGTACGTCGCGGTCGACGCGATAGCGCCCGGTGATCATCGAGCGCACGTTGTTCCAGACGCCGGTGATGATGACCTCGAAGACGTGGATGCAGACGAACAGCACGATCAGCCATGCGCAGACGAAGTGGATCGTGCGGGCCGCCTGGCGGCCGCCGAAAAGGTCTACCCAGCCGGGCCACACGGCGTTGGCCCACGGCGACAGGCCGAGGCCCATCAGGATCATCAGCGGCAGCAGCACGAAGATCACGACAAGGTAGGCGAGTTTCTGCAACACGTTGTAACGCGTGGCCGCCTCGCCCTTCGGGTGCCGGAACTTGAGATGGTCGACGATCGACGCGCCGATGCCGCGCCAGTCCGCCCTCGTCGGCGCGAGGTCGCGCGCGATGTGCCGCGACCACGCTGCGTAGCCGACATAAGCGAGGCCGTTCAGCACCAGGATCCAGGCGAAGAAGAAATGCCAGCTGCGCGCCATCGCGAGCCAGTTGCCGTCCGGGATCGTGAGCCAGGACGGGAAGCCGCGGGCCGTCAGCTCGCCATAGACCGTCGACAGGCCGAACACGCCCGTCGTGTCGAACTGATGGCCGAAGATGCGCGTGACGCCCCGCGCCGTGCCGTCGGGCGCCTCCACGGCGGTCATCATCAGCAGCGGCGGACGGCCCGAATACGACGACGATCCCCAGTACATCGCCGGATGGGCGTTGAAGATGTTGAGTCCGCTCATCAGCAGGATCGTCAGCGCAACGACGTTGATCCAGTGGAAGACGCGCACCGGCAGCGCATGGCGGCGGTACGTGTAGCCGCCCGGCACGGGGCGCGCGTCTTCGCGCTGCAATGGCGCGTCCGGTACGGCGGGGCTTGCGGGTACGACGGGCTGGGGCAGCGTCGGATCCATCGGCATCGGGGGCTCGCAGGTCGTTCAATGTAGCACCGGTCGGTGCCCGCGGGCCGAACCTTACAATGACGCATGGACGCGCCGGCCCACCCATATGCAGCGCTGACGCCGGACGTCGTGCTGGATGCCGTCGAGGCCTGCGGCGGCGTGCCCGACGGGCGGCTGCTCGCGCTCGGCAGCTACGAGAATCGTGTCTACCAGGTGATGCAGGACGACGCGCCGCCGCTCGTCGTCAAGTTCTATCGCCCGGGTCGCTGGAGCGACGCGGCCATCGCGGAAGAGCACGCGTTCGCGTTGGCGCTGGCCGAGCGCGAAGTGCCCGCGGTGCCGCCGCGCGTGATCGGCGGCCGCACGCTGTTCACGCACGCGGGCTTCCGTTACGCGCTGTACGACAAGCGCGGCGGCCGCCCGCCCGAGCTCGATCGCGACGACGTGCTGAGGTGGGTCGGCCGCTACCTTGCGCGCATTCACACGGTGGGCGCCGGCGCGCCGTTCGCCGCGCGGCCGACGCTCGACATCGCGAGCTTCGGCGACGAGCCGCGCGAACGGCTGCTCGCCGGTGACTGGCTGCCTGCGGACCTGGTCGAGCCCTATCGCAGCGTCAGCGCGCAGGCGCTCGACGGCGTGCGCCGTTCGTTTGCGCGGGCGGGCGACTTCGCACGCATCCGCATCCACGGGGACGTACACGCCGGCAACGTCCTGTGGACCACCGGCGCCGCAGGCGAAGGCCCGCACTTCGTCGACTTCGACGATGCGCGGATGGGGCCCGCCGTGCAGGACCTGTGGATGCTGCTCGCGGGCGACCGTGCGTCGATGCAGCGACAGCTCGCCGTGGTGCTCGAAGGCTACGAGCAGTTCCGGGCATTCGACCGACGCGAACTGTTCCTGGTGGAGGCGTTGCGCACGCTGCGGCTGATTCACTACGCCGGCTGGATCGCCGCGCGCTGGGATGATCCCGCGTTCCCGGTCGCGTTCCCGTGGTTCGGCACGCAGCGCTACTGGCAGGACCGCATCCTGGAGCTGCGCGAGCAGGTCGCCGCGATGGACGAGGAACCGCTATAGGTCCGACCCTATTTATTATGTCAAATAGGGTCGGACCCTAATTTCACGGTGGCGCGGACCGCGCCGGCCCTTTCGTGCCGGGCGACCAGGACCACCTCCTGCCCGGCGGCGCCCTTCACCACCCACTCGATCTTGCGGCGGTCGTCGGTGACGTTGTAATCGGGGAAGAACGACACGCCGGTGTGCTTGCCGGACCGCCCCTCGAGCTGGCCGTAGTCGTCGCGCGCCTTGCCGACGACCAGCGACGCGCCGTCCGGCAACTCGACGTCGACGATCACGCCGCGCACGGTCTTGCGCTCCAGCGCGCGCTTGCTGACGTACGCTGGCAACCAGCCTTCGTTCTCGACGACCAGCGTGATCTTCCACGTGTCCGCACCCGCGCGCTCGGCGCCCGCGTGCTTGACGACGAGCCGCGGCGAGCACAGCGCCTGCCACACGAGCCAGCGCGGGAAGCGCGCGACTTCCTTCTCCATGAACGCCGGCGGCGGGTTGGAGAACGCGTGGAAGCGATTCCAGCCGCCAATCTCGACCGGCCCAAGCTGCGGATGGTCGAACGCCTTCCATGGAATGTGGCCGATCCCGCCCAGCGTCGTGTCGCTCCAGCGGATCAGCGCCAGGTCGTCGTCGACCGGATGCTCGCGGAACCAGTCGATGAACTTGTATTCGCGGATGCCCGCCTCGCGCATCGGCGACCAGATCTCGACGACCCACGAGAACAGGCCCAGGTGCTCGTAGATCCAGTCAAACGTGCCGCCGATGACTTCCTTCGGGTGATACCGGAACTCGTGGTAGACCGAGATCGCCGGGTAGCCGGTGAGCTCGGTGCCCTTCTTGCCCTGCGCCTGGTAGACCCACAGGTCCTCGGCGTGCATCTCCTCGTCGGGCAGGTGCTCGAACGGGCGCAGCAGCACGCCGCTCCACGTGTGAAACGTCGTGCCACCGCACAGGTTCGTGTGGCGCGTGATGAAGTCGACGACCGCGCGGATCTCGGGCTCCGACGTCGGGTACGGCCCCGCGCCCATCTGCTCGAACTCCTGGCGCCACGACGCCGGGAAATTCCGGTTGAGGTCGAGGCGCTCGCGCGGCTTCTTCACGCGCAGCGTGTGGCCGTCGTAGTTCTCGTAGCGACCTTCCGGCACGATCCGGTAGTACGTGCCGCCGACTTCCGTAGGATCGCGCCGCACCATCAGCCGCGGCTCGTAAGGATGCGGCTTCCACACGCCGTTGTCGTCGCGGATGCGCATCTGCAGGATGCGTCCGTCGCCGTCGATGTCCTCGACGACGAGGCCTTCCGGCTCCTCCTCGTCGAACGGATACGGCCGCGTGCTGGAACGGATCCACTTCGGGTGATCCGCCAGTGCCCATTCGGCGCCGTCCGGGTTGATCCGGGGGCAGATGTAGAACGCACGCGTATCGAGCGCGCGCGTGATTTCCGGATCCGTGCCGTACTGCGTGACGAGTTGCTGCAGCAGGTACAGGTTGGCGACGGACGCTGCGACTTCCGTGGCGTGGATGTTGCCGTCGACCCAGAACGCGGGCTTGTCGGCCGCGGGCCCGGTCGCCGTGTTGGTTACGGTCACGACAAAGATGTCGCGGCCCTCGTGGCTCTTGCCGATCGCCTCGACGGCGACGAGTTGCGGGTATTCACGCGCGAACGCGTGGAGCAGTTGCGACAGTTCGGCGTAGCGGTAGAAGCGATCGAAGGCGATGGTGGGCATGGGCGCAGGATGGCGGATGGAAAGCGGCGCGCGGGGCTCGTGGCCCCGCGCGCCGCCGCCATCTTAGCGCGGCCGTCGCCCTACCGGCTGACCAGGCATTGCCCACCCTCCATCGCGAACGACTGCTCGGTGGTCGACGTGCTCGAGCCGTTGGCGTCCTTCGTCGTCTGCGTCACCTTCAGGTGGGCATTGTTGCCGTCCATGACCATCACGCCAGACGTGCGGATCGCGGCGGCATAGGCCTCGGACGACGGCGACATCGACTTCGCCATGTCGGCCATCATGTCGCGGTCCTTGGCCGGCATCGACGCCCACCGCTTCTGCGTTTCGGCCGTCGTCAGCTTGTTGGCACCGGCAACATCGCCGTTGTGCAGCATGCCCATCTGCTTGACCGCCGTCTTGCCGCAGGGCGTGTCGAGGATGGCGGCACCCTTGAGCGTCGTCGGCGCCGCGGACAGCGGAGCAACGGCGCTGCCCATCGCGACCACGGCGACGGCCACCCTTGCGCAAACTGCAAACCGGAGTGCCCGACGATGATGATGTACATGCATGTGACTTTCCTCCTGTGGATTGGACCGCGAGCCCGCCGTCACCGACGTCGAGACGGCAACCTGGACATGGCACCGGCAAGTGCCAGGACCGCCAACAATACTGCGAGTCCCGCGGGCGCGAGCGTGGGCACGGCGAACGCCGAGCCGGTGCCAGGCAACCCGGCCGGAACGCCGCTGGTGAAGGTGACACTTGCCACGCCCTCCGCACTGCAGGTCGCCGTCACCACGGTGCCCGTGCCGACCGGGACACCGTTGAGCGCCGGAAACACGGAGTCGACCGCCACGTAGGGTGGCGCGGTCGGCACGAACAGCTCGATGGACAGCTCGGGCTGGCCGCCGGCGATGGCGGTGGAATCCGAGACCAGCTGGACAAAGGGCGTTCCGCCGTTGACCGTATGCGTGACGATCAGGTTGTTCGGCCCCGGCGGCAGCGTTGCCGCGAAGAACCCGCCGGCATAGGGTTGCGTCGCGTGCAGCGAATCGCAGGTCCCGGGCCCGCTGGGCGTGCCGCCCATCTGCACCGAATAGGCCGCATGCGCTTGCGGTGTCCCCAATGCCAGCGCAGCCGCGGCAACAACCGCGAACACTCCGCCCTTGATCCCTGCCTTGCCGCGTGTTGCGCGTGGTGTGTGCCGCTCCGGCATCGCCGCCTCCCCATTTTGCGACGGCACGGGCCGTCGCGTCGAGTATCGCCGCGGCGGGATAACGGATCGGTTACGGATTCGTGCGCCGCCACCGCGGTGGCTGGGGAACGTCAGGCGTGGATCGAGCGTGCGAGCGCTTGCGTTTCGCCCGAAGGCGGGACGCCAAGCTCCATGGCGAGCACGTCGCGGCATCGACGGTAGACGCGCAAGGCTTCCGCGGGCTCTCCGGCGATGAGCAAGGCCCGCATGAGCCGCCGGTAAACGTCCTCTGCGAGGCTGTCGACCTCCAGCGCCCTGCTGTACAGCGCGATGGCGCCGTGGGGGTCGCCGCATTCCTCGCGTCGGCGCCCCGCATCCGCGAGCGAGCGCCGCAACCGGCCCTGCCAGCGGTCGCGCGCGGAAAGCGACCAGCGTTGTGGATCCTCGTCGCCGAGGAAGGGGCCGCGGTAGCAGGCCACGAGGCGCGCCGCGATGTCGCTTACCTCGGTGGCGCGCGCCGGATCGCGCAGCGCGGATTGCAGCGCCTCGACGTCCGCGTCGAACGCCCAAACGTCCAGCCATACGCGAGCCGGGTCGAAGCCTGCCTTGCCTTCGTCGACGCGCACTGCGGACGCGTCGCCGAGGAGCTTGCGCGTACGCATGATCAGCACATTGAGCGCATTGCTGGACGTACTGGCGTCATCATCGGGCCACAGCGCCTCCTGCAGCCGTTCCTTGGGGACCGCACGACCGCCGAACGCCGTCAGCACCTTGAGCAGCTGGATCGGCTTCTTTTGCGCCTTGCCTTCGAAGGTCAATGCCTTGCCATGGCACTCGACGACGAATGGACCCAGTGCACGGATGCGCACCGGCCATGGCCACTCCGCAGTCGCTTCCGGCGGCGGCAGCACGTTGCGCATTGCGATGAGGTTGCACACGAATTCGGGCTCGATACCGTGCTCGAGGGCGATCGCGCACAGGCGTGCCGCAAACGCGGGGAAGCCGTCGAACGTGTCGTAGAACTGCCGTTCCCGGACGCCGCGCCACGCGGCGGCGAGGCGCGCCACGCCAGCCTCGTGCTGGCCACCGCGCAACAGTTCGTACGCGCGGACGAATTCGGCCATGTCCTCGATCTCGCGCACATACGTACCCGGGACCAGCGTGGCGGCGTCGGCCAACAGCCGGCGCGCTTCGCTGAATTCGTCGAGCGCAAGCCGCGCCTGCGCCTCGCTGACGATGTATACCGCGCGCATGACGGGCGGGAACGCGAGCTCCGCGGCGTACTGGGAAGCCCTGATCGCATGAAACAGCGCGCGGTCGTGCTGGCCTTCGAGCGCCGCGAGCTTCGTCCGCGCGAATTCGAGCCGTTGCATGTCGGGCAGGTTCGACGGCTCGGTCAACCGTTCCAGGTGCGCCAGCGCCTGCTGGGCGCGTGCCAGGTCGCGCGACGGCAGACAGCGCTCGAGGTCGATGTAGGCCGACGAACGTTGGATGTCCATGAGGGCGTGTCGCGTTGCCAGCGCGCGTACCTCGTCGTCCGCCGCCTGGGCCTGGCGCGATTCCCCGGCATACCGGGAGACCCGCGCCCAATACGCGAGGAAGTGCGCGAGCCTATGCGGCGTGAGCACCGGATCCTCGCGCAGCGGTGCGGCCAGGCTGAAGATGCGTTGGCTCAGGACCCGCAGCTCACGTGGCTCGCAGTAGAACAGGAGCAGGCGCGCTGCCGCAAAGCGCAAATTGACATTGACGTCCTGTTCCAGGAGCCCGAGCATGCGATCGACGCACGCGGGCAACACCGGGTCGTCGTTGCCGAAATAGAGCAGGCCGGTCAGGAGCCCGGTCAGCGCCAGCAACTCGTCATCGGGCGTATCCCAACGAAAGGCAGGGTCGCGGGCCGGGGCCAGCCGGGCAATCCCGTCGGCGAAACCACGGTAGTTGCCCCGCAGCTGGCCTTCGATCATCAGCGCGGCAGCGAGCAGCGCCGTGTGCCGCATGTCGCCGGCTCGCTCGGCTTTGGCCAGAGCAGCCGCCGTCATCCGCCATGCACCGGGATCGCCGCGATGGGCGGCCGCAAGCTCCCGCACCTCCGTGGTGTCCTGCCGGCGCGCCATGGCGGGAGTTTACTGCGTTGCTGCGGATGTCATGACCTCCAGTTCCCCGCGCAAGCGTGCGCGGCCGCCATCTTGGCGCGGCCGCTCTGCGGCCGCGCATCCCGACCGCTCCCTACGCGAAACGCTTGCGCAACGAGAGCATCGCGCCCGCCGCGAGGCAGGCCACCAGGATCGCAAGGCCCAGGCCCGATACCGCAGGCAGCGCCACGGTCGCGCTTGCCGCTCCCGGACCCGAACTCGCCTGGTTGACCCAGGTCACCGAGCCCTCGTTGGCCACAGGGCAGCTGCCCGAGATCACGACGCCAGGACCCGCAATGACGCCGTCGTTTGCCGGGAAATAGGACTGCACGACCGTATACGGGATCGGCGTCGACGTAGGCAGGCCGACGCCGACGGATGGAGTCGACATGGCTGACGTACCCGCGGGCTCCGTGTCGTGCGTCGTGAACTCGGGCCCGCCGTTGACGCTCGTCGTGATCACGATGTTGTTGCTGCCCGACGGCAGCACGAACGTCACGACCGCGCCAGTGGCAGGCTGGATCATCGTGTTGCCGTCGCACTCGGCCAGTCCCGTCGGCGAGCAGCTCGACGACGAAGCCCCCGAGCGCGCGGATGCGCACAGGCCACGGCCACGACTCCGGCGCGTCCGGCGGCGGCGCGATGCCGCGGGTCTGCACGAGACTGCGCACGAAATCGACTTCGATCCCCTGCTCGAGCGCGAGCGCGCACAGCCGCGCGCCGAATGCAGGCAAGCCATCGAACGTGTCATAGAACTGGCGCTCGCGGACGCGGCGCCAGGCCGCCGCGAAGTGCGCCAGGCCCGTTTCGCGCTCGCCTCGCTGCAGCACCGACCATGCCTCGACGAACGCGATCATGTCCTCGATTTCGTCGACGAAGCGCGCCGGCACCATCGGCACCGCCTCGCGCAGCAACCGCAGCGCCGCGTCGAATGCGCCGAGCGCGAGATGCGCCTGCCCTTCGCTGACCAGGTAGACGGCGAGGACCGGCGGCGGGAACGCGAGCTCCCGCGCATACCCCGTCGCCCGCGCCGCGTGGAAGACCGCGCGGTCGAGCTGGCCTTCGAGCCCGGCGAGCTTGGTCTTCAGGTACTCGAGCCGCTGCAGGTCGATGAGGCTGGCGCCATCGACCATGCCCTCGTACTCGGCCACCGCGCGCCGCACGGTGGCGACATCGCCTCCGGGCAGGCTACGTGCGACGTCGAGGTAGCTGAGGCCGCGGCGAATATCCGCGAGGCCGTGCCGCGCGACGAGCTCGCGCACGTCCGCCTCCGCCTGTCGCGCCTGGCGCGCCTCCTTCGCGTAGCCGGCCGCGCGCGTCCAGTAGATCAGGAAATGCGCAAGCCGATGGGGCGTGAGCCGCGGGTCGCCGCGCGCCGGCGCGAGCACGCTGTAGACGCGTTGGCTCAGCACCCGCAATTCGCGCGGCTCCGCGTAGTAGAGCAGCAGACGCCCTGCGGCAAAGCGGCGGTTCACGTCGAGATCCCGCTCGACGAGCGCCAGCAGCCGCTCGACGCACGTGGGCAGGAATGGATCGTCGTTGCCGAAGTACACGAGGCCCGCGAGCAGGCCCGACAGCACGAGCAACTCGTCGTCCGCGCGCCGCCACGGGAAGGCGGCATCGCGTACCGGCGCCGCGTCGACGATGAGGCGGGGGAAGTCGCGGAAGTTGCTGCGGACGTGGCCTTCGATCAGCAGCGCCGCCGCGAGCATGGCTGTCTGCGCGGGGTCGGCGGCGGCACGCGCGGCGTCCAGCGCGCGGACGATCTGCCGGTGGGCCGTCGTATCGCCGGTGTCGGCGGCGACGAGTCCCGGGATCTCGCCGGTGGGCAGTCGGCGCGGCATGTGGGGAAGTTTACTGTGGCGCCGCCGGCGTTTCGGCAAGTTCATAGCGGACGCTCCGTCCGCCGCCTTCCGCTCGCAGCAGGCCACGCGCGACGAGTTCCGCAAGGTCGCGCTGGGCGGTCGCCGGGCTCACGTGCGTCATATGCGCGTACTTGCGATTGGTCATGCCGCCGATGAAACCGCCCGGACCGGCGTCGAGCAACGCGTTCAGCACTTTCCGCTGCCGGTCGTTGAGACTCGCTTGCGCGTGACGCATCCAGAAACGCGTCTTGCGCAGTACGCTTTCGATGATGCCCGTGCTGTCGCTGCACGCGGCGGCCACCTGGACGAGGAACCATTCGAGCCATGCGGTGGCGTCCAGCGATTCCACCGACAGCGCTTCGAGCGCCGCGTAGTACTCGCCGCGCACGGCCATGAAGCGGGACGACAGGCTGAAGAGTCGTGCGGCCCGCGGCTCGTCCTGCGCCAGCGCGCGATCGAGCAACGCGCGCCCGACGCGGCCGTTGCCGTCCTCGAACGGATGCAGCAGCTCGAACCAGGCGTGGGCGAGCCCGGCGCGCAGCAGGCCATCGAGGTTGCGCGGCGGCGCATCGAACCAGTCCAGGAATCGCGTGACCTGCTGCTCGAGGCCGCGCCGGGGCGGCGCCTCGTAATGCACGCGCTCGCGCCCAACCGGCCCCGATACGATCTGCATCGGTGCCGGCCCGCGCAACGCGCCGACCCGGATTTCGGCCAGGCCAGAGCGGCCGGTTGGGAACAGCGCGCCCTGCCAGCTCGCGAGTATCGCGAGCGTCAGCGGCGCCTGCGTGTCGCGCGTTGCTTCGAGCAGCACGTCGACGAGACCTTCGATGAAGCGCGGCGGGTTGGGCAGGCCGGTGGCCGGCAAGCCCAGCCGATTCGCGAGCGAGCTCCGCAGCGCGTCGGGGTCGAAGCGCTCGCCCTCGATCGCGCTGGTCGCGATGCCTTCTGCGGTCAGCACCTCGAAGCGGGCGCGCAGGTCGGAATCGGGATCGAGCAGGCGTGCCATGCCCGTCAACTCGCCCTGCGCTTTGCGCGCTGCAGCCAGCGGCGCCGTGAGATGGGCCGGATCCCAGCGGAATACGGGCCAGCCGGGGTGCTGCCAGATCCAGCGCTTGAGCTGTTTGTCAGCCATAATCAAATCATTAATTGAGGTGATTATGGAGACTTATCGCCTCATCGCGCAAGCCTCCCCTTGGCGGACGGCAAGCTTCCGCAGGCGTCATGGCGTTGCGACGGTAGTGCATGATACCGTATATCCATACGGTCATTACCAGGCCGCAATGCGTCCCTTCGATTGCCAGCGGTGTCCAACGTCCCTTCCCTGCCCCCCTACGCCGAGCTGCATTGCCTGTCCAACTTCTCGTTCCTGCGCGGCGCGTCGCACCCGGAGGAACTGGTCGACCAGGCCGTCACGTTCGGCTATCGCGCGCTCGCCGTCACCGACGAATGCTCGCTGGCCGGCGTCGTGCGCGCGCACATGGCGGCCCGGGCGCAGCGCGAGGTTTGGGAAAGGAACGCCGGCACGGTGCCACGGCCGGACGCGCCGCTCGCGCTGATCGTCGGCAGCGAGTTCACGCTGGCCGACGGCCTGAAGCTGGTGCTGCTGGCCACCGACCGCGACAGCTATGGCGACCTCGCGCAGCTGATCACGCAAGGCCGGCGCCGCGCGGTGAAAGGGCATTACGTGCTGACGCGCGACGACGTCGCCGCGCTCGGCACGCGCTGCCAGGCCTTGTGGGTGCCGGGGCCGCATCGCGACGGCACGCGGCTGGCCGGCGAAGCGCGCTTCGTCGCCGAGGCTTTCGGCCGCACGGCCGCGATCGCGTTCGCGCATCACGCGCGCGGCGACGAGGCCGCGCGGCTCGCGACGCTCACGCGGATCAGCCGCGCGAGCGGGCTCGCGCTCGTCGCGGCCGGCGACGTGCACATGCACGTCCGTGCGCGCCGGATGCTGCAGGACACGCTGACGGCGATCCGGCTGAAGAAGCCGCTCGCCGCATGCGGCCACGCGCTGTTCCCCAACGGCGAGCACGCGCTGCGCTCGCGCGGGCGCCTCGCCACGCTCTATCCGCCGGCACTGATGGCCGCCACCGTCGCGCTCGCCGAGCGCTGCCGCTTCTCGCTGGACGAGCTCCGCTACGAATACCCGGAGGAGATCGTTCCCGCCGGCAAGACGGCAATCGCGCACCTGCGCGACCTGGTCGCGGCCGGCGCGCTGCAGCGCTATGCGCATCGCGCGCCGGATCCGGCGCAGCCGGTGCCCGCCAAGGTGACGCGGCTGCTCGCGCACGAGCTCGCGCTGATCGAAAAGCTCCGGTACGAGCCGTTCTTCCTGACGGTGCACGACATCGTCGTCGAAGCGCGCCGCCTGGGCATCCTGTGCCAGGGGCGCGGCTCGGCCGCCAATTCCGCGGTCTGCTACGTGCTGGGCATCACGGAAGTGGATCCGGCGCTGCAGTCGACGCTCGTCGGCCGCTTCATGAGCGAGGAGCGCAAGGGCGAGCCGCCGGACATCGACGTCGACTTCGAGCACCAGCGGCGCGAGGAAGTGATGCAGTACGTGTACAACAAGTACGGGCGCGAGCGGACGGCGCTCGCCGCCACCGTCATCTGCTACCGCGCCAAGAGCGCGGTGCGCGACGTCGGCAAAGCGCTCGGCATCGAGCCGGCGCAGCTCGACCGGCTGTGCAGGCTCTTCGCGTGGTGGGACCGCCGCGAGATCGCCGACGAGCGGTTGCGCGAGGCCGGCTTCGATCCCGCAGCGCCCATCATCCGGCTCCTCACGGACCTCGTCGACACGCTGCAGGGCTTCCCGCGCCACCTGTCGCAGCACGTGGGCGGCTTTGTCATCGCGCGCGACCGCATCGACCGCCTGGTGCCCATCGAGAACGCGGCGATGAACGAGCGCACGATGATCGAATGGGACAAGGACGACCTGGAGGCGCTGGGCCTCATCAAGGTCGACTGCCTCGCGCTCGGCATGCTGTCCGCCATCCGCCGCGCGCTGGAGATGATCTCCGGCACGGCCGGCCACACGGTGACGATGGCGGACATCCCGCCGCACGACGATGCGGTGTACGCGATGCTGCAGAAGGCCGACACGATCGGCGTGTTCCAGGTGGAATCGCGCGCGCAGCAGTCGATGCTGCCACGGCTCAAACCCGCGTGCTTCTACGACCTGGTCGTCGAGATCGCGATCGTGCGGCCCGGGCCCATCCAGGGCGGCATGGTGCACCCTTACCTCAAGCGGCGGCGCGAGCGCGAGCGCGACCCCGACGTCAAGTTCGACTACCCGAGTCCCGCGATCGAGAACGTGCTCGGCCGCACGCTGGGCGTGCCGATCTTCCAGGAGCAGGTGATGCAGCTCGCGATCGAGGCGGCCGGCTTCACGGAAGGCGAAGCCGACCAGCTGCGGCGCTCGATGGCCGCGTGGAAGCGCAAGGGCGGCCTCGAGAAATACGAAGGCAAGCTGCGCGACGGCATGCTCGCGCGCGGCTACAGCGCCGCGTTCGCGGGCCAGCTGTTCGAGCAGATCAAGGGCTTCGGCGAATACGGCTTTCCCGAGTCGCACTCGGCGTCGTTCGCCAAGATCGCGTACGTGTCCGCATGGCTCAAGCTCTACCACCCCGCCGCGTTCACCGGCGCGTTGCTCAATTCGCAGCCGATGGGCTTCTACGCGCCGTCGCAGCTGATCCAGGACGCCCGCCGGCACGGCGTCGTCGTGCTGGATGCCGACGTCAAGTGCAGCGCGTGGGACTGCGAACTCGGGTCCGACCCTGTTTTCCGTGGGTCGGTCGCGCATCCGCCGTCACGGGAAACAGGGTCGGACCCGTTGCGGCTCGGCCTGCGGATGATCAAGGGCCTCAGCGAAGCCGCGGGCCAGCGCATCGTCGCGGCGCGTGCCGAGCGCCCGTTCGCCGACGTCGCGGATCTCGCCCACCGCGCGGCGCTTGACCGCCGCGAGCTCGCCGCGCTCGCCAACGGCCGCGCGCTCGCATCGCTGGCCGGCGATCGCCATCGTGCCGCATGGAAGGTTGCGGGCATCGAGCACCTGCCGGGCCTGCTCGCAGGGGCGCCGCTCGCCGACGCGGACGTCGCGCTCGAGCCGCCGACGGCGGGCCAGGACCTTGTCGCGGACTATCGCCACCTGGGCTACACGCTGGGACCGCATCCGGCCGCGATGCTGCGCGACCGGCTCGCGGCACGGCGCCTCGTCACCGCGGAACAGGTGGCGGCCACGCCCACCGGCCGCATCGTGCGCACCGCCGGCATCGTCGTCGGCCGCCAGCGTCCCGGCACCGCGGGCGGCGTCGTGTTCGTCACGCTCGAGGACGAGACCGGCAGTACCAACGTGATCGTGTGGCGCGACCTGGGCGAGCGGCAGCGCAAGGAGCTGCTGACGGCGCGGCTGATGGCCGTCTACGGCAAGGTGGAGCGCGACGGCGTCGTCGTGCACCTGATCGCCGAGAAGCTCGTGGACCTGACGCCGATGCTGGGACCGCTGGAGACGCGATCGCGGGACTTCCACTGACCGCGGCGCGGCCGCCGCTACGCCATCGCTACGCTGCGGCGTCCGCGCGCGCCGCCTTGGCCACGCCCACCGGTGCGACGTGCCCCGGGTCGACGCCGTTCTTCACCGCCGTGATCTCGGCGAGGATCGAGATCGCGATCTCGGGTGGCGTGCGGCTGCCGATGTAGAGCCCGATCGGCCCGTGCAGCCGCGCGATCTCGGCCGGCGCCACGTCGAATTCCAGCAGCCGCTCGCGGCGCTTCTCGTTGTTCTTGCGCGAGCCCAGCGCGCCGACGTAGAACGCCGGCGATTTCAACGCTTCCATCAGCGCGAGGTCGTCGAGCTTGGGATCGTGCGTCAGCGCCACGACCGCGCAGCGCTCGTCGAGCTTCATCGCCTTCACCGTGTCATCCGGCATCGTGCGTACCAGCGTTACGCCGCCGATGTCGAACGTTTCCGAATACTCGTCCCGCGGGTCGCACACGGTGACGTGGTAGCCAAGGCCCACGGCGATCGAGGCGAGGTACTTCGACAACTGCGACGCGCCGATGACCAGCATCCGGTAGCGCGGCCCGTGGATCGTGACGAGCGTCCGGCCGTCGAACGTGAGGCCGTCGCTGGCCGTGGCGGGATGCAGTGTCGCGAGGCCGGTGACGAGATCCAGCTTGCGGGCGACGAGATGACCTTCGCCCACCTCGTGCAGCAGTGCGCGCATGCCGGACTCGCGCGTCAGCGGCTCCAGCACGAGCTCCAGCGTCCCGCCGCAGGGCAGCCCGAAGCGGCGCGCCTGGTCGGCGGTCACGCCGTACTTCACGGCTTCCGCCTTCTGCGCCCCGAGGCCGTCCTTGCGGACCCGGTACACGATGTCGTCCTCGATGCAGCCGCCGGACACCGACCCGACGACGAGCCCGTCGTCGCGCACGGCGAGCATCGCGCCCTCCGGGCGTGGCGCGCTGCCCCAGGTCTTCACGAACGTCGCGAGCAGCACGCCACGGCCTTCCTCGAGCCATTCCGCACTGTGCTTCAGCACTTCGAAATCGACGCTGTCCATGGGGTCTCCAGGCGTTGCGGATCGTCCGTCCGCGTCAGAATTGTCCCTTGTGCGTGTACAGCCATGCAAGCAGCA